>JBCCWI010000075.1:0-20417 GCA_039193795.1 Actinomycetota bacterium | reverse complement strand
CCGACGATCTCCTCCGCCTGGCCGACGATGTGAGTCGCACCAAGCCCGGCCGCGAGATGGACATGCTCATCACCGGCGGCGAGCGCAAGGCGTGCGCCCTGGTGGCGATGGCGCTCACCGATCTGGGTGTCGTCAGCGAGTCGTTCACCGGCAGCCAGGCCGGGTTCATCACCGACACGACGCATCGCAACGCCAAGATCCTCGACGTCACACCGTTTCGCATCAAGGACGCGGTCGACGCCGGCAAGGTCCCGGTCGTCGGCGGCAGCCAGGGTGTGTCGACGGACAAGAACGTCACCTTCTTCGGGCGCGGAGGCTCCGACACGACCGCCGTCGCGCTCGCTCACGCCCTCGGTGCCGACGCCTGCGAGCTCTACACCGATGTTCCCGGCGTGTTCACCACCGATCCACGGCTGGTCCCCGAGGCCCGCAAGATGGAACAGATCTCGTTCGACGAACTCCTCGAGATGACCGCCACCGGCTGCCCGAAGCCGGCGATGCGGTCCGTCGAACTCGCCCGCAGCTATGGCGTGAAACTCCACGTCCGTAGCGCCTTCAGTTGGGTACCCGGAACCTGGGTGTCCGAGGAGACCTCCATGGAAAACGCGATCATCTCCGCCGTCACCCACGACACCTCCGAGGCCAAGATGACGGTCTCGAACGTGCCCGACACGCCGGGTGTCGCCGCCAAGCTCTTCCGGGCGTTGGCCGACGCCGAGGCCAACGTCGACATGATCGTGCAGAACGTGTCGCTCGACGGCACGACCGACATCTCCTTCACCCTGCCCCACGAGCAGGTCGATCAGGCGTGTGCGACGGTCGAATCCAAGCTGGCAGAGCTCGGCGGCCGGGAGTGCATCACCGACGGCGACATCGCCCGCGTGAGCCTCGTCGGTGCCGGCATGCAGACCAACCCGGGTGTCGCGGCGACGATGTTCGAGACGCTCTCGACCGCCGGAATCAACATCGAGATGATCTCGACCTCGGCGATCCGGATCTCCTGCGTCGTTCGCGAGGATCAGGCCGAGCGGGCCGTCGCCGTCCTCCACGAGGCGTTCGAGCTCGACACGGCCCCGGCCGACCGAGCGACCCTCTAGGGCCACTCGGTCGACCGATCAGGCCGGTCGATCAGCCACCGAAGGTCGACTCGCAGGTGCCGTAGACCGGGTCGGTCGAGAGACCGCCGCAGCTCTCGGCGAACGACTCGTAGCCGCTTCCGATCCCGCTGTTGAACCACAGGTCGTCGCACGCTTCGAGCGAGCCGCCGGCGCAGGCGTCCCAGAGGGCGTCGAGTTCGGCGTCGTCGCCGTAGTTCTCGGCGCCGGTGGCGTCGAGGGCGCAGCTGCCGTACTGCTCGGTGGTGGTCTCGCCGCAGCTGGAACCGAACGACTCGTACACGGTGCCGACGCCCGACGCCCAGTAGAGGTCGTCGCACGCTTCGAGCGAGCCGCCGGCGCAGGCGTCCCAGAGGGCGTCGAGTTCGGCGTCGTCGCCGTAGGTGTTGGCGTCGCTGGTGCTCGCGCTGCCACAGCCGCCGTACTGCTCGGTGGTGGTCTCGCCACAGGTCGAACCGAAGGCCTCGTAGACCGAATCCACGGGCGACGCGAAGAACAGGTCGTCGCAGCTCCCCAGATCGCCGGCGGCGCAGGCGTCCCACATCGCGTCGAGGCCGGGGTCGTCGCCGTAGGTGTCGGCGCCGACGACGGAGCAGCGGCCGAAGCGTCCGATGTCGGTTTCGCCACAGGTCGAGCCGAACGCCTCGTAGTCGGAGCCGATCGCCGACTGGAAGTAGAGGTCGTCGCAGGCGACGGCGTCGCCGGCGGCGCAGGCGTCCCAGAGGGCGTCGAGTTCGGGGTTGTCGCCGTAGGTCACCCCGTCGGCTCCGCCGAAGAAGTCGTCGGTGTCGAAGATCCCGGCGTCGGCGAGTTCGTCGCCACAGCGCAGGATGGCGGCGAGGAAGTCGCCGTCGGGTTCGGCGTCGTCGTTGAGCCCGAGCTCCGCGAGGTCGAGCAGGGAGATGCCGGCCTCGTCGAACTCGTCGAGCATGCAGATGCCGATCTCGACGGTGCCGCCGCTCTGGACGAGCCCGTCGACGAACGCCTGCTCGAAGCCGTTCAGATCCGAGTAGCCCCGTCGATCGCTGTCGGCCGGGGGTTCGGTGGTCTCGGGTTCGTCCGATTCGTCCGATTCGTCGTCGGCGTCGGCGTCGGCGTCGTCGTCGGGTGTGTCGGCGTCGTCGGTGTCGGCATCGTCGTCGGATCCGTCGTCGGTCGACGCGGCCTCGCCGGCTCCGGCGCACGCTGCGGAGATGTCGAGCACCGCCTGGAGTTCGTCGGCCGACAGGTCGTCGCGGTCGGCGGTCAACAGTGCATCCATGTCGAGGCCGCGTTCGTCGAACTCGGTTTCGAAGCACGCGGCTTCGCCGACGCTGAGGTCGAGGCCGGCGATCACGTCTTGCGCGTCGTCGGCGTCACCGGAGCCGCATGCGGTCGCGAACAGAACGAGGGCTGCGAGCCCCAACGTCAGTCGTCTCATGATTCAGGAAGTCCTTCCCGGGTCGCCTTCCCGCAGGCAATCGGCATCCTAGAGCTGGGCCTGACCCCGACCACGCTGCGTCACCGAACCGTCGCCGGGTCGTAATGCGTTCCGGTCGGGTGTCGCCGTCGCCTAGATGTTCGTCAGCGGATGGCTGACGTCGACCAAGCCGCGTTGGGCGAGCTCCATCTCCTTGGTCTCGGTGGTCGGGATCGTCCAGGCGTGGTCGAGCCCTCCGAGGGCGGCGGCGACGCCGACGTCGGCGACGGAGGAGGGCTGGCGGCTCCGCAGCATCGAGGCGGTGAACACGAGACCGATTCCGACGATGCCGGCGACCGCGGCGGGAGCCAGCAGCCTGGTGCTGAGATCCCGGACGGCGATCTCGACCAGCTCGGACCCGGTGACCCGCGAGGCCATCCACGGCAGACCCAGTGCAGCGCCGCCCGCGACGACGCCGAGAACGAGGAGCCAACGTCCGAGCCAGCGCACGACCTGGTGCCGCTCGGGATGGGCCAGGTAGGCGAGCGGGAGGAGGAGCCCGCCGATCGCGACCGCCAGCGCCGCACGATCGAGCAGATCGATCGGCGCCGTGATGTCGGGGATCTGGTCCGCTGTCACGATGTAGAGGGTGCTCGACGCGGGCAGGACGGCGTCGGCCTCGGGGATCTCGCGCACGATGATCGCTCGCACGGCCGACGTGATCGCCGTCATGTCGAGCGGCTCGTCGGTGGATTCGAGTACCACCCGGTCGTGGGTGGTGATGACGAGATCGGTGAGGGCGGCCCGGAACGTGGCGTCGTCGAGCACCATCGGGGCGATGCGCTCGGCCTCGGCGTCGACGTCGATCCCATAGGCCGCCAACGACTGGCTCAGTTCCTCGCCGAACATGGTGCCGCCGATCGCGGCGGCGATCTCGGCCTCGAAGTCGGCGCGACCGGCCGGGTCGTCGAGCGCCTCGTCGATCGATCCCATGATGGTGTCCGGGTCGTGGACGAGGGCTCGGAACAGTCCGAGGGTGGCGGCGATCGTCAAGCAGACCAGGCCCACCGCCGCCAGGACGGCCGAAACGACCACCCGCGGTCCGGTCGGCTCAGGAGCGGGTCGACGACTCGGCGGTCGGGGTGCGTCGAGATACACGCTGCCGGTCGGCTGCAACATGAAACACACCTCCTCCGCGAGGTCCGCCCGTGGTCGGCGCGACCACAGTGCTTCGTCTCAGTGGTTTCGGTCCGTTCGGCGGCGAGGTGTAGGGGAAGATGCGCCACGAAGGGGGTCAGAAGGCCCAATTTTCGCGATGATCACGCCCATGGATCTGAGCGATCTGCTGACCCCGGCGTCGACGGCGGTGATCACGATGGAACTCCAGCGCGGGGTGGTCGGTGATCTGGCGGCCCTTCCGCACCTGCGCGACGCCGCCGCGACGGTCGATCTGGCGGCCAACGCAGGGCGGGTGTGCCATGCCGCACGTGCGGTGGGTGCGACCGTCGTGCACTGCACCGCGGAGTTCCGCAGCGACCGGAAGGGGTCGGTCACCAACGCCCGCATCCTGGGGGCATCGGCCCAGCTGAACGGCGACCGCCTCGACATCGGTGCGCCCGGCACCGAGTTGATCGCCGAGGTCGGCCGCGACCCGGCGGATCTCGTGGTCGCCCGCAGCCACGGACTGACCCCCTTCGTCGCCACCGAACTCGATCAGCTCCTGCGCAACTGTGGGGTTTGCACGGTCGTGGCGGTGGGCAACTCGATCAACATCGGGATCCTCGGCCTGGTGTTGGTGGCGGTCGACCTCGGGTACCAGGTCGTCGTGCCCCGAGACGCGGTCGTCGGGGTACCCGTCGAGTACGGCGAGACCGTGATGGACAACACGATCGGCCTGCTCGCCACGCTGACCACGACGGACGACCTGGTGGCCGTCTGGCGCTGAGGCGCCGGCTCAGTAGAACTGATCGAATATCAACACGTTGCCGTCGGGGTCGGTCACCAGGATGTGGTCGGGTCCGCTGTCGGTCTCGGTCCCCTTCGTGAGCTCGATGCCGGCACCGGTGAGCCGCCGCTCGATCTCGCGTACGTCGGTGAAGTCGGGCAGCGGCTCGGGGAGTCCGTCACCGTCGGGTTCGTAGTCCTGGGCCATCCCGGGGTTGAAGGTGAGGATGTTGCCTTCGAGGTGTTCGGCGAAGAGCCCCAGCTTCGTGGTGCCGTTGCCGATGATGCGCCACTGCCCTTCGCCGCCGAGCTCGCGGAAGCCGAGCGCCGCGTAGAAGGCGAGGGAGGCGTCCAGGTCGGCCACCTTCAGGCTGATGGAGAAGAGGCCGAGTTCGAGCGGTTCGGGTGTGGGAGCCATGGGCCGGAACGTAGTCCTCGGCCATCGGCCGATCTGGCTGCTTCGCATTTTCGTGACGCAGGGCGTGGTGTCGCGAAGAGGCGGCGCGGCGGGAGTCGGCATCCGCGAACCTGCACGCGTGCCTACGAGCTGACCCGGGCGTGATCAGCTGCCGGCGGTGACGGTCTCGGTGTCGATGCCGGCCCGCATGACCTTGCCCGGGATCGCTCCGGTCGCCTCGCCGTCGGCGACCGCGACGACACCGTTGACGAGCACTCGGCTGATCCCGGTGGCCTCGCTCCAGAGACGCTTCGACTCGCCCGGAAGGTCGAACACCAGCTCGACGGCGGTGGCGCCCACGGTCTCGGGGTCGAACACGACGATGTCGGCGTGCCACCCCTCGGCGATGCGCCCCCGCTCGGTGAACCCGAACAGGCGGGCCGGAACGTCGGTGAGGTGACGGACCGCGTTCTCCATCGTCGTGAGCTGACGGCCGTGGATGCAGTCGTTGAGCCAGGCGGTCGTGTACGGCGCACCCGCCATGCGATCGAGGTGGGCACCGGCGTCGGAGCCGCCGATCATCACGTTGGGGTGCTCCCACGCCTCGGCCCGGAGACGCCACGACTCGGGATCGTCGTCGGTGGGCAGCGGCCACCACACGGTCTTCAGATCGTCGTTGAGCGAGATCTCCACCATCGTGTGGAACGCCCGCTGACCCCGCTCGCGAGCGATGTCGCCCACGGTGCGGCCCTTCAGGCCCTCGTTGGCCTCGGAGTACGTGTCGCCGACCATGTAGTTGTCCCAGCCGGTGAGTCGGGAGAACACGCCGGCCTCGGGAAGCGCCGCCTGGTTCTCGAGCCATGTGACCGTCGCGTGGTCGCGGAGCTTCTCCATGCGATCCTCGATCGACAGGTTGTAGAAGTCCATCCAGCCCGGCAGCTGGAAGAGGGCGCAGAACGAGCCGAGGCTCATGTTCATGCCGACGAGGATCGGCATCGTGAGGGCGACGACCTTGGCGCCGTCGGCATTGGCCCGCTCACAGGCGTCGAGCTGGTTGCGGTACGCCTCGGGGCGGGCCGAGTCGACGGTGAGGACGTTCCAGTTGATCGGCCGGTTGGCGGTGACCGACATCTTGGTCATCAGGTCGACCTCGTCGTCGTCGAAGCCGTTGAGACAGCCGTCGGCGACCCATTCGAGGGTGGTGCCCTCGTGGAGTGAGGTCTCCTCGCACAGTTCGAGGACTTCCTCCCACGCCGCCCAGCGGCTCGGCACCGGCTTGCCGTTGATGTCGGAATGGGTGAACGAACGGCCGGTCGAGAAGCCGAACCCGCCCGCCTCGATCGACTCCTTCAGCAGCTGACGCATCTGGGCCAGCTGCTCCGGTGTGGCCTCCTGGCCGACGGCGTCGTCCTTCATGACGGTGCGGCGGATGGCGGAGTGGCCGACCATGAACGCGATGTTGATGGCGGTGCCGCTCTCCTCGACCCGATCGAGGTACTCGGCGAAACTCAGCCAGTTCCACGGGACCCCCTGTTCGAGCGCCTCGAGGGCCATGCCCTCGACCTTGGTCATCATCAACTTGAGGTATTCACCGTCGGACTCGTCGCCGAGTGGGGCGAGCGAGAAGCCACAGTTCCCGGCGACCATCGACGTGATGCCGAACAGGTTCGACGGTGTCGAGTGCGGATCCCAGAAGATCTGGGCGTCGTAGTGGGTGTGCGGATCGACGAAGCCGGGACAGACCACCTGACCGGTGGCGTCGATCGTCTCGCTCGCCTCCTCGGTGATGCCGCCCTCCGACGCCGGACCGATCGCGACGATGCGACCGTCCTTGACCCCGATGTCAGCGATGTACCCCTCGGCCCCGGTGCCGTCGACAACCGTGCCGCCCTTGATGACCACGTCGAGCATGACGGCATTCTAGGGACGGACCTGACGGTCCGTCAGGTCGAGTTCTCACCCGACCTGGCGCTCCCCGCGCTCGAGGTCGACGATGTCGGCGGTGGAGGCGGTGTAGCCGAGCATCCGAAGGGTGGCCTCGGTGAGCTCGGCCCGGTTGAGCGTGTAGACGTGGAGGTGCTGGGCACCCCACTCGATCAGCCCGCGGACCTGCTCGGCGGCGACGGTCGCGGCGACCATCCGGTGGATGGCGGGATCGTCGATCGGAGCGAACAGGTCCCGCATCCAGTCGGGGATGCGGGCGCCGCAGCGTTCGGAGAACCGGGCGACCTTGGTGAAGTCGTGGACCGGCATCACGCCGGGCACGATCGGGACGTCGATGCCGACGGACCGGGCGTCGTCGACGAAGCGGAAGAAGTCGTCGTTGTCGAAGAAGAACTGGGTGATCACCCGATCCGCTCCGGCGTCGACCTTGCGCTTCAGGGATTCAAGGTCGGCCGTGCGAGACGCCGCCTTGGGGTGGGTCTCGGGATAGCCGGCGACGCTGATGTCCCAGGTCGAACCGTCGGGTCGGGCACGGAGACCGGCGACCAGCTCCTCGGCGCTCGCATACCCCCAGGGCACGGGGCCGTCGGGGGCGGACGGTGCGTCACCGCGGAGCGCGACGATGCGGCGGATCGGCACCTCCGCGTAGCGGTCGACCACCCGGTGGATGTCGGAGCGGGTCGAGGCGACACCCGTGAGGTGGCCGGCGATCTCGACGTCGAAGGCTGCCGCCAGCGTCTCGATCGTGCGCTGGGTCGCGTGGCGGGTCGAACCGCCGGCGGCGCCGTAGGTCACCGATGCGTAGGCCGGTTCGAACGGGGCCAGCCGCTCGAAGGTGTCGGCCAGTTGGTTCCACGCGGTGCGCGAGGTCGGGGGGAAGTACTCGAACGAGAGCTCGGCGCGCCGGCGGATCGGTCGGGCGAGCCACGGTCGCCGGTCGAGACGCTCGGCGGTCTCGGCGATGTTGGTGGCGTCGGCGTTCGTGGATTCGGTCATGTCGTGCTCCCGATGGGGGTCGGCTGGTGGATGGAGAGCGGGGTCGCTCGCCAGAGGTGGACGGGGAGGGCCGGGCCGTCGGCGTCCGCCGGGACGAACACGTCGAGGGCCTCGACGTGCAGTCCCGCCGCCCGGCCGAGGTCGACCATCTGGTCGTCGTCGAAGCCGAGGTGGCGATGGGCGAAGTCGCGGCGCAGCGCCTCGACCTGGTGATGGGCGAAGTCGACGATGAGGACCTCGCCGTCGGCGGCGGTGATGCGCGCGGCTTCGGCGAGGACGAGGTCGGGGTCTTCGACGAAGTGGAGCACGTGGTGGAGCACCACCAGATCGGCCGATCCGGTCTCGAGATCGAGGTCGGTCGCGTCGCCGACCCGGACGGTGCAGTGCTCGAACCCGGGCCCGTCGAGGTGGGCGCGAGCGCCGCGCAGCATCGAGATGCTGGTGTCGATGCCGAGCGCTCGGTCGACGTGGGGAGCGAGGAGTTCGAGCATGCGACCGGTGCCGGTGCCGATGTCGACCAGCAGTCCGACGGGTCGGCCGGCGACGTGGGCGAGCAGCGCCGCCTCGACGTCCTCGTCGGCGACGTGCATCGGACGGATGCGGTCCCAGTCGGCCGCGATCTCGTCGAAGTAGCGACGGGCGGCATCCTCGCGGTCGGCGCGGACACGGTCGATCGCTTCCCGGTCGGCGGCGAGCGGTGGCGCATCGGCCTCGGCCCGGGCGAACACGGCGTCGAGCAGCGCTCGAATGGCGGGCTGTTCCGCCAGCCGGAAGTAGGCTCTCGTGCCTTCGGTGGTGCGGGTGACGAGCTCGGCTTCGAGGAGCAGCTTCAGGTGGCGACTGACCCGGGGCTGACTCTGGCCGAGGACTGCGCACAGCTCACCGACATTGAGCTCGGTCTCGCGGAGTGCGAGCAGGATGCGGAGCCGGGTGGGTTCTCCGGCGGCTCGGAGCTCGGCGAGAAGGTCGTCCATGGGTTCCACCATGGCACGAGTGTCGGCATTGATCAAGAAATCTTTATATAGAGATAGATTGATGGATCAGGGGTGGTCGATCGTGGGCGCGATCAGCCGGGCCAACGGGGGCGCCAGGCGGCGCGCGTCGCCCCCGCCGTTCGCGTGGGATCGGCGGGGTTCAGGGCAGGACGGTGAGCAGGCCGTCGGCGTGGTCGCGCCCGGCGTTGCGGGCCAAGGCGCCGACGGCGATCACGCCCGTGGCCAGCACGAACCACTGGCTGGCCTCGACCGGCCCGGTGTTGGCCAGCGACTCCGACGAGGTGTCGAGCACCTCGGTCTGGCCGAGCACGCCCGTGGCGACCTCCACCCCGTCGTCGATCGGCTCCGGATCGAGGTACGACGGCACGGCCGGTCGCTCCGCCGGCTCGGCGTCGTCTTTGAGGGCATCGGCCGCCCGGCCCCCGAAGGTCTCGGCCGGATCGGCGCCGTCGACGCTGCCTCCCGCCGCTTCCGCGCGCTCGTCGGTCGTCTCGCCGGGGGGCGACTCGAACTGCGCGGTGTTGGACGAGAACGCGAGCACGGCGGTGACGGTCGTCGCCATCAGCAGCACGATCAACAGATTGCTCACCGCTCGTGTCATGGGTTCCCTCCGGGTCGCCACCCGATGTCACGCAGAGTAGCAAGACATGCGTCTCTACGTCACTACCCGTGAGCGAATCGGTGTCGTTCGGCCCAGCTTCACAGAAGGGAACGGATCGGCTTCTCTCAGCGTTTCCGGAGTACGTACAGTCACAGAGATCCCCCGCCGAAGGAGGCGATGATGTTGTTCGGCCGTGACAAGCAGACCATGCCCGAGCCCGACCAGGCGCTGCCCGGTCGTCCCGAAGCCCTTCCTGTCCAGCCCGCCCACCTGGTGCTCGGCACCCCGCTCGACGGTCCCGTGCCCGACGGCCACGAGGTCGCCATGTTCGGCCTCGGCTGTTTCTGGGGTGCGGAGCGGTTCTACTGGCAGCTCGAGGGCGTGTACACCACCGCCGTCGGGTACGCCGGCGGCTACACGCCGAACCCGCTCTATGAAGAGGTGTGCAGCGGCAAGACCGGCCACAACGAGGTCGTCCGAGTCGTCTACGACCCCGCCGTCGTCGCCTATGAGGATCTGCTCAAGATCTTCTGGGAGGTCCACGACCCGACGCAGTTCATGCGCCAGGGCAACGACATCGGCACCCAGTACCGCAGCGAGATCTACATCTACTCCGAGGAACAGCGTGATGCGGCGGCCGCGAGCCTCGCCACCTACCAGGACAAGTTGAGCGCCTCCGGGTTCGGCGAGATCGCCACGACGATCGTCGACGCGCCCACCTTCTACTTCGCCGAGGAGTACCACCAGCAATACCTCCACCGGAACCCGATGGGCTACTGCAACCACGGCTTCTGCCAGGTCAGCTACGACTGAGCACCGCCGGGCTCACGCGGCCAGCGCCACCCCCGCCACGGCGAGGACGACGACGGCGAGGAACGCGACGAGGAGCGCCATCGTGCGCCGCGGATCGCTCGTTCGCCCGGTTGCACCCGGGTGGGCGTCGACCCGGCTGGTGGTGAACCCGAAGAGCATCCGGTCAGGGTAGGTCGGCGGGGCCCGACGGTTCCGTCGGCACGGTGTCTCGTGCCCGTCAGCGGAGTCGGTCGATGATCGGTGCGAAGGCCTCGGTGTCGCGCACTACATAGTGGGTGATACCGAGGCTGCTGCGCAGCCGCTCGATCTTGTCGACGATCTGTTCGATCGAGCCGAGCAAGGCGAAGGGACACTCGTCGATCTGGTCGGGCTCCATGCCCCACCGCTCGGCGATCTCGTCGCGGACCGCGCCCGGGTCGTCGGTGACCTCGAGTCGCTGCACCAGCGCCGATCGCTCGATGTCGTCGATCCGGTCACCGGCGGCCTCGACGAGCCAGTCCCGGCGCTTGACGAGTTCCGACATCGCCATGCCGCTGACGTCGGGCCCGTCGGGGAGGAACGTGACCCCGGTGAACTGGAAGATGTCGGTGTGGCGGCCGGCGAGGGTGACCACCCGTCGCCCGTTGCCGCCGACGAGGAGCGGCAGGCGGGACTGCACCGGCTCGACCCCGAGGGCGTCGAGCGCGATGTGGTGATGCTGACCGTCGAAGGTGCAGGCGCCATCGTCGAGCAGGCTCCGCACCACGTGCAGGGTCTCGCCGAACCGCGTCACCCGCTCGCCGGGCGGCCGCAGTGTGATGGCGGCGGCGTCGTGCTCGCCCTGGGCGTAGCCGGTGCCGAGACCGATCACCGCCCGTCCGCCGGTGAGACGGTCGAGCGTCGCAGCGGCTCGGGCGATCATCACCGGGTGGTGGAACTCGTTGTTGAGTGTGAGCGGGCCCACCCGGAGGCTCGTCGTCGCGTCGGCGGCGTACTGGAGCGGCAGGAACGGGTCGGCCGCACCGATGTGGTCCGAGGACCAGTACTCGTGGAAGCCGGCCGCTTCGGCCGCCCGGGCGTTGGCGCGGATCCCGTCGCGATCGGCCGACGCCGTCTCCTGGAACCCGAAGCGGTAGGTGCGGTCGCTCACAGCTCGACCTCCCCGTCGATGCAGGTGACGGCGTCCCCACCGACCCAGATGTCGCCGTCGGCCTGCTCGACGAAGACCCGGCCGGCGCGGTCGATCGCGGTGCCCTGGATCGCCTGGTAGGGCGCGGTGAGGGTGCCGGTGCCGAGCAGCCACTGGGCGAGCGCGGCGTTGAGGCTGCCGGTCACGGGATCCTCCGCTCCCGGTGCGTCGCCCATCTTGAACAGCGCCCGCACCTCGATCGCTGCGTCGTGACCGGCTGGATGCGCGCCGACCACACCGATCTTGTACGTCGGTCGTGCGGTCATCTGTGGCTGGAGCGCGAGGACCGCCTCGGCGTCGGCGAGCTGCACGGCGATCCAGCCCGGGCCGTTGTCGGCCCATGCGGCGTCGACGATCGCACTGCGGTCGATGTCGAGGACGGCGCACACGTCGTCGAGGTCGGCGTCGTCGACCGGGCCGCTGCGATCGAGTGGCGGTGCGGCGAAGGCGAGCCGGTCGGCGTGGCGCAGGGTGATCAGGCCCGCGCCACACTCCTGGACGACGACGCCGTCGGTCTTGGGTACGCCGCCGGCTTCGAGCCAGGCGTGGCACGTGCCGATCGTCGGATGCCCGGCGAAGGGCAACTCGACCTCGGTGGTGAAGATGCGGACCCGGTAGTCCGCACCCGGGTCGGTCGGCGGGAGGACGAAGGTCGTTTCGCTCAGGTTCGTCCAGTTGGCGAAACGCTGCATCTCCTCGGTGGAGAGCCCGTCTCCGTCCATGACGACCGCGAGCGGATTGCCGCGATACGGGACCGCAGTGAACACATCGACCTGTTTGAACGAGCGCATGCCCCGCACCCTACACGCGCAATCGGATGGTTGCGCTATTGGTGGAAGGGTGCGCGGGTCAGATGCTCTGGCTCGGGAAGCCCGGGCCTTCGTGGTCCTTGCCCGACATCGACGCGTTGAGGCGCGCCTTGCTCATCAGCTCCGCAACGACGGGACCCATGTCGCCGGGGTCGTCGGTCTGGGTGGCGACCGGGCCGAGGTGCCAGCCCTCGGCGATACCGAGCTGATCGCCACGGATGTCGAAGCAGCGGCCGGTGACGTTCTGGGCCTCGGGCGAGGCGAGCCAGGTGGTGATGACGGCGATCCAGCGGGGGCTGATCTGCTCCTGCAGACCCTCGGGCGCCGCATCGCCACCCATGAGATCCGCGGTCATACGGGACCACGCGGTCGGGGCGAGGCAGTTGACGGTCACGCCGTACTTCACGAGTTCCTGCGCAGCGATGATCGAGAACGACGCGATGCCGGCCTTGGCCGCGCCGTAGTTGGTCTGACCGACGTTGCCGTAGATGCCCGACGGAGAGGCGGTGTTGATGATGCGGCCGTAGACGTCGTTGCCGGCCTTGGCCTGCTCACGCCAGTACTTGGCGGCGTGGTTGCTCGGGCCGAACGTGCCCTTCAGGTGCACCGCGATGACGGCGTCCCAGTCGTCCTCGCTCATGGAGAAGAGCATGCGGTCGCGCAGGATGCCGGCGTTGTTCACGACGATGTTGATGTCGCCGAAGGTGTCGATCGCCTGCTGGATCATCGCGCCGGCCTCGTCGAACTTCGCGACGTTGCCGCCGTTGATGACCGCCTCGCCGCCCATGGCCTCGATCTCGGCAACGACCTCCTGGGCCGGGGTCGCGTCGGCACCGGCACCGCTGGCGTCGCCGCCGAGGTCGTTGACGACGACCTTGGCGCCTTCCGACGCCATCATCAGCGCGTGCTCGCGCCCGATCCCGCGCCCTGCGCCGGTGACCAGTGCGACCTTGCCATCGAGAATGCCCATTGCCCCTCCCCGGGGTTGAAGTCGTACGCCCTCACCTGGGGGAGGAGCGAAGTGAACGATCGTTAGCGTGCCAGGAATTCGTCGGTGCGGCTACCCGGCGGTAGGAGGACGTCGCGACCGGGAACGACGCGGCGCGTTCACTAGCGTGAGGCCATGGATCTCGACCGGTTCCATGCAGCGTTCGATCGCCTGCTCGTCGCCTGGCGACGTCACCAGGACGCGTCGCGAGACGTGGCCGACCTTCCCGAGCTGTCACGGGCTCGCATCGAGCTCGAGGCGGCGCGTGCGGCCGTCGTAGCGGCGCGCCCGCCGTTGCCGCCGCCTGTCGTCCACCCCCGGCCGGACGACGATTCGGCCTCCTGGCGCGACCGCGCCGTGCGCCTGGCCAACGCCCCCAGTTGAGGGCCGCTCAGCCTTCGAGCATCGACGATGCGTGCTGGAGGTGGTCGATGCATTCTTCGACCATGTCCATGACGACCTCGCCCGATCGCTTCACCTTGTTCATCGTGCCGACGACCTGGCCGACCGGGCTGAACGCGACATCCTGGGCCTTGTCGGGGTAGCGGTTGCTGCGCACCATCGCCTCGCGCACGGCCATCATCTGCAGCGGCATGCCCAGCGTCTCCGGGGCGTCCTCGGCCTCCCACGCCTCGGTCCAGTCGTTGCGCAGCATCCGGCACGGCTTGCCCGTCCACGATCGCGAACGCACCGTGTCCTTGCTGGTCGCATCGAGGTAGGTCTGGATCTGCGCCGGTGAGCCGTGCGCCTCGGCGACCGCCAGCCACAGCGAGCCGGTCCACACACCGGCTGCGCCCATCGTGAGGGCGCCGGCCATCTGACGTCCGGTGCCGATCCCACCCGCGGCGAGCACCGGGACGGGTGCGACGGCGTCGATCACCTGGGGCCACAACACCATGGAACCGATGTCGCCGGTGTGGCCGCCGCCTTCAGTGCCCTGGGCGATGACGAAGTCGAGCCCGGCGGCCGCGTGACGGCTGGCTTGGGCCGGGGTTCCGCACAGCGCACCCACCGCCCGGCCCGACGCCTGGATCATCTCCACCAGATCGGGTGGCGGTGTGCCGAGCGCGTTGGCGACCATCACGACGTTGGGTCGGCTGATGATCTCCTCGACCTGGGGTACGGCCGTCGCTCGGTTCCAGCCCATCAGGCCGCTGCCGAGTTCCTCGTCGGCGGGCATCTCGGGCACGTCGTGTTCGGTCAGCACGTCGCGCACGAACCGCTTGTGCTCGTCGGGGATCATCGACGTCAGCTGCCCGGTGAGCTTGCCGAGATCCATCTCGCCGGCGTCGCCGTCGTACTTCTGCGGGAGGACGATGTCGACTCCGTACGGCTTGTCGCCGATGTGTTCGTCGATCCAGTCGAGCTCGACCTTCAACTGGTCGACGCTGAACCCGACGGCGCCGAGCACGCCGAGGCCTCCCGCCTTGCTGACCTCGACCACCACGTCGCGGCAGTGGGTGAAGGCGTAGATGGGGAACTCGATCCCGAACCGTTCCGTCAAGGCGTTGCGCATGGGCCGACGCTAGGGGCGGAAGGGGACCACCGCCAGACGGTGTCAGGGCGTGACGAGCGGGAAGCGGTCGCTGTGGAAGGGCGCGCCGTCGGGGATCGAGTCGTCGGAGAAGTCGGGATCGACGCGACCCGGCGCGGCGTCGTAGTAGGCGTCGTCGCCGAGCCAGATGTAGGCGATCGCCCGGCGGGCGGTGCGGAGGGTGTTGGCCGGCGCGCCGTGGAGGGTCCGGTGGCGCCAGACGAGTGCGTCGCCGGGTTGGAGTTCCCACCAGATCTGCTCGAACCGGTCTCCCAACACCTCGGGCGGAGGCGCAGGCACTCGGTCGCGGGTGATGACGCCGGCGTAGGCGCCGCCGTCCTCGAAGTGGCCCATCAGGTGGATGGGTTCGTCGCGTCGGTGCGAGCCGGCCAGGAACTGCAGCGCGGTCTGGCGGGGGATGTGATCGAAGGCGATCCAGAAGTTGATCGAGTCGGTGCCGTTGACCCGCTGGAACGACGCGTCTTCGTGCCAGGGGGTCGCGGCTCCGCCGCCGCCGTCCTTGATGAACAAGTTGTCGAAGTAGCGCGCCAGCCGTTCGGTGCCCATCAACTGCCGGGCGAGTCCGGCCATCGGGCTCTCGTCTCGGAGTCGGCGGAACGCCTCGATGCGATCGCTGACGTCGAAGTCGTAGAAGAACGACGGTCCGTCTCCGCCGATGGCGTAGGCCATCGGCGTCGGCTCGGCCCGAGCTTGGACGCAACCGTCGTGGAGCCCCGCCAACGCGGCGCCGGGCACGACGCTGCGCAGGCAGACCACGCCGTCTCGTGCGAAGGCGTCGATGGCGTCGCGATGGAGCGCCCCGTCGCTCGCGTCGAAGGCGGCCCTCGGGGGGTCGGGGTCGCTGGGCGGCAGGATCTCGAATGCCATCGGCTCGACGTTGCTGCATGATCCGCCGGGCGTCAACCACAGCGGCCATGATGGCGGCGTGCTCGACATCGCCGCCCTTCTCCAGCCCGAACTGACCGAGATCAACCGTCTCCCGGCCCGTCCGCCGCTGGAGCCGTATCCCGACGTCGACGCCGCTCGGTCCGATGCCGGCACGCCGTGGCGTCGATCGCTCGACGGTGCATGGCGATTCCAGCTCGTCGACTCGCCAGGGGCGGCACCGGCCCGGTGGATGCTGCCCGCCACCGGCGACACCCGCTGGCGGACGATCGAGGTCCCGGGGTGCTGGACCCGCCAAGACACCGGCGACCTGCCGCACTACACGAACCTCGTCATGCCGTGGCCCGATGTCGACGCGCCGTGGACTCCACCGCGGAACCCGACCGGCTTGCACCGCACGACGTTTCGCGTGCCAGCCGCCTGGCGAAGCCGCGACGTCGTCCTGCACCTCGGCGGCGCCGAGAGCGTCGCGGTCGTGTGGTGCAACGGTCACTTCGTCGGGATGGGCAAGGACTCGCGTCTGCCGTCGGAGTTCGACCTAACCCCGCATCTCGTTCGGGGGGAGAACCTGCTGGCCGTGATGGTGATCCGGTACTCCGACGCCACCTGGATCGAAGATCAAGATCACTGGTGGCACGCCGGCCTTCACCGATCCGTACACCTCGAAGCCCGCGGACGCACCAGGATCGACGACCTCCACATCCATGCCGACTTCGAGCCGGCCTCCGGGGTCGGGCGGCTCTCGGTGACCGGCCGCCTGCTCGGCGCGACGGGCGCCGAGTCGATGCGGGTCTGGCTGGAGACCGTGCGGGGTCGCCGGATCGGGCGTGTCGTCGCCGCGCCCGTGGCCGAGCGCGGGCGCGGCTCGCAGTTCGAGGAGACCCTCACCGCGGTGACCTATCCCGGACCGCTCGCCGAGCTGTCGGTCGACTACCCCGGGATCGACCCGTGGACCGCGGAGACGCCGCATCGCTATCGCGTCGTCACCGAACTCCTCGGCGCCGACGGTGAGGTGATCGAAGCCCACGCCACGATGACGGGCTTTCGTCGCGTCGAACTGGGCGATCGTCGGCTCCGGATCAACGGCACCGACGTGAAGATCATCGGGGTCAACCGCCACGATCATCACCCGGTCACCGGCAAGACCGTCACGGTCGAGGAGATGCGTGAGGAACTCGTGCTGATCAAGCAGCACAACCTCAACTCGGTCCGCACTGCGCACTACCCGAACGACCACCGCATTCTCGAGCTGTGTGACGAGATCGGCCTGTACGTCATCGACGAGGCCAACATGGAGTGCCACGGCCGCGAGGTCTCGCTCGCCCACGACGTCCGGTACGAGCGGGCGATCCTGGAACGGACCAGGCGCCTGGTGCGGCGCGACCGCAACTTCGCCTGCGTGATCGGCTGGTCGCTCGGCAACGAGTCCGGCCATGCACCGGTGCACGACGCCGCCGCCGCATGGGTGAAGCACGTCGACCCGACCCGGTTCGTGCACCACGAGGGTGCGGAGCGGTGGCGGCTCTCCTACGGCGGCGTGAAGGACGAGGAGTTGTTGCGTCCTCCGACGCGGTCCGAGCGGTTGTCGAACGACGTGTTGACGACGATGTACCCGTCGATCGCCCACGTCGAGATGTGGGCGCAGTGGGCCGAACGCACCGGCCTCGACGATCGCCCGATGCTGATCTGTGAGTTCTCCCACGCCATGGGCAACTCCAACGGTTCCCTCGACGACTACCTCGATCTGTTCTGGCGCGAACCGGCGATCACGGGCGGTTACCTGTGGGACTGGCGCGATCAGGGCCTCGCCGAGCACGACGCCGACGGCCGTTTCTACTGGGCCTACGGCGGTCACTTCGGCGACGAACCCAACGACGCCAACTTCTGCATCAACGGTCTGGTCGGCCCCGACCTCACCCCCCACCCGGTCATGCGCCAGCTCGCCTGGAGCGCTCGGCCGGTCACCGTCCAACACGTCGGCGGGCGCAGGGTGAGGGTGCACAACCGGTATGCGTTCAACGACCTCAGCGACCTGCAGCTGCGCTGGACGCTCGAGGCCGACGGCAAGCGGGTCGGCCGCGGGCAGCTCGACGTCGACGTGGCCGCCGGAGGGGCGCGCACCGTCTCGATCCCGCTGCCGGGCAGGCGTAGGGTGGAGGGAGAGACCCATCTGCTCGTGGAGTGGGTCACCCGACGCGCATCGATCTGGGCACCGAAGGGGCACGTCGTCGCGTGGGACCAGATCGCGATGACCGATGAACCGATGGCCCCGCCCCGGCCCCGTCGAGTCCGACCGATCGAGGTCGAGGTCTCCGACACCGGGATCGACGCGATCACGATCGATGGTGCGCTCGTGATCGACGGCGACGTCACCGCGTCGCTGTGGCGGGCACCGACCGACAACGACGGTGTGAGTCAGGGGTGGATGTCGGAGGCCAAGGGGGTTCGGCTCGACTGGCTCCGCTGGGGTCTCGACCGGCTCGCCGTCGAGACCGATGCGGTCACCCGCCGCCGACGTGACGGTGCCGATCTCGTCACCATCACCCGCCGGCTCGTCGGCGCCGACGCCGAGGCCATGCACCGGACCCGGATCCGCATCGCCGGCGGCGTCGCCACCTTCGCTGAGCAGATCGACGTGCCGCAGGAGTGGCACGACCTGCCCCGGGTCGGGGTCCGCTTCGAGGTCCCGGGCGCGCTCGACCGGCTGACGTGGTTCGGCCTGGGCCCCGACGAGACCTACCCCGATCGACGGTCCGCCGCGATCGTGGGCCGGTGGAGCGGCACCGTCGCCGAACAGTTCCATCCCTATGTCGTGCCCCAGGAGCACGGCGCCCACGTCGACACGCGATGGCTGTCGTTGGCCGACGACGCAGGTGCAGGGCTCGTCCTCGCCGGAGACCGACCACTGATCATGACCGCCCGGGCCGACCACGACGCGACACTCACCGCCGCGTCGACGCTCGCCGGTCTCGACCCCTCGCCGACCACGGAGGTGCACGTCGACGTCGCGATGCGCGGGCTGGGCACCGCGGCGTGCGGCCCGGACGTGCTCGATCACTTCGTCGTCCGACCCGGTCGTCATCGCTTCGGTTGGACGGTGGGGAGCGCCCGCTGATGTCGCTGCGGCTCGGGATCGACATGGACGGTGTGCTCGCCGACTTCAACGCCGGCTGGACATGGCGCTACAACCGCGACTTCCTCGGCGCGATCGATCGTGAACTGACCGCCGCCCACGTTCTCGAGTGGGATGCGCCGGTCGATCTCACCCACTTCACGTCGATGGATCAGTTCTGGGACTGGACCGAGACCTGTGCGGAGGGTCGCAGCCTGTTCCACGGCCTCGACCCCTACGACGGGGCGCTCGATGCCCTGCACGCGCTGCGCGGCGACGGCCACGAGATCGTGATCGTCACGACCAAGCCGGCGTTCGTCGTCGACGACACCTACGACTGGCTCGAGCGTTTCGAGGTGCCCACCGTCGAGATCCACATCCTCGACGACAAGACCCGAACCGGGTGCGACGTCTACCTCGAGGACGCGATGCACAACCTCGAGGCGCTCGCCCGTGCCCACCCCGATGCGACGGTCTGTCGCTTCGTTCGCCCCTGGAACGACCCGGTCGAGGGGGCACTCGACGTGGTCGACTGGCCGGCCTTCGTGAATGCCGTGCGAACAATCTGAAACGAAACAACGTCCGCCAAGCAATCCACAGGCAGTCGTCGGTAAGGTCCGCGAAACGTGCGGATCCTGGGAGGGACCATGACGAAGAAACTGTGGCGGCTACTCGCCGTCCTGCTCGCCTTCACGATGATCGCCGCCGCCTGTGGCGACGATGACGACGAGGCGGCAGACACCAGCGACAGCGCCAGCGAGAGTGAATCGGCCAGCGCGAGCGAGGCCGCGGACGACGAGGCCAAGGACGAAGACGAGGATCACGATCACGACGACGAGGATCACGATCACGACGACGACGAAGAGGAGATGGCCGACGAGGAGATGGCCGAGGACGACGCCTCCGACGTTCCCGCCGACTGGCCGGAGTCGATCGTGTTCGGCTTCGTGCCGAGCCAGGACCAGGCCGAGCTCCAGGACGACATCCAGCCCTTCATCGACGTGTTGAGCGGTGCGCTCGGCATCGAGGTCGAGGGCGTCGTCACCACCGACTACACCGGGCTGGTGACCTCGATGGGCACCGGTCAGACCGACCTCGGCGCCTTCGGCCCGTTCGGCTACGTGCTCGCCCAGCAGCAGTTCGGCAACCTCGAAGCGATCATCCAGTCGATCCGCTTCGGGTCGGCCACCTACCACGGCCAGTGGTACACGAACGATCCGTCGATCTGCCAGGAAGGCACCCTGCAGTCCGGTACCGCGCTGATCAACGACGGCGGTGACATCGTGCAGGTCGACGCCCTCGAGGCCGTCGCCCTCCAGGTCGGCATCGCCTTCGGCGACGACGGCAAGGAGTTCACCGACACCACCGACGACGGCACTGCGATCAGCCCCGGCAGCTCCTGCATCGGCGACCTCTCGGCGGTCGCTGGCAACACCGTGGCGTTCACCTCGGAGTCGTCGACCTCGGGCTACATCTTCCCGGCGGTGCAGCTCACCGACCTCGGCATCGATCCGACCAGCGGCATCACCCCGGTGTTCGCCGGCGGCCACGACGGTGCGGTCACCGCGGTCTACAACGGCGACGCCACCTTCGGTCTGTCCTTCGACGACGCCCGCCGCAACATCCGCAACGAGAACCCCGACGTGGGTGAGCAGGTGATCGTGTTCAACATCACCGAGGAGATCCCCAACGACGT
>JBCCWI010000074.1:0-20563 GCA_039193795.1 Actinomycetota bacterium | reverse complement strand
GAGGTTGACGAGGGGGAGGATGCCGACGAACGCGCCGAACAGGAGCGAGAGCAGGCCGCCGGCGACGAGGCACGCCGGGAGCATCGTCAGCCATCGCGGCAGCCGGCTGTCGGTGATCGGGCGATCGTCGCGCTCGTCGAAGGGATCGTCGTCATCATCACCGTCGTCGAACGGGGTGAACGCCTGCTCGCCCGTCGCCGTCGCCTGGAACTTGGGGCCCGGGCGAGCGGCGCGCTCGGCCTTGAGCCGCTGGCGGTCATAGAAGGACCGCTCGTCGACATCGCGCAGCACCGCCCAGGCGGCGTTGATCGCCCGCATCCGTTCCTCGGCCGCCAGCCGGGCGGAATCGGAGTGGTTGTGGAAGTCGGGGTGCGCGTCTCGAGCCGCGGCGAGGTACGCCTTCTTGATGTCGCCCATCGACGCATCGGGCGTGACCCCGAGCACTTCGTAGTGACCCACGGCGAGCAGCGTAGGCGCCAGCTCACGGCTTGTTTGACCGTTCATCACACCTTCATCACATTTGTGAGGGACGATCTCGGACATGAGTGAGGAGCCGGTCATCGTCATCGTCGAAGACGACCCCAACATCGCCGACCTCGTCGAGCTGTATCTGCGTCGCGACGGCTACCGGCCCTACCAGGCAGGCACCGGTGAGCGGGCCCTCGAGGTCATCGCCGAACGCCGGCCGAAGCTGATCCTGCTCGACGTCGGGCTGCCCGGCGAGCTCGACGGGCTCGACGTCTGCCGTGCCGTCCGGGCCGACAGCGACGTCCCGATCGTCTTCCTGACCGCTCGAGACGACGAGGTCGACCGGGTGCTCGGGCTCGAACTCGGCGCCGACGACTATGTGACCAAGCCGTTCTCGCCGCGCGAACTCGTCGCCCGGGTGAAGGCGATCCTGCGTCGCAGCGACAGCTCACCGTCGACCGACCGGCCCGAACCGATCGATCTCGGCTGGGACCTGGTCGTCGACCCGGCCCGACGGGAGGCCGCCTTGCGCGAAGAGCCCGTCGCCCTCGCCACCCGCGAGTTCGATCTGCTCCACTACCTCGCCGAGCACCGGGGCCTGGCACTGTCGCGTCGCCAGCTGCTCGACGGTGTGTGGGGCGAGGGCTGGATCGGCGACGACCGCACCGTCGACGTCCACGTCCGCCAGCTCCGCAAGAAGCTCGGGGACGCCCTGCACCTCGAGACGGTCTGGGGCGTCGGGTACCGGCTCGACTGATGCGACGCCGCCTCACCGTCGCGATCGTGGGGATGGTCGTCTCCGCACTCGTCCTGACGGGGCTCGGCACGATCGTGCTCGCCGCGGTCAACGACCGAGCCGACACCGAAGCCGACCTCCGAGCCCAGGTGCAGACCCTCAGCGACGTGCTGTCGGAGCTCACGATCGCCACGCGCACCGACGACGACGGCGCCACCGTTCGCGAGCGCCTGCAGGCCATGGCGGAGAGCATCAGCGTCGAGGGCATCGGCTTGCTGATCCTGCCCCGCAGCGGAGTCGAACCGATCGGCGATCTGCCCGACGGTGTCACCCTCGAGGAACTCGACATCGATCGTCTGCAGGCGGGTGAGGTCGTCTCCAACCGTGACGGCGACCTCATCTGGGCGGCCAAGGGATCGACCAACCGGGCCGGGGTCCCCCAGCTGCTCGTGCTCACCCAGGAACCCGACCCGATCCTACTTCCCGCATTTCGGTGGTTCGTTGTGGCCGGCGGCGCAACGGTGATCGTCGCCGCCCTCGTCGCGCTACGCCTCAGCCGGAGTCTCACCGGACCCCTCCTCGCGGCCCGAGAGGTCACGTCCAAGATCGCCGACGGCGATCTCGACGCCCGCATCGACACCGACGGGATCGGGGCGGCGGACGAGGTCGCCGATCTGGTCGAGTCGGTGAACACGATGGCGGAGAACCTCCATCGCTCCAAGGCACTGGAGCGGCACTTCCTCATGTCGGTGAGCCACGACCTCCGCACCCCCCTGACCTCGATCAAGGGCTACGCCGAGGCGCTGGCGGACGGTGCCGTCGACGATGCGGCCCGGGCCGGATCGGTCATCGAGAGCGAGGCCAATCGGCTCGAGCGGTTGGTCGGCGACCTGCTGCTGCTCGCCCGCCTGGAACGCACCGACTTCCCGCTCGACGTCCAGCGCGTCGACCTCAACGGCGTGGTCGACGCGACCGGGGTCGGCCTGCGGCGCGGCGCATCCGAGCGCGGCATCACCCTCACGAGCCGAGTGCCCGACGCCGCGAGCTGGGCCGAGGTCGATGCCGACCGCTACGCACAGATCGTCGGCAACCTGGTCAGCAACGCCCTGCGGTTCGCCACCCGGGAGGTCGTCGTGACGCTGTGGACCGCCGAGGGCCGACACCACCTCGCCGTCGGCGACGATGGCCCCGGCATCGCCGACGAGGACCTGCCGCACGTGTTCGAACGGCTCTACGTGTCCACGCACAATCCGGCGATCAAGGAGTCCGGCAGCGGGCTCGGCCTGGCGATCGTGCGCGATCTCGCCGAGCGCATGGGCGGGGCGGTGACCGCTCGTCGGTCGGCGCTCGGCGGCGCCGAACTCGTCGTCAGCTTCCCACCGGCTCGATGACCGCGGCGCCGACGCCGGCGACCTCCACCCGATCCCCGATCTCGACCTTGCGCATCAGCGGCGCGAGTGCGACGTCGCCGGCTGCGGACGTGACCGTGCCGACGACATCGTCGCCGACACGGACGTCGGCGCCGACCTCGATCGGACCGTCGGCGTGCAGCACCCGGACCGGTCGGGGGACGTTGCCGCCGCGGCTGTCGATGCGGGCGACGAGTTCCTGGCCGGTGTAGCAGCCCTTGGTGAAGCTCACCGACAGGTCGATCAGCCGCTGGCCGCCCTCCCCGGGGATGGTCGTGTCGACCAGTTCGGCGCCCATCCGCGGCATACCCGCCAGGATCCGCTGCCGTTCGTCGGACGGATCGTCGGCTCCGGGCCAGGTCACCGGATCGGGGATGCGGCGGTCGGTCGGCTCGATCGTGGCGTCGGTGCGGAGCTTGAACCGCTCGAGGCGGGCGACGAGCACGTCGGCGTGCCCGGCGTCGATGTCGAGCAGGAAGGCCTCGTCGCCGTCGCGATGGATACGGAACCAGGCCGACAGCTTGCCGTTCGGTTGCAAGACGAGCGACCACGCCGTCTCACCGGGCGCCATCGCATCGAGATCCTGGCTGATCTGCCCTTGGAGATAGGCCGCCGCATCGGGGCCGTGGACCGCGATCGTCTCGCGTTCGGTGGTCTCACTCATCGTCGTGCCTCCTGGCGAGCGGCGGTCATCCGGCGAGCGGCGGGCACGGCGGCGAGCAGCGCCTTCGCCTTGTTCTGGCACTCGAGGTGTTCGTCGGCGGCGACGGAGTCGGCCACCACCCCGGCGCCGGCCTGGATCGAGGCCCGGCCGTCGCTGACGAGCATGGTGCGGATCGTGATCGCGGTGTCGATGTTGCCGGAGAAGTCGAGATAGCCCACCACCCCGCCGTAGGGCCCCCGCTTGACCGGTTCGAGTTCGTCGATGATCTCCATCGCCCGGACCTTGGGCGCCCCCGACAACGTGCCCGCGGGCAGGGTCGCCCGCAGGACGTCGATCGAGGTCCGGCCGTCGGCCAGCTCACCCGACACCTGGGAGGTGAGGTGCATCACGTGGCTGTACTTCTCGAGGGTCATCATCTCGTCGATCTGCAGGGTCCCGAACTCGACCACCCGCCCGACATCGTTGCGGGCGAGGTCGACGAGCATCACGTGTTCGGCGACCTCCTTGGGGTGCTCGACGAGCTCGGCGGCGAGGCGACGGTCGTGCTCCTCGGTGGTGCCACGTTTGCGGGTGCCGGCGATCGGGCGGGAGATGACCCGGCCGTCGAGCAGCTGCACCATCGGCTCGGGCGAGCCACCGACGACCTCGAGGTCGGCGTGGCGCAGGAAGTACATGTATGGACTCGGATTGACCTGACGGAGCACTCGGTACAGGTCGAAGGCGTCGGCGTCGAGCTGGAGGTCGAAGCGTTGCGACAGCACGACCTGGAAGATGTCGCCGGCGAAGATGTACTCGCGGGCCGCCTCGACCGCGGCGCAGAACTCGGTCTCCCCCATCGTCGAGGTGACCTCGGGCAACGGGTCGTCGGGGTCCGGCAACGACATCAACGGTTCGTCGATGGCGCGGGCGCCGTCGGCGGCGAGCTGGTGCACCCGCTCGACCGCATCGTCGTAGGCCGCCCGCAGGTCGGTGTCGTCGCCGACGATCACGTTGGCGAGCAGCGTCACCCGCTGACGCCAGTGGTCGTAGACGGCGAGCTCGCCGATCATCGAGATGACCGCGTCGGGATACCCCAGATCGTCGCGAGGGACGTCGGGGAGGTGCTCGACCTCTCGCACGACGTCGTACCCGAGGTAGCCGATGAGTCCACCGTGCAGCGGTGGGAGATCGTCGAGCTCCGGTGAACGGTAATGGGCGAGCAACCGCTCGAGTGCGTGGAGCATGCCCTCGGCCGGGTCGATGTCGATGCCGAGGTCGCCGATCACCCGCAGCGCCCCGCCCGTCGAGACGAGGGTGCCCTGGGGTCGCCGCCCGATGAAGGACCAACGGCTCCACCGATCGCCGTTGTCGACGGACTCGAGGAGGAAGCCCTCCTCGTCGCCCACGACCCGGGCGAACGCGGCGACCGGGGTCGTGAGATCGGCCAACACCTCGGCCCAGACGGGAACGACCGAGTGCTCTGCGGCGAGGGCGGTGAACTCCTCGAACGACGGCCGGATCCGCATCAGGCGAACCGCAGGGTCTCGGGATCGGTGACGGTGCGGTAGTAGCAGGTCTGCCGGGTCTGACCGTCGGCGCCCTTGGTGTGGCACACGCCCGTGCCGGCCTTGCGGACCTTGTAGAGCAGGCTGTTCTGCTCACAGTTCACCGCCACTTCGACCAGGTCGAGGACGTCGCCCGACGAGGCACCTTTGTGCCACAGCACGTCCCGGGAGGTGCTGTAGAGCACCGCCGACCCACGGGCCAGCGTCTCGCGGTAGGCCTCTTCGTTGGCGTATCCGATGAAGAGGACGTCGCCGGAGTCGGCGTCTTGCAGCACGACCGGCACGACCTGATGCCCGGCGCGGCCGATCTTGGCCACCTTGTCGAAATCGAGCTGGACGTCGAGACCCTCTTCGAGCTGGTTCGTCATGGCGGTCACTGTACGGCGTACCGCGTCCGGAACGATCGCCGATTCCGTGTGCCGGCCGCGACCGCCTACCCTCCGGCGATGGTCTCGGAACGCTCGCGTCAACTCGCCGCCCTCGACGCCGTCGGTCTGGCGTCGGCCATCGCCGCCGGAGAGGTGAGTTCGATCGAGGTCCTCGACTCGACCCTCGAACGGCTCGACGCGGTCAATCCTTCGATCAATGCGGTGATCCACGATCACCGCGCCGAGGCCGCCGCCCTCGCTCGGCGCCCGAGCGGTCCCTTCGCCGGCGTCCCCATGCTCATGAAGGATCTGTGGGCCTGCGAGGCGGGGCGCCCACACCATCAGGGGGTGCGGGCGCTGAAGACCCACGGCGCGACCGCCGACCGTGACTCGTTCCTGATCGAGGCCTACCGCGAGGCGGGATTCGTGTCGTTCGGACGCACCAACACCCCCGAGATGGGTGCGGCCGCGACCACCGAGCCGTTGGCCTACGGCCCCACCCGCAACCCGTGGAACCTCGACCACGGCCCGGGCGGATCGTCCGGAGGCGCAGCGGCCGCCGTGGCCGCCGGCGTCGTGCCTGCCGCCAACGCCAGCGACGGCGGTGGATCGATCCGCATCCCCGCGGCCATGTGCGGGCTGGTCGGGCTCAAACCCAGCCGGGGTCGCATGTCGATGGGGCCGCACATGGACGAGTGGGGCAACAGTGTGCAGCACGTGGTGTGCCACACCGTCCGGGACAGCGCCGCCATCCTCGACGCCACCCACGGTCCACGACCCGGCGACGGAGTCATCGCCCCGCCGCCCGCCGGGCCGTACGCCGACACGATGCGGCACGACCCCGGCGTCCTTCGGATCGGCTTCCTCGACCGAGCGATCCGCACCGGCACCGACATCGATCCCGAGGTCGCCGAGGCGGTGCGCTCGGTCGCCCGCCTGCTCGACGCGGCGGGGCACGACGTCGAACCCGCAGCACCGGCCGTGCTGCTCGACGAGGCGCGCATCACCGCATGGGGGCCCGCCTTCGCCGCAGCGACCGCCGCCGCCGTCGCTGCGGTGGAGACCGAGATCGGTCGGCCGATCGGCGACGGCGACGTCGAGCCGTGGACCGCCTTCATCGCCCGCCGCGCCGCCCAGTTCCCCCCGGCCGCCGTCATCGCCGCCCAGCAGGCGATGATGACCTTCCGACGCGATGCTGCCACCTGGTGGGACTCGGGGTTCGACCTGCTCGTCACCCCGACCTGTCTGCGTCCCGCTCCTCGCCTCGGCGAGATGGCCCCGGACAACGAGGACCTCATGGCGGTGCAGAACACCACACTGCACTACTCCCAGCTCACCCAGCCCTTCAACGTGACCGGCCAGCCCGCGATCTCGCTGCCGCTGGCGACCAGCGGCGACGGTCTGCCCATCGGCGTGCAGTTCGTCGCGGCCTACGGCCGTGAGGATCTGCTCCTGCAGGTGGCCGCCCGACTCGAGCACGAGCTCCCGTGGGCGAGCCGGCGGTCCCCGCTTCACCCCTGATGCGCTACGGTGGCGCAGGGCGATCGACCTCGCCCGACCTCCACCTCGGCCCCGCACGTCGAGCATCGAGGAGGCAAAGGGGACCCTGGTGTGCTCGGTCGGCCAACCGTGATCGACTCGTCGTCTCGACGTCGCTCGCGCGGCCAGGTGCGGGCTGACCAGGCGAGCGTCGAGAAGGAACGAGCATGACCACCAACGAACGCTTCAAGAAGCAGGTCCGCGCCCGCATGGCCAAGACCGGCGAGAGATACGGGGCGGCACGACGGGCGCTCCTGACGCGCCGACTCGAGCCGGTGCCCGGTGTGGAGCACGACGGCCGGGTGTGGGCGAATCCACCGGAAGTCCCCGACGATTCGGTTCGGGAACACACGGGCCGATCGTGGAACACCTGGTGCGATCTCATCGAGGCGCATCCCGTCGCAGCCGACGGCCACGCAGCGATCGCCAAGTGGTTGGCGGCGGAACACGGTCTGGACGGGTGGTGGAGCCAGGCGGTCACGATCGGATGGGAACGCATCACGGGTCGCCGGGTCCCCGGTCAGCTCAGCGACGGGACGTTCGCATCGAACAGGAGCAAGACCATGCCCGGCGATGCCGACACGCTGCGGGCGATCCTGCTCGACGACGAGGCGCGGGCCGACCTGTTCCTCGGCGTCGACAGCGAGCTGCGGTCGAAGCCGACGACGAAGGTCCTCCGCCTCGGCCTCGCGGAGGGCGTCGCCTTGATCTCGATCGACGACCGGGGCGACGGTCGCATGCGGGTCGGGGTGCAGCACACCGATCTCGCCGACCTGTCGGCACGCGAGAACTGGGGCGACTACTGGGCGGCCTGGCTCGACGATCTCGCCGACGCCAGCGCCGGTTAGCGGTGTGTCACCGGGGCCGCCGACGACCCCAGCGCAGTGGTCAGAGGTAGAGCCCGGTGGAGCCCTCGTCGAGGCGCTCCGCGGCGACGGCGTGGATGTCGCGTTCGCGCAAGATGATGTAGTCGGTGCCTCGGACCTCGACCTCGTAACGGTCCTCGGGGTTGAACAGCACCTGGTCCCCGGTCTCCATGTTCCGGACGTTGGGGCCGACGGCGACGATCTGCGCCCAGGTGAGGCGTTTGCCGACCTGAGCGGTCGCCGGGATCAGGATGCCGCCGCTGCTGCGGCGCTCACCTTCGGCGTCGCCGAGCTTCACCAGGATGCGGTCGTTGAGCATCTTGACCGGGAGCCGGTCGTCGTCGGTGAGCGGTCGGTTGTCGCTGGTCACGGACCGTAACGCTACCGGTACGGTGTGGCGATGGAACCCGTCGACGTGGAGACGCTGCGCTTCCGTTCGGCCGACGGCACGGAGCTCGAGGGCGACCGGTTGACGCCGGCCGAACCGGCCGGGGCGGCCGTCGTCTGTCACCCGCATCCGCTCTACGGTGGCTCCCGCAACGATGCCGTCGTCGCCGCGATCAGCCGCACGCTCGTCGGCGCCGGCTTCCGGATCCTGCGGTTCGACTTCCGCGGCACCGGCGGCAGTTCGGGCAGCCACGGATTCGGGTCGGACGAGCGTCTCGACGTGCAGGCCGCGATCGACGAGGCGGCGCTGCCCGATCAGCCGTTCGTGCTGGCCGGCTACTCCTTCGGTGCCGACGTCGCGCTGTCGATCGCCGATCCCCGGATCGACCGTTGGATCGTCGCCGCCCCCGTCCTGTCGGTCTTCTCGACCTTCGCCGCGGCGTCGGATCCTCGACCCAAGACGCTGGTCGCCGCGGCCCACGACCAGTTCAAGCCGGCCGAGGCACTCGCGGTCGAGGTGCGCGACTGGGCGGCGACCGAGGTCGTCACCGTCGACGCCGCCGATCACTTCTTCGGGGGCCGCTATCGGCCGCTCGAGGCGGCGGTCAGCGCAGCGCTGGGCTGATCAGGCCCACGGGGGCCGGACGGTCACGCCGGACTCCTGCAACCGCTCCTTGGCCTCGGCGACGGTGTGCTCGCCGAAGTGGAAGATGCTCGCGGCGAGCACGGCGTCGGCGCCGCCTTCGGTCACGCCGTCGACGAGATGGTCGAGGGTGCCGACCCCGCCGCTTGCGATCACCGGAACGTCGACCGCCTCGCTGATCGCCGACGTCAGCGCCAGATCGAATCCGTCCTTGGTGCCGTCGCGGTCCATCGAGGTCAACAAGATCTCACCCGCGCCCAGACGGACGACCTCTTTGGCCCACACCACGGCGTCGATGCCGGTGCGGGTGCGGCCGCCGTGGGTGAAGACCTCGAACCCCGACGTCGTGTCCTCGCTCGCCTTGGCGTCGATCGCGACGACACAGCACTGGGCACCGAACTCGCGCGAGATCTCCCGCACCAACTCGGGACGCTTCACCGCCGCCGTGTTGATCGACACCTTGTCGGCACCGGCCATCAGCAGGCGCCGGGCGTCGTCGACGGTGCGGATGCCGCCACCGATCGTGAACGGGATGAACACCTGCTCGGCCACGGCCCGGGCCATCTCGA
Source organism: Actinomycetota bacterium (assembly GCA_039193795.1). Classification (GTDB taxonomy): domain Bacteria; phylum Actinomycetota; class Acidimicrobiia; order Acidimicrobiales; family Aldehydirespiratoraceae; genus UBA11606. The sequence continues at coordinate 11,370 of JBCCWI010000074.1, read as the reverse complement.
CCGTCGTGTTGCGTTCGCCCGACGACGCCGTGATGTCGAGGAAGACGAGTTCGTCGGCGCCCTGTTCGTCGTACCGGGCGGCCAGCTCGACCGGGTCGCCCGCATCTCGGATGTCGACGAAGTTCACACCCTTGACGACCCGCCCGTCGTCGACATCGAGGCACGGGATCACCCGGATCGCACGCACGGTCATGTCGCCTCCTCGATCGTGTCCCGCAGGGCCGCGACACCGTCCTCGACGGTGAAGCGACCCTCGTAGATTGCTTTGCCGGTGATCGCTCCGGCCAGGCGGCGTCCGTTCGTCTCGATCGCCGCCAACGCACGCAGGTCGTCGAGAGTGCCGACTCCCCCACTGGCGATCACGTCGACCGGCGTGGCCGCGGCGACGTCGCGCAGCCCGGGCAGATCGGGTCCTTCGAGGGTGCCGTCGCGAGCGATGTCGGTGACCACGAATGCATCGACACCAGCGTCGGCGAACGACCGTGCGACATCGAGCACCGAGCGTCCGCTCCCGACAAGCCATCCGTCGGTTGCGATCTCACCGGCCTTGGCGTCGAGGCCCACGGCGACCCGGTGGTCACGGGCGAGCTCGCGGACGAAGTCGGGGTCGGTCAGCGCCGCGGTGCCGATCACCACCCGCTCGACGCCGGCGGTGAAGAGGGCCTCCGCGGCGGCCGGACCCCGCACACCACCGCCGGTCTGGACCGGCACGTCGACGGCGTCGGCGATCGCAGCCACGACGTCGCGGTTCTCGGGCACACCGGTGCGGGCGGCGTCGAGGTCGACGACGTGGATCCAGCCGGCACCGGCCTCGGCGAAGGCGACGGCCTGCGCAACCGGGTCGTCGCCGTACACGGTCTCCTGGTCGTAGTCGCCTTGGTGCAGCCGGACACAGCGGCCGTCGCGCAGATCGATCGCAGGGAACAACAGCATCAGCGGGCACCTCCCACAGCGGCCACGAAGTTCTCGAGGATCCGGATGCCGTTGCGGCCCGACTTCTCGGGGTGGAACTGGCAGGCCCACACGTTGTCTCGTCCGACGGCGGCGACGAGGTCGCCACCGTAGGCGCACGTGGCGAGCACGTCGGCTCCCGGTTCGGCGGCGAACGAGTGCACGAAGTACATCCACGCTTCGTCGCCGAGGCCGGCGAACATCGGATGGTCCGGAGCCTCGTACTCGAGCACGTTCCACTGCATCTGGGGCCGCTTGACCTCGTCGGGAATCGAGACGATGCGGCGATCGAAGACACCGAGCCCCTCGTGGCCGGGCGCTTCGTCGGAACCGGCGAAGAGCAGCTGCATGCCGATGCAGATCCCGAAGAAGGGCACCCCGGCGGCGATCCGCTCGACCGCGACATCGGCCAACTCGCGCGACCGGAGCGCGTCCATGCACGGGCCGAAGGCGCCGACGCCGGGGAGCACGACGCCATCCGCCGCCTCGATGTCGGACGGGTTGGTCATCAGTCGTGCGTCAGCGCCGGCGTGACCGAACCCTTTCAACGCGGAGTGGAGGTTCCCGATCCCGTAGTCGAGGATGGCGATCCGGGGTCGGGTCACGCGGCCATCCCGTTCGCCGGGCCTGCGGCACCGCAGCGGTGCCTCGGCCTCACAGGACACCCTTGGTCGACGGCAGCGACTCGCCCTCGACGCGAACCGCGTCGCGCAGCGCACGGGCCACGCCCTTGAAGTTCGCCTCGATGATGTGGTGGGTGTTCTTGCCGCGATGCATCACGACGTGGAGGGTGATGCCCGACGACATGACGAACGCCCGCCAGAACTCCTCGACCAGCTGGGGATCGAACGGCGGGTCGCCGAGGATCTTCTCGCCGGGGAAGTCCACCTCGTAGTGCAGGAACGGTCGACCGGAGAGGTCGAGCACGATCTCGACCGCGGCCTCGTCGAGGGGCACGGTGTTGGAGGCGAAGCGCCGCACGCCCCGCTTGTCGCCCCAGGCCTGACGAAAGGTCTCGCCGAGCGCGATCCCGACGTCCTCGACCGTGTGATGGGCATCGATCTCGAGATCGCCTCGGGCGTGGACCTTCAGGTCGAAGCCGCCGTGTCGACCCAACTGGTCGAGCATGTGGCCGAAGAACGGCAGGCCCGTCTCGATGTCGGTGGTGCCCGATCCGTCGAGATCCAAGGAGATGTCGATCTCGGTCTCCTTGGTGTTGCGCTGATAGATGGCCGTGCGGCTCATGCGAGAACCTCCGAGAGTGCGGCGAGCAGGCGATCGTCTTCGTCGGGTGTGCCGATCGTGATCCGCAGGCACCCGTCGAGGCGGGGCCACGACGAACAGTTGCGGACGAGAACCGACCGGTCGACCAGACCCTGCCACAGGTCCTGACCGGACAGGTGGTGGGCGCGGATGAGGACGAAGTTGGCGCCCGACGGCCAGACGTCGAGCGGGAGATCGGTGAGACCGGCGACGAGACGACCACGCTCCTCGACGAGGCGGGCGACACGAGCGTTCATGGCGTCGAGGTGATCGAGCGCCACCTCGCCGGCGATCTGGGTCATGGCGTCGAGGTGGTACGGCAGCACGACCTTCTCGAGCTCGTCGATGATCCACGACGGCGCCAACAGATAGCCGAGCCGAACCGCAGCCATCGCCCAGGTCTTGGAGTAGGTGCGGGAGACGACGAGCGGGGTGTCGTCGTCGAGCATCGAGACTGCGGAGAAGTCCGAGAACTGTCCGTAGGCCTCGTCGACACACAGGAGACCGCCCGCGCCCTCGACCAGTTCGAGCACGCGTCGGATCGACGCCTCCGGGTCGACGACCCCGGTCGGGTTGTTGGGTGAGCACAGAAAGACCACGTCGGGCCGGTGCTCGGTGAGGACCTGCTCGACGACGTCGAGATCGAGGGCGAAGTCCTCCCCGCGCTCGCCCTCGTGCACCGTCGTTCCGGTGATGCGGCTGAGGTGCCCGTGCAGGGCGTAGGTCGGCTCGAAGACCGCCGACGAGCGGCCGGGGCCGGCGAAGGTCAGCAACAGGGTCTGCAGGACCTCGTTGGACCCGTTGGCGGCGAAGACCTGCTCGGGTCCGAGCCCGTAGTTGGCCCCGATGCGGGTGCGGAGCTCGCTCGCGCTGCGCTGGGGATAGCGGTGCCAGTCGATCGCGGCGATCCGTTCGGCGACGGCGGTGGCGAATCCCGGCGGGGGCGGTTCGGGACTCTCGTTGGTGTTGAGGCGGACATCGACGTCGATCTGGGGCGAGTGGTAGCCCGCCATCAGTGCGATCGACTCGCGAGGTGCCGGTCGGCTCACGAGGCAGCTCCTCGGCGCAGACGGATCGAGGCGGCGTGCGCGTCGAGGCCCTCGGCACCCGCGAGGATCTCGACCGCGTCACCCAGCTCCTCGAGTCCTTCGGGCTCGACGGTGACGACGTGGAGGTCCTTCATGAAGTCGTGGACGGTCAGCGCGCTTGCGAAGCGGGCGGTGCCGTTGGTCGGGAGCACGTGGCTCGGGCCGGCTGCGTAGTCGCCGAGCGATGCCGGGGCGTGGGATCCGGCGAACACGGCCCCGGCGTTGCGCACGAGCGCGATCAGGGCTTCGTTGTCGGCGGTCTGGAGTTCGAGGTGTTCGGGGGCGATGAAGTTCGACACCGCCATCGCCTGCTCGGGACCGTCGGCGACGACGACCACACCCGACGACTCGAGCGTGGATTCGATCTCGGCTCGCCGCGGTGCGTCGGCGACCAGCCGCTCGATGGACGAGGTCACCCGATCGGCGACATCGGCGTCCCAGGTGACGAACCAGGCGAGGCCGTCGGGGCCGTGCTCGGCCTGCAGGATCACGTCGACGGCGGCGAAGTCGACCGGATCCGTGCCATCTGCGACCACGACGACCTCGGACGGCCCCGCGAACGACGACGGAACGCCGACACGCCCGGCGACCTCCTGCTTGGCGAGGGCGACGAACACGTTGCCGGGCCCCACGATGACATCGACCGGCCGGACGCTCTCGGTGCCGAACGCCACCGCGCCGATGGCCTGGGCGCCGCCGGCACAGACCACCTCGTGGGCGCCAGCGATCGCCGCGGCGGCGAGCACGACGTCGGGGACGTTCCCGTCCGGGCCGGGCGGCACACAGACGACGATCTCCTCCACGCCGGCGACACGGGCCGGGACGACCGTCATCAGCACGGTCGAGGGATACACGGCCCGACCGCCGGGCACGTAGCACGCGGCCCGTTCGACCGCCCGGTGCATGCCCCGGATCGACATGCCCGGCTGCTCGACCACCACGTCAGTGGGCATCTGCGCGGCGTGGTAGGTCGCGACCCGGTCGGCCGCGAGTTCGAGCGCCGCCCGAACCTTCGGCTCGATCCGCTCGGTGGCCGCGGTGAGCTCCTCGGGCGAGACGAGCAGGCCCGGCACGTCGACACCGTCGAACCGTTGGGTGAACTCGATCACGGCGGCATCACCTCGATTCCGCACCTCCGCCAGGATCTCGCGCACGGCGTCGACCGGGCCGCCCGACGGGGGCGCCGGTCGCGGGAGCACGTCCTCGAGGTCCCCTTCGAATCCGCGGAGGTCGATTCGGCGAAGCACCCGCTCACGCTACCGGTGTCGAGATGCGCACCCTTCGGTTTTCACGGCACACTGCGGCCATGGACTCCGACGCCGCCGAACTCTCCTCCATCACCACCGTGGTCAGCGATCTCGCACAGCGGGTGGCGTCGGTCGCCGAGCGGCGTGGCGTCGACCCCGACGACCCGATCGTGGCCCGACTCCACGAGATCGAGCGCAGCCTCGTCACGGCCCAGCGCCGGTTGCGCGACGTCGCTCGCGCCCTCGACTGAGTCGTTCAGGTCACCGGCTGGACGCTCCGTCGGGTCCGGTACCGGCCGACGATGGCGACCAGGACGGCAGCGACGCCGACGCTCCCCCATCGCCACGGCTCGGCGAACAACCACGACCCGATCGAGGCGCCGACGAGCACGATGACCACGATCAGCGGCACGATCCCGATGCCGGTTCCGATCAGGAAGGGTCGGATCCGCACCGAGCTGGCGCCGAGGAGCCAGTCGGCCGGTGGGAGCTGACCGGTGACGAGTCGCAGCATCACGACCTCGCGCACGCCGCCTCCGGCGAGCCGGTCGTCCCAACGCCGCACCCGGGACGGCAGGCGGGCTTGGGCCCAGTCCTTCGCGACCCACCGGGCGAACGCGAACGCGATCGCGCTGGCACCCATGTTGCCGACCCAGGACAGGGCGATGGCGACCGGCGCCGGCCAGACGAGCGCGGCGGGCACCATGAACGCGACCCCGGGCACGCCGAGGGGCTGAAGCGCCCACATCACCGCGACGAAGACCAGCGGCCCGATCCAACCGCGATCGCGCAGGAACGACTCCACCGCGTCGACGTCGCCCAACTCGTCGCCGAGGCCCGACAACACGATCGCAACGGCGAGACCGACGACGACCAGGAGCACGACCAGCCGCTGCATCGGGCCAGTATCGACGGTGTGTGCGACCGGGGCGAAAAAGGAAGCGGCCACCCCCGGTGACAGGGGTGGCCGCGGGCGACACAGGGCGGCGGATCCCTCATGTCGCCAATGGGCCGAGCGGCGGGTGCTCAGCCAGGAACGAGACCCTAGCAAGGTCGATCGGTGGACGGTGACATCTGGTGGGATTTTTTGGCCGATGGATAACGCTGGGTGGGGGAATGATGACATTCGGCCCCGATCCGCGCGGATCGGATGGTCCGTCGGCCCCAGGCGACGACGTCGCCGCGTGCGGCCTCGACGATCGCAGCCTCACCGCTCGCTAGCCTGATCGGGTGCATGTGACCCTCGAGGGGCCCAACCCGGGCCCGTTCCGGTGGACCCTGATCGTGTCCGAACATCGGGGCGACGATCCCTCGCTCGACCTCGCTCGGGAGCTCGAGCGGATCGTCGCCGACCTCGACGACGGGCGCGTGCAGCTGTGGATCCGCGAGCTCGACGACGTCGCCGACGCGGCGGCCACCTCGCTCGGCTTCCAGGCGTACCGCGACCTTTGGCAGCTGCGCTGCGACCTGCCCAACCGGCCGAGCGGCCTCACCACGCGCGGCTTCGCGGTCGACGACCTCGACGACTTCGTCGCCGTCAACAACCGCGCCTTCGACTGGCACCCCGAGCAGGGCGGCCTGACCCGCAGCAAGGTCGAGGCCACCATGGCCGAGGACTGGTTCTCGGCGGACGGCTTCCGCCTGTTGCACGCCGACGACGGGACCGAGCTGATCGGCTTCTGCTGGACCAAGATCCACCGCGACGTCGAACCCAATCTCGGGGAGATCTACGTCATCGCCGTCGACCCGAGTCGCCACGGCACCGGACTCGGCAAGCCGATGACGCTCGCGGGTCTCGAGTGGCTGTCGGACCAGGGACTCACCACCGGGATGCTCTACGTCGAGTCCGACAACCATGCGGCCAACGCGACCTATGCGGCGATCGGTTTCACCCGGCACCACACCGACCGCGCCTACGAGCTGGACCGATGACCGATCTGCAGATCGCCGGCCGATCCCATCGCCGAGCGCCGACGCTGCGTTACGACCCGTCGCGCGACGAACTCGCGGGCCTGCTCGACGGCGAACCCCGCTACCGCGTCGATCAGGTCTGGGACGGCCTCCACGAGCGGGGCGACGATCTCGAGGACCTCACCAACGTGCCCAAGGCCCTCCGGGCCCGGCTCGCCGAGCAGCTCCCGCTCGGGTTGACCCCCGAACACGAGTCTATCAGCGACGACGGTGCGACGGTCAAGTGGCTGTGGCGCTTGCACGACGGCCACCACATCGAGACCGTGCTGATGCACTACGACGACCGAACCACCGTGTGCGTGTCGTCCCAGGCCGGCTGCGCCATGGCCTGCGGCTTCTGCGCCACGGGACAGTCGGGCTTCGACCGCCATCTCTCGGTCGGCGAGATCGTCGAGCAGATCGTGCGCGCCCGACGGCAGTCCGCGCCGCGACGGGTGTCCAACATCGTGTTCATGGGCATGGGCGAGCCGTTCGCCAACTACGACCGCACCTGGGCTGCGGTCGAACGCATCAACCACGACCTCGGCATCGGCGCTCGGCACATCACGATCTCCACCGTCGGCGTGATCCCGGGCATCGAACGCCTCGCCGCCGAAGACCTCCCGGTGAACCTCGCCGTGTCGCTGCACTCCGCCAACGACGTCGACCGCGATGCGCTGGTCCCGATCAACCGGCGCTACCCCCTCGCCGACCTCGCGGCGGCGTGCCGGCGCTACCTCGACGCCAAGAACCGACGCCTGTCGTTCGAGTGGGCCCTGATCGACGGTGTCAACGACCGTCCCTCCGATGTCGAGGAGCTGGCCGACTACGCACGATCGCTCCGCGCCCACGTCAACCTGATCCCGCTGAACCCCACACCCGGCTACCTCACCCGTGGCACGCCGCTCGAGCGGGTGTACGCGTTCCGCGACGCCCTCAACGACCGTGGCGCCAACGCGACGGTGCGTCGCACACGCGGCACCGAGATCGATGCCGCATGCGGTCAGCTGCGAGCCAGCCGGCAACTGGTCGATCCGCCCCGACGTCGCTGAGCCCGGTGTGCCGATACGGCGCCCAAACCTTCCATACTGGTCTCATGTCCGATCAGGTCTGGATCAACAATCGGCAGCCGCAGACGCTCTACATCGCGCAGGTCATCATGTACTTCCGCGGCGTCATGGGGGTCCTCTTCGGAGGTCTCTTCGGTGTCGGGCAAGCCGTGCTGTTCGGGTCGACCCTGATCGGCACGATCTATGTGCTGCTCAACACGGTCGGCCTGATCGCCGGTGCCTACGGCATCGCGAACGAGAAGAAGTGGGGCTACCAGCTCGGCGTCGCCGCCGCGTTCGCCCCATTCCTGCTCCGGTTGCAGATCATGGTCGACGACAGCCTCTTCGACGCCCTCACGTGGCAGCCGATCTCGCTGATCTTCGACGTCGCGCTCGTCGCGTTGCTGCTGCATCCGATGAGCTCGAACTACCAGAAGGTCTGGTTCCGGTGAGCGCCCCGGGTTCGCCGATCCTCGACGAGGGCGTCACGGTCGATCCCGACAACCTCCCGAGCGGGCAGGAGAAGCGCCGTCAGGTGCGCTCGCTGTTCGACACGATCGCGCCCCGCTACGACCTGGTGAACCGCATCATGTCGTTCGGACTCGACGTCCGCTGGCGCAAGGCCTCGATGAAGAAGCTCGATGCGCCGGCGGGATCGGTGATCATCGACCTCGCCTGTGGCACGGGCGACTTCTGCCGCGAGATCGAGAAGCACGGCATGGTGGCGGTCGGCCTCGATCTCTCGATGGGCATGCTCGTGGCCGCCCGCACCGAGTCGCCGCTCGTGCACGCCGACATCCTCGCCATGCCGCTCGCCGATCGGTCCGTCGACGGCGCGACCTGTGGCTTCGCGCTTCGGAACCTGATCGAGCTGGAAGGGTTCTTCGAGGAGGTCGCCCGTGTCGTGCGACCCGGCGGCCGCATCGCCTTCCTCGATGCCTCGCCACCGGAGAACCCGGTGCTGCGCTTCGGCCACGGGATCTACTTCAACCGGATCGTGCCCGTCATCGGTGGCCTGCTGAGCGAGGGCCGGGCGTACCGGTACCTGCCCAAGTCGGTGGCCTACCTGCCGCCGTGGCCGGAGTTGAAGGCACAGATGGAGGCGGCGGGATTCGTCGACGTCGAGCGCAAGGTCTTCAGCGGTGCGCATCTGTTCACCGCCACCCGAGGAGATCGCTGATGGTCGGACGAGGCGTACATCACGTGTCGCTGAACGTGACCGACACCGATGCCGCCGTCGCGTTCTACCGCGAACTCGGCTTCGAGCCGATCGACCGGCCCGACCTCGGCTTTCCCGGCGCCTGGCTGCGCATCGGCGACACCGGCGAACTCCACCTGCTCGAATTCCCCCCGCCGGACGCGAAGGGCCAGCACTTCTCGGTGCACGTCGACGATCTCGACGCGGCCGTCTCCACCCTCGCCGACGCCGGCATCGAGCCGGACCGCATCGGCGGCATCGACGGCATCTGCCGTCAGGCGTTCCTGAGCGACCCGTCGGGCAACCAGGTGGAGCTCACCCAGCCGCTCTAGGCCGGCGTCACCGCACCGTCACCTGGCGGTGCACAGCGGTGTCTGCGGCCGGGAAGGCTCAGGAGGAGGGGGGTCTCCCCGGCCGCAGACTGGTCGGAGCCAACGCTCACTCCCCGACCCGCTCCCCTTCCGGTGAGAAGAGGTGCACCGGACCGTCCACGCTGATCTGGACCTGATCGCCCCGACGGATCGACGTCTCGCCTTCGGCTCGAACCTGCAGTGTGATCGTCTCGCCCTGATGGTCGATGTGGACGTGAAGGAACGACTCCGACCCGAGCTCTTCGACCACCACGACCTTGCCGGCGACACCCTCCGCCCCAACGGCGAGGTGTTCGGGGCGAACGCCGACGGTGTAGGTGCCGGGACCTCGGACTGCGAGATCCCGTTGCACATCGGCGGTGAGGGGAACCTGCAGGGTCCCGATCGCCGGCTGGGCGTTGGTCAGCTCCACGTCGATGAGGTTCATCGCCGGTGAGCCGATGAAGCCGGCCACGAAGCGGTTCTTGGGTCGGGCGTAGAGCTCGGACGGGGTGTCGACCTGCTGGAGCACCCCGAAGTTGAGCACGGCGACCCGGTGGCCCATCGTCATCGCCTCGACCTGGTCGTGGGTGACGTACACCGTCGTGACCCCGAGACGGGCCTGGAGATCGGCCAGCTCGGTACGGGTCTGCACGCGGAGCTTGGCATCGAGATTCGACAGCGGCTCGTCCATGAGGAACACCTGTGGCTCACGCACGATCGCCCGACCCATCGCGACCCGCTGCCGCTGTCCGCCCGACAGGTTCTTCGGCTTGCGCTCGAGGTACTCCTCGAGGTCGAGAATGCGGGCCGCCTCTCGGACCTTCTCGTCCCGCTCCCGCTTGGGCACCTTCGCCTGCTTCAGCGCAAAGCCCATGTTCTCCGCGACCGTCATGCTCGGGTAGAGCGCGTAGTTCTGGAACACCATGGCGATGTCGCGGTCCTGCGGTGGCTTCAAGGTGACGTCGACGTCGTTGATGTAGATGCCGCCGCGGTTGACGGTCTCGAGACCGGCGAGCATGCGAAGCGCCGTCGACTTGCCCGATCCGGACGGGCCGACGAGCACCAACAACTCGCCGTCGGCAATGTCGAGACTCAGTGCGTCGACCGCCGGGGTCTCGGTGCCCGGGTAGATGCGAGATGCGGAGTCATAGCGAACCTCAGCCATGACGGACCCCCTTCGAGGAGATGAGCGTTTCGGTCACTTGATGGCCCCCATCGCGAGGCCGCGGATCATGCGTTTCTGGGCCACCCATCCGGCGAGTACGACGGGCAGGGTCGCCAGGACCGACGCCGCGCTCAGCGAGGCGATGAACTGCCCCTGGAACTTCTGCTGGGAGTTGACCCACACGGGGATGGTCGACGCGCCGGTCGGATTCAACTGCAGGGCGAAGAAGAACTCGTTCCACGCGAAGATCACACAGAGGAGTGCCGTGGCGGCGACCCCCGGGGCCACGATCGGCAGAAGGACCTGACGGATCTGCCCGAACAGGCTGCACCCGTCGATCTGTGCGGCTTCGAGCAGCTCCTTCGGGACCTCGGCGAAGAACGATCGCAGCATCCAGACCGCGAGCGGCAGGTTCATCGCGGTGTAGAGCACGACGAGGACGGTCCGAGTGCCGAGCAGGTCCAGGTCTCGGGCGATGATCCAGACCGGCATGATGATGCCGACGATCGGGAGGAACTTCGTCGAGATGAAGAAGAACAGGATGTCGCGCCATCGCTTCATCGGCCGGATCGACAGGGCGTAGGCAGCCGGGATGGCGAGCATCATGACCAGTACCGTCGAGATCAGCACGATCCAGAACGAGTTGCCGAACGCCTCGCCGAAGCTGAGCAGGCCGGAGTTGGACTCGGTCACCTCCCGGAACTGATCGAGCGTCGGATCGAAGTTCAGGGTGGGGTCACCGCTGGCCACCGACTCCTCCTTGAAGCCGTTGACGGTGAGCCAGAAGAGCGGGAAGAAGAACAGCAAGCCGATGATCCACGTCAGGAACGACAGCAGATGGGCGACGGCGCGGTTCTGGCCGAGGATCGGTTCGGCTCGTGGGGCACGGGTGAACATGGCCATCACGAGTTGTCCTCCAGCAGGTTGGACAGCACGCGGAGTCCGATGTTGGCGATGATGATCGAGGCGATGACGACGATGATCGAGTACGAGGAGGCCAGACCGAACCGGTTGCCGCCGCCGATCGATCGTTGGGCGATGTAGAACGGCAGGTTGTTGGCGCCGGGTTGCCCGCCGACGATCACCTCGATGTGGTCATAGACCTG
>JBCCWI010000073.1:0-20753 GCA_039193795.1 Actinomycetota bacterium | reverse complement strand
TGGACTACTGGCCCAAGGACGCCAAGATCATCCAGGTCGACGCCGACCACAAGATGCTGGGTCTCGTGAAGCCGATCTCGGTCGGCATCCACGGCGATGCCGGCGCCGCCGCCGAAGCACTCCTCGAGCGCCTCGACGGCCGCGCCCTCGCCTGCGACGCCACCAGGGACGCCCGTGCCGCGACCACCGCCGAAGAGAAGGCGGCCTGGGAGGCCGAGCTCGACGACTGGACCCATGAGAAGGACGACTTCTCGATGGACATGATCGCCGAGGCCGAAGCCGAGGACGGCAGCTGGCTGCATCCGCGTCAGGTGCTGCGCGAGCTCGAGAAGGCGATGCCGGAACGGGCGATGGTCTCGACCGACATCGGCAACATCAACTCCGTCGCCAACAGCTATCTGCGCTTCGATGAGCCCCGATCGTTCTTCGCGCCGATGAGCTGGGGCAACTGTGGCTACGCCCTTCCGACCATCATGGGAGCCAAGAAGGCCGCCCCCGACCGGCCTGCGATCTCCTACGCCGGCGACGGTGCGTGGGCCATGAGCATGAGCGAACTGATGACCGCCGTCCGGCACGACATCCCGGTGACCTCGATCGTGTTCCACAACCGTCAGTGGGGCGCCGAGAAAAAGAACCAGGTCGACTTCTATGGCCGACGTTTCGTCGCCGGCGAACTCGAGGGTGGCGAGAACTACAGCGACATCGCCATCGCGATGGGCGCCGAGGGTGTGCGGATCGATCAGCTCGACCAGGTCGGCCCGGCGCTGACCGCGGCCATCGATGCCCAGATGAACGAAGGCAAGACGACCGTCATCGAGATCATGTGCACCAAGGAACTCGGCGATCCCTTCCGCAAGGACGCGCTGAAGACACCGACGCGCTACCTGGAGAAGTACCGCGACTATGTCTGACGTCGCCGACGTCCCCGTCGACGTCGAGGCGACGTTCGGCTTCACGTCGGACCTCAAGGTGCTCGGCTTCGCCGAGCCGACCGAGCACGTTCCCGAGGTCGATCCGGCGTACCGCTTCGACCCGACGGTGACCAAGGCGATCCTCGCCGGATTCGTCCACGATCGTCGCGTTCTGGTCCAGGGGGCGCACGGCACCGGCAAGTCGACCCACCTCGAACAGATCGCAGCCCGACTCAACTGGCCGATGGTGCGGGTGAACCTCGATGGGCACATCACCCGGCTCGACCTCGTCGGTCGTGACGCTGTGGTGATCCGGGACGGTGTGCAGGTGACCGAGTTCCGGGAGGGCATCCTGCCCTGGTCGCTCGAACGCCCCGTCGCACTCGTCTTCGACGAACTCGACGCCGGTCGGCCCGACGTCATGTTCGTGATCCAGCGGGTGCTCGAGCGGGGCGGCAAGTTCACGCTGCTCGATCAGAACCGGGTGCTCACCGCCCACCCCGGCTTCCGGATCTTCGCGACGGCCAACACGGTCGGGCTCGGCAACCTCACCGGCCTCTACCACGGCACACAGTTGTTGAATCAGGCCCAGGTCGACCGGTGGGACATCGTGGCGCGACTCGACTACCTGGCTCCGGAGGTCGAAGCGGGAATCGTCGGTGCCCGGGTCCCGGCAGCCGACGCCGCGACCATCGATGCGATGGTCGCGGTCGCCGCCATGACCCGCGTGGGGTTCGCCGCCGGCGATGTCTCCACGGTCATGTCGCCGCGCACCGTCATCAGCTGGGCCGAGAACGTCGAGATCTTCGGCGACGTCACCGAGGCGTTCGAATTGGCCTTCGGCAACACCTGCGACCCGGCCGAACGACCGATCCTGGCCGAGTACCTGCAGCGGGCGATGGGCCTCGAGTTGCCCGAGCGTCCCTGATCGGAGGGCTCGGCCATGACCGCGACGGTCCGCCGCCGACGGGCCGAGCGGCGGAGCGCCGCAGTGGTCCGTGCCGTCGGGGGTCGTCCCGCCGCCGACCTGCGCGGCGGCGCACTGCTCGTCGGCGGGCGGCGAGTCGGTCTCGCCTCGCCCCATCTCGCCGCCGATCTCGGGGAGATCAGCGACGGGCACGCCCGCGGGATCGCCGACTCGCTCGGTTTGCTGCTGCGCCACAGCGACCTCGACCTCCATCGTGAGCTCGCACCGAACGAGCCGCTCGAGCGCGTCGTGTTCGATCTGCTCGAGCAGCTGCGCTGCGACTCGCTACGGCCGGGCACCTGGACGGGCATGGAGCGAAACCTCGACGCCGCCTTCGTCGGCTGGTCCGACGCGTGCCTCGGTCAGCGGATCGACGAGTCGGGTGTCGGGCTGCTCGTCTTCACGGTCACCCACATGGCACGGGCTCGTCTGATCCGGTCGCTGACGACGGAGCTCGTCGACGATCTGACCGAAGGGCAGCGATTCGCCCTGGCGCCGCTGATCGGGGAGGACCTCGCTGCGCTCAAGGAGCATCGGGACGATCAGCGTCGGTTCGCCTTCCACGCCCGCGCGATCGCCGAGGCGGTCGCCCTGATCGCCGGCGACGCGAACCTCGCCGCCGCAGGGAACGAGGGTGATCGCTCACGCCTGCTGCTGTCGGGCTGGGACGACGACGAGGACGGGTCGGGCGTCAGCGTCGTCGGGGGTGAGGGCGGTGCTCGATTCGAGGATCTGGACCATCTCGGCGACTACGGGGTCTTCACCCGCGACTTCGACCGGGAGATCACCGGGGATCGACTGGTCGCCCCTGGCCGGTTGGCGTCCCTGCGGGCCGATCTCGATCGCCATCGCTCCGCCCAGGCGGTCAGCGCGGCCCGCGTCGCTCAGCGTCTGGTGCGCCTACTCGCCCGTCCCGCCGAGGACGGCTGGACGATCGCCGAGGAGGACGGTGAGATCGATCCCGCTCGCCTTGCGATGATCGTGACCGACCCGGTCGAACACCGGATCTTCCGGCAGCCGCGACTGCGTCCGTTGGCGGACGTCGCAGTGACGTTCCTCCTCGACACGTCGGGCTCGATGAAACAGCAGCGCTACGAGGCCGCGGCGGTGCTCGTCGACACGTTCGCCCAGGCGCTCGATCTCGCCGGTGCGTCGGTCGAGATCCTCGGCTTCACCACCCGGAGCTGGGCCGGCGGCAGGGCGATGAAGGCCTGGAAGGCGGCCGGTTCGCCCGACGCCCCGGGTCGGGTCGCCGAGGTCGAGAACATCGTCTACAAGGACGCCGGTGCGACCTGGCGACGGTCTCGCCGGTCGCTCGCCGCGATGCTGTCGGTGCATCACTACCGCGAGGGGCTCGATGGTGAGGCTCTGGTGTGGGCGTATCGACGCCTCGCGGCGCAGGAGGCCAGCAGGCGGCTGCTCGTCCTCGTGAGCGACGGCGCACCGATGGAGACCGCCACGGCGGCGACGAACCGCCCCGGCTTCCTCGACGACCATCTCGGCGCCGTCGCCGCGGTGCTCGAACGACGCAGCGACGTCGAGGTCGGTGCGCTCACGCTCGAGGCCGATCTCTCCGGGGTGTTCCGGCGATCACAGACGATCGACCTGAACGGCACCCTCGGCCTCGGGCACTACGAGGTGCTGGCCGACCTGTTCGGCTGAGCATTCGCTGGACGGGCGCGTGCGAGTGCCGATCGGAATCGGCGTCGACCGGTGGCGGTGAGCGTGGGCAACAGGATGGCGAAGTGGTGTTCGACCCCGCGTACGACGGCGTCGGCGCCGAGCGTCTCACGTTGTTCCATCTCCCGGAGGTGTTCCATCCAGTGGCGGCTCAGGATCCACAGGGAGCGCGCCAGCATGTCGGGGTCGACGTCGGCCTCGGCGCGGAAGAGTCCGGCGTCGTGGATGCGGCCGATGAGCGTTCGTCGCTCGTCGAACGAGGCGGTCATGATCGGGCTGGGAGGGACGACCGCGGCCGCAGGCTCGAAGATGCCCTGGTCGCGCATCAAGAACCCGTAGTCCGCACTCATCTCCATCGCGAAGATCAAGCTCTCGACATAGTCGTCGGCGATGTCTCCGGGCACGAGCTGGGCCCGGCGGCGCTCGGTGCGCTCGCGCACGGTTTCGCTGAGGTGGAGCGCGAGATCGAGTTTGGTGGGGAAGTGGTAGGTGAGGTTGCCCTGGGAGATCCCGACCTCGGTCGCGATCTCGGTGAGTGTCGTCGCCGAGTAGCCCTTCCGATTGAAGAGTCGGAGGGCGGCGTCGGCGATGCGGTCGGCGGTGGTGCTCACGTCGGCTCCAGCTTCGTCTGTGGTCGATGTCACGTTGCGGTTCTAGGTTGCAGTACCTAATCTCTAGGTAACGGAACCTAATCCCAGGAGACCGAGATGGAAACCCCCACTGTCGAGCTCGACGCACTGTCCCGTCCGAACTGGACACCCGAGGAGGCCGCGAACGCCGCCCTCGTCGCCGACTTCGTCCGACTGCTCATGAACGAACACGACTTCGATGCCGTCCGCCGCCTCTACGGCAACGACGCCTACGTGCAGCACAACCACGGGATCTCCGAGGGCATCGAGGGCGTGATCACGACGGTCTCAGACCTCGTGAAGCGCTTCCCCGAGTACAGCTACGACGTGAAGCACATCCACGTCGACGGCGACATCGTGATCTTCCACTCTCACGCCACGCTGCGGGCCAAGCACCGCGGCGACGACCGCAAGGGCTTCAACATCATCGACCGGTGGCGAATCGTCGACGGCACGATCGTCGAGCACTGGGACGCCATCCAGCCGATCGATCGATTCGCTCGGGTCTACACGCTCATGGCCGGTGGCAAGGTCCGCAACGACAATGGAACCTACTGAGGCTCACGCCGTCAGCCAGGCCTGGTAGTCGGCCCCGTCCGCCTCGATGGCCGCCGCCCGTTCCGCCGGCGTCGGGTCGTCCGGGAGGCTCGTGTAGCGCGGGTACTCGGCGGCGGACAGCACGTCGCGCCAGTCGGCGAGCGCCGTGCCGACGGCCGCGCGGAGCTCCTCGAGGTCACCGCCCGAGAGCCTGATCGTCGCCGCGCTCACACGGGCCACGGCCCCCGGATGCGTACCCGAGAGGGCGCCGAGAATCGCACGAGCCGCCTCCGCGGACTCGCCGAAATCTCGTGCGAGGAGGCGCGAGACGTCGTCGGGGCCGATGTTGGCCACCGGTTGGCTCATCGCCGCGCTCCATCGACGTCGGCCTCGATGTCGATGGCCCACAGGTTCCGGCTCGTCTGGGCGGCCATCACGAGGAACGCCACCGCGTTGAGACCCACGATCACCGGAACGCCCCAGCTGAAGATCTCCGTGCCCACGAGCCACACGAAGGTGTTGAGTGCGATGTACCCGATGCGGATCTCGGTCGGCCCGATGCCGTAGTAGGCGATCTGGAACTGATTCGTCGCGGCGAACGACAGGAAGGACACCGCCATCGTGGCGCAGGTGATCAAGAGCAGCACGAGGAACAGGAACTCGAGCCACTCGGCGGTCACCAGGAACGAGTAGGCGATCACGATCGCACCGGCGAAGACGAGGTCGAGCAGGTGGTCCATGTAGAAGCCCCACTTCACCAGGCCCTGCTTGCGGTGCTTGCCGAGCGACCCGTCGAGGCTGTCGGTGAGCCACTGGGCGAAGACCATCGCCGAGACGCCGTGGAGCCACACGAGGTCATCGGTCGCGAGCCATCCGAAGAGCACCGCACCGGCCGACCACAGCGCGGTGAGCGCCGTCAGATGGTGGCTCATGACGCGCTGGGGGATCCGCGGGACGGCCCAGTCGATGAAGCGCCGCTCGATCGGTCCCAGGATCGACTGGCCGGTCTTCTGGTCGCCGGCGAAGGTCTCGGGCACCGGAACAGTCTGGCGGCGCCGAGGCGTTGCGCGCCGGACCCTCCCGTCCTCGTACCGCCGGGGGTTAGCCTCGGGCTCATGTTCATCAACGGGCAATGGGTCGACGCCATCGACGGGGGCACGTTCGCCGTCACCAATCCCGCCACGGGCGAGGTCATCGGGGAGATGCCCGACGGTGGTGCTGCCGATGCCACCGCGGCGATCGACGCCGCACATGCGGCGCAACGGGACTGGGGAGCCACGACCGCGTACAGCCGGGCCGACCTGTTGATGGGGGCCTGGCGGCTGATGGGGGAGCGCGCCGACGAGCTCGCCGCACGCATGACCGAGGAGCAGGGCAAGCCGCTGAAGGCGAGTCGGGCGGAGGTGACCTACGGCGCGGACTTCCTGCGATGGTTCGCCGAGGAGGCCCGCCGGATCACCGGGGAATGGCTGCCGTCCGGACGCCCCGACCAACGGTTCTTGTCGGTCAAGACCCCGGTCGGTGTGGTGGCTGCGGTCACGCCGTGGAACTACCCGATGTCGATGCTCACCCGGAAGATGGGTCCCGCGCTCGCCGCCGGCTGCACGCTCGTGCTCAAGCCGGCCGAGGCGACCCCGCTGTGCGCCAAGGCGATCTTCGAGTGCTTCATCGATGCCGGTGTACCCGATGGCGTGATCAACATGGTCACCGCCGCCGACCCGGTGCCGATCGGCGAGGTGTTCACCGGCGACCCGCGGGTCAAGAAGCTGACGTTCACGGGCTCCACCGCCGTCGGGCGGGTGCTGGCTGCCAAGGCCGGTGCCAACCTGCAGCGGGTGTCGGTCGAGCTCGGCGGCCACGCGCCCTTCATCGTGTACCCCGACGCCGACCCGGTGCATGCGGCCAAGGGGGCGGCGGCCCTGAAGTTCCTCAACTCCGGTCAAGCGTGCATCAGCCCCAACCGGCTCTACGTGCACCGGGATCACGCCGATGCCTTCATCGAGACGATGGTGCCGCGCGTGGCGAAGGTGAAGGCCGGCAACGGCACCGTCGAGGGCGTCGGTGTCGGCCCGCTGGTGAACGAGGCCGCGGTGGCCAAGGTCGCGGCCCAGGTCGACGATGCACGAGCCAAGGGCGCCGAGGTTCCGGTCGGCGGGACGCGGCTCACCGAGGACGGCCTCGACGCCGGCCACTTCTACGCACCGACCGTCGTCACCGGGGTCACCGAGCAGATGACGATCTACCGCGAAGAGACGTTCGGTCCGGTGGCGCCGATCATCGTCTACGACGACGTCGACCAGGTGATCGACCTCGCCAACGACACCAACTACGGCCTCGCCGCCTACGTGTACACCAAGGACCTCTCGACCGCGATCCGGGCAATGGAGGGCCTGCGGTTCGGCATCATCGGCATCAACGACGTCAATCCGACGTCGGCCGCGGCGCCCTTCGGCGGGATGGGTGACTCCGGCCTGGGTCGAGAAGGCGGCCACGAGGGCATCGCCGAGTACCTCGAGACCAAGCTGGCGGGCATCGCGCTCTAGGGGCCTCGAGGCCCGCAAAACCCCGTCACGACGGGCGAAACGGGGGTTCCCCCAGGCCGGTTTGGGGGGTTTTCCGGACAGACGGCGGCCTGCGTATGCGGCTGACTGGGATGCATGGACACCACCACCGCATCCACCCCCACCCCGACGGTCGCCGACCTGGCGGCCCAGACCCGCTCGGACCGCAACCGGGCGGTCGACTTCTATCGGGCGGTCGCCATGATCGTCGTCGCCCTCGGCCACTGGGCCGCGATCGCGGCGTTCCTCGACGACGAGGGCGATCCGGCTGCCGGCAATGCGCTCGAGTACGCCCCGTCGATGGCGTGGGTCACCTGGGCGCTCCAGGTCATGCCGTTGTTCTTCGTCGTCGGCGGCTACGCCTCGGCGGTTTCGCTCGACTCCTTCACGGCCAAGGGCAAGGGGAATGGGGCCGACTGGGTCGCCGGTCGGCTGCGTCGCATGTTGGCTCCGACGGTCGTACTCGCAGGATTCTGGGCGGCGCTGTTCGCCGTCGGTGCTGTCGCAGGGGTCAGCGGTCTCGTCGGCATGGCGGCCGCGGCGGCCGCCATCCCGCTGTGGTTCCTGGCCAACTACACCATCGACACGGGCATCGCCCCGATCGTTCGCCCCCGGTACCGCGCCCGCCCCGTCGCCACGGCCGCCACGCTGGTCGGTGTCTTCGCGGTCGTCCAGGTCGTCCACCTCGCCGGTGTGCCCCACGTCGGGCACATCAACTGGGTCATCGGCTGGTTGATGTTCCAGGTGGCCGGGTTCGCATGGCGTGACGGCCATCTCCCGACCGGTCGCCGTCTCGTCGCGGTTGCGGCCACCGCCTGGACCATCGTCGTCGGGCTCACCGTCATGGGTCCGTTCCCGGTCTCGATGGTCCACGTCCCCGGCCTCGAGCTGTCGCCGACCCACCCGCCGTCGATCGCCCTCGTCGTGTTCGGCGTCGCCCACAGCGCGACCGCGCTCGCGGTCGCGCCGGCGATCACCCGATTCCTCGAACGCAACCGGCGGGCGTGGGCCGGCGTCGTCGCTGCCAACTCGATGGCGATGACGATCTACCTCTGGCACATGACCGCGGCCATCGGCGCCGTGGCGATCGTCTGGCAGATCGGCCTGCTGCCGACGGCCCAGGTCGGCTCCATCGCCTGGTGGGTCCAGAAGCTGCCGGTCTTCGGTCTCTCGACCATCCTGCTCGCGCTGATCGTCGCTGCGGTGAGTGGCGTCGAGCGGCGGTCGCTGCTCTCGCCCGCGCGCACCTGGGTCGGCGGCCCGTTCTCGATGGCCATCACGGTCGTCCTGGTGTCGTCGATGCTCAAGCTCTGGACTGCGGGTTCGGCCACCTCGGCGCTGGTCGGTTCGGCCGCCGTGCTCGTCCTCGGCCGCCTCGTCCTCGTCGCCCCCGCTCGCGAGGAGCGTGCGCGATGACCGGCGGTCAGCGACCGACGGGTCTCGGGCCCCGGATCCTCGGGTCCGTCGGCGTCGTCCTGTTGCTCGCGGCTGCGCTCAGCGTCGTCAGCGCTCGCTGGGAGCTCTTCGGTCCCGGCGCTCGACTGGCCGCACTGCTCGCTGCCTCAGGTCTCCTCGTGGGGCTCACCCGCTGGGTCCGACATCGGGCCCCATCGACCGCTCGGCTCCTCGACGTGCTGGCTGCCGCGATGGTGTCCATCGACGTGGCCGCCACCGTGGTGGTCGCCGGCGGAAGCTGGCGGACCGCGCTCGTCGTCGCCGGCCCGACCACGGTCGTCGTCGGCTCGTCACTGCGAGCGCGTGTGCATCCGGTCGTCGGCGACCTCACCGTCGGCTTGGGTGGCACCCTGACCGTCGCGGGCCTGTCGGCGGCGCTGGGTGGTCACGCGCCGCTCGGTCTGGCGCTGCTCGCCGCCGCGACCGCAGGCGTGTCGAGCCGCCCCGGCGATCGGCGGATCGCTGCCGGATGGGCGGCAATCGCTGGACTCGCCCCCGCCGCCCGGGTCCTGGACGATGTCGTGTTCACGGGGATGGGCACGCTGCGCGAGATCGGTCTGGTCGACCCTGCGTCACTGACCGTCACCGCCACCACCGGCGCGGCCGCGGTGCTGGCGTCGCTCCTGGTGGCCGTGCGCGACCGGGCCCCGTCCTTCGCCGTCGTCGCGCTCGGCGTCGGTTCCGCCACCGTGCTCGAGGGCTGGGCGATCGCCGATCCGCCGCGTCATGTGGCGCTGCTGGCCGCCGCCGTGGTGCTCGCGCTGGTCGAACTGATCGACGTGCGCCGACTTCCGCTCTCGCCGGCGATGATCGGTGATCTCGAGCGGCTCAACGAGGCGGCGCTGATCGGCGTGACGGCCGTCGTCGCTGGCGGTTCGTGGATGCGCTTGACCGGTGAGGCCGGCGGCATCGCCGACACGCCGATCACCGCAGGGGTTCTCGCCGCCGCATGGGTCCTCGGGCAGGCGCGGCGCGGCGCTCAGCCCTGGCCGCCGGCGCTGCCCGGCTTGGTGGTCGCCGCGGCAGTCGCGGTGCATCTCGGGACCGGCGATGTGGGGTTGTTCGGAGCGGCCCTCGTGATCGGGGGGTGGCTGGCGATCCTCGTCAACCGGCGTGAGTCGACCGCGGTGGCGTTGGTGGCGTCGGCGGTCGCTCCGGTCGTGGCGATCGGTGCGGGCGAGCCGTGGATCGTCGCCGTTCTGGCGATCGCAGCTGCTGGGACGGTGGTCACCCTCGTCCGCTGGCGTTCGTTCGCGAACGACAGCGTCGTGGGCGCCGGTCTGCTCGTCGTCTTGGTACACGGCGTCCTCGTTGTCGGTGCAGGGTCGCTCGCATGGGGATCTTCGGTCGCAGTCGTGCTCGTAGCGGTTCTGTGGTCGGGCACCGGCCTGGTGTGGCGTTCGGTGCAGGCCGCGTCGGCGATGGTGCTGAGGGCGCTGGCGCTGATGGCGCCGCTTCTCCTCCTCACGACCGCTCCACTCGTTGCGGCGGGGGCTGCCGTGTGCCTCGCCGTCGTCGCGGCGATCGATCTGGTCGTGGCCCAGCGAGACGGCATCCGGGAGCAGCCGATCACCGACCGGGTGGCGCTTCTGGCGAGCTCGCTCGTGGTCGGTTGGGTGTCGGTGCTTTATGCCCTCCACATCGAGCTGGTCGACGCCTACGTCGTCCCGGTCCTGTGGTGCGCGGTCGTGGCAGCGGTTCTCGCTGGCGCTCCACGAGCACACGCCAACCTGCTCGGACTGGGCGCCACCGGCCTGGTGGCCGTCGTCGGCAGGATCGCCGACGGTGACCCCGTGCACACCGCCGTGCTGGGTGCGGTTGCGGTGCTCGTCGCCGTGTTCGCCGCCCGGGCCGACGACTCCTCGACACTCCTCGTCGCCGCACCGGTTGCAGTCGCCGTCGCCACCTTCGATCTGCTCGATCGGTCGGTGGGTGTCGAGAGCTGGGGTTGGCTGCTCGTCGGTGGAGCCGCCGCGCTCTGCGGGGCGGTCGTGCTCGAGGGTCGAGATGCCGACTCGGCGCCCGGGTCATCCGTAGTGTGAGCAGCATGGCCAGCGCGCCCGAGACCCTGGATCACGGCCTCGCACGAGGTCTGGTCGCCTTTCGGTGGCTCACCCTCGGTTGGGCCACCGTCGGTCTGGTCCTCCAGCGAGCCGAAGTCACCCGCTGGTGGCTCGGTCTCGGTCTGCTCGGCGCTGCGCTCGTCATCACCGTGCTGACGACGCAGCAGGCCCGCACCCGGCCCTTGTCGGCCGGGTCGCCGCTGCTGTTCGCCGAGATCGCCGTCGCCGCGAGCCTCTTGCTCCTGGAGACCCACGTGTTCGAGGCGACCCGTGACCAGTCGCTCG
This sequence comes from Actinomycetota bacterium, assembly GCA_039193795.1. GTDB lineage: Bacteria > Actinomycetota > Acidimicrobiia > Acidimicrobiales > Aldehydirespiratoraceae > UBA11606. Next base: position 9,665 of record JBCCWI010000073.1, on the reverse strand, counting down.
GATGGGCATGGCCGACTGCGAGCATCATCGCGGTCGCGGTGGCCGCCGGCCTGCTGTGGGGGACGGCGACCGCCGTGGGTCTCGCTGCCGCCAGCACGGTCGGCGAGTCGTGGTTGAAGGGCGCGCAGCAGTGGGGGACGACCTCGAGCTATTCCAAGGCGGCGCTGATGGTGCTGGCGGCGTTGGCTGCGGCGTCGGTCGCGTCGGTGATGCGCCAAGCAGCCCGCGAGATCTCGATCGCTCGGGCGCGGGCCGAGATGGCACGGGTGCTGCACGACGGCGTGCTCCAGACCCTCGCCGTGATCCAGCGTCGCAGCGACGACGACCAACTGGTTGCGCTGGCGCGGGATCAAGAGCGCGATCTCCGCTCTCACCTCTTCGGCGCCGCGCCGAGCGATGAGTCGTTGACGGTGCAGCTCCGGACCGTCGTCGACACGGTCGCCCGCCGCCACGAAGTCGAGATCGGCGCGGTGCTCGCCGCCGACCTGCCCGATCGCAGCGGAACGGTCGCCGCAGCGCTCGCCGGCGCCGCGGCCGAAGCGCTCACCAACGCGGCGAAGCACTCGGGCGGATCCCGTATCTCGCTCTACGCCGAGCCCGACGAGGACGGCGGCGTGGTGTGCACCGTCCACGACAACGGCACCGGCTTCGACGTCGACGCCCCGCGATCCGGGGAGGGGATCGATGGATCCATCGAGTCCCGCCTCGCCGAGGTCGGCGGCCGCTCGGTCATCCGGAGTGCCCCCGGCAGGGGCACCGACGTGCAACTGTGGGTGCCATGAGCGAACCCATCACGGTCGTGATCGCCGATGATCATCCGATCTGGGTGTCGGGGTTGAAGGCCGACCTCGGCGACGGCTTCGAGGTCGTGGGCTCGGCGGCTGATGCCGCCGAAGCGATCGAGCGGATCGACGAACTCGAACCCGACGTGTGCCTGTGCGATCTCCAGATGCCGGCCGGGGGAGGACTACGGGTCGCCCAGCAGCGCGGGGACGCAACCAATGTGGTGATCCTCACCGTCTCGGAGGCCGAGCGTGACGTCCTCGACGCCGTCGCCGCTGGAGCGCTCGGCTATCTCACGAAGTCGACCGGTTCGGACGATCTGCGAGCTGCGCTGCGCCGAGCCGCGGACGGCGAACCGGTGTTCTCGCCATCGTTGGCATCGCTGGTCCTCGTCGAGTTCCGGCGTCTCAAGAAGTCCGACGCGCCGACGGGTGGGCTGACCGAGCGCGAGCGAGAGGTGTTGCAGTACGTCGCACGGGGTCTCACCTATCGAGAGATCGGCGAGGAGCTGTTCATCTCGGCGAAGACCGTCGAGAACCACACGCGGAACATCCTCGACAAGCTTCGGCTGACCAAGAAGCAGGAGTTGATGCGCTACGCCCTCGAGCACGGGATCGAGTGATCGCCGAGCCGGTTCAGACGTCGACGGTGCGATGCCACCGGTGACAAGAGCGTCGACCGCGCGATCTATACAAATCGTTGCATAATCATACGATCCTCCGTATGGTGTCGGCATGCACAAGGTCGCCATCATCGGCGCGTCCGGCTTCACCGGCGCAGAACTGTTGCGCATCTGCGCGACCCACCCCGACCTCGAGGTCGTCGCCGCCACCGGCGACACCCAGGCCGGCAACCGAGTGGCCGATCTGTATCCGTCGCTCGCCGCCGCCTACGGCGACCTCACCTACGCCTCCTATGACGAGTCGGTCGTGGCCGACGCCGACCTGGTCTTCCTCGGCCTGCCCCACGGCGCCAGCCAGCCGGTCGTGTCGCAGCTGCGTGGCCACGTCAAGCACATCGTCGACCTGGCGTCGGACTTCCGCCTCGACGACCCTGCGTTGTACCCCGAGTGGTACGGCGCCGAGCACGGGGCACCCGACCTCCTCGACGAATTCGCGTACGGCCTGCCCGAACTGTTCCGCTCCGAGCTCTCCGGGGCCGAACTCGTCGCGGTCCCCGGGTGCTACCCGACGACCGCCGTCCTCGGTCTCGCCCCGCTGCTGAAGGCCGGGCTGATCGAGTCGACCGGCATCGTCGTCAACGCCGCGACCGGGCTGAGTGGCGCCGGCCGGCCACCGAAGCCCAACACGACATTCTGCGCGGTCGACGAGGACTTCAACGCCTACGGGCTGCTCAACCATCGCCACACCCCCGAGATGGAGATGGTGCTGCGGCAGCACTCCGGTGCCGATGCGCAGCTCATCTTCACGCCCCACCTGGCGCCGATGAACCGAGGCATCCTCGCCACCTGCTACGCCCGTCCCACCGCCGATCTCACCACCGACGACGTCATGGCGTGTCTGCACGACGCCTACGACCCCGAACCGTTCATGGTGGTCAGCGACCGGTCGCCGTCGACCAAGGCGACGCTCGGCTCCAACACCTGTCACCTCACCGCTCGGGTCGACCCCCGCACCGGGTGGGTGATGGTGCTGTCCGCGCTCGACAACCTCGTGAAGGGCGCCTCGGGCCAGGCCGTCCAGTGCGCCAACCTCGCTCTGGGGCTTCCCGAGGAGACCGGTCTCGCCGTCGCCGGCACGTACCCGTAGGTTCCCGCCGTGTCCGACGCCGTCTCACCGCTCGCCCCCGACGTGTTCCCGAAACTGCCACCGCTCGCCGGGGTCGCGCTCGGCACGCACGCCGGCGCGCTGCGCTACACCGACCGCGACGACCTCTTCGTTGCCGAGTTGGCCGAGGGGACCTCGGTGGCCGGGGTCTTCACGACGAGCCTGTGCCCCTCGGCACCCGTCGACTGGTGCAAGCGGCTGCTGGCCGATGGCGCCCGCACCGCCCGGGTGGTCGTCTGCAACGCCGGCAACGCCAACGCCTTCACCGGCGCCGCCGGTGACGCCAGTGTCCGGCTCACCGTCGAGGCGGTGGCCGACGGATTCGGCGTGCTGCCCGACGAGGTGTTCGTCGCATCGACGGGGGTGATCGGCGAGCCGATGCCCGACGATCTCCTCGCCGCCGAACTCCCGGCCCTCACCGCCGCGATCGACGCCAGCGGGCCGGCCCGCTGGGAGGCCGCCGCTGGGGCGATCCGCACGACCGACACGTTCAGCAAGGGGTCGGCCCGCCGCATCGACGGTGCGGTGAGCCATGTGGTCGGTGTGGCCAAGGGCAGCGGCATGATCGCCCCCGACATGGCGACGATGCTCGCCTTCGTCTTCACCGACCTCCCGGTCGAGCCGACCCTCCTGCAATCGTGCCTCGACGCGAGCGTCGCCCGGAGCTTCAATCGCATCACCGTCGACTCCGACACGTCGACCAGCGACACCGTGCTGCTCTTCGCCACGGGCGAGCAGATCGACGACGATCTCCACGACGACGACGACCCTCGGCTCCCGGCGTTCCAGGACGCGCTCGACGGCGTCTTGTTGGATCTCGCCCATCAGATCGTCCGGGATGGCGAGGGGGCGACGAAGTTCGTGTCGGTGAGCGTCTCGGGCGCCGCCGACGACCACGCCGCGGAGATCATCGCCCGGGCGATCGCCGACTCACCGCTGGTGAAGACCGCGGTCGCGGCCGAGGACGCCAACTGGGGACGGATCGTCATGGCGGTCGGGAAGGCGGGCCAGGCCGCCGATCGCGACAAGCTGGCGATCTGGATCGGTCCCGAACAGGTGAGCGCCGACGGCGCAGTGCTCGCCGGCTACTCCGAGGAACGCGCGAGCGAACACCTCCGCGAGCCGGAGATCGAGCTCCGGGTCGACGTCGGGATCGGCGACGGCGCCGCCACCGTCTGGACCTGTGATCTGACCCACGGCTACATCGAGATCAACGCGGGGTACCGGTCATGACCGACATCGCTGACGACACCCTTCCCGACCGCGGCTTCTCTCCCGAGCGGCGTGCCGGCGCACTGGTCGAGGCCCTGCCGTACATCCAGCGGTTCCGCGACGCGATCGTCGTGGTGAAGTTCGGCGGCAACGCCATGGTCGACCCCCAGCTCTCGCAGACGTTCGCGGAGGACGTCGTGCTGCTGCGTTCGGTCGGGCTCAGGCCCGTCGTCGTGCACGGCGGCGGGCCTCAGATCGGCGACCTTCTCGGACGGCTCGGCAAGGAGACCGAGTTCGTCGACGGGCTGCGCGTCACCGACGCCGAGACCCTCGACGTCGCCCGGATGGTGCTGGTCGGCAAGGTCGGCCGCGACATCGTCGGCTCGATCAATGTCCACGGGGCGTACGCCGTCGGGCTCTCGGGCGAGGACGGTGGCCTGATCACCGCCGCGCCGCGCGACGAAGCCCTCGGCTTCGTCGGCGACGTCGTGAGCGTGCAACCCAACATCGTCGAGCGGCTGCTGAGCGAGAACATGATCCCGGTCGTGTCGACCATCGGCGCCGACGCCAGCGGCCAGGCCTACAACATCAATGCCGACACCGTCGCCGGGGCGCTCGCCGGTGCTCTTGGTGCCGAGAAGGCGATCTACCTCACCGACGTTCCCGGCCTGCTCACCGATGTCGACGACCCGTCCTCGATCGTCGCCCGCGCCACACTCGACGAGGTCCGTACCTACATCGCCGACGGCACGATCAGCGGCGGGATGATCCCCAAGGTCGAGGCCTGCATGCACGCGGTCGAATCCGGTGCGACGTCCGCGCACATGCTCGACGGCCGCATCCCCCATGTGCTGTTGCTCGAGCTCTTCACCGACGCCGGCATCGGGACCATGATCACCGGAACGGTGACCGAGGAACCTGTCACCGGAACGACGCCCGAAGCGACCCCCACGGGAGGTCCGTCATGACCATGGCCGAACACGCCGCCGCATACGGCGCAGCGGGTGACCACAGCCCCTTGATCAACAACTACGGCCCACCGGCTCGACGATTCGTCCGCGGCAGTGGTGCCGAACTCTGGGACGTCGACGGCACCCGCCACCTCGACTTCCTCTGCGGGCTCGCGGTCACCGGGCTCGGTCACGCCCACCCTGCGGTCACCGAGGCGATCAGCGCCCAGGCGGCGACGCTGACCCACACGTCGAATCTGTTCGCGAACGAACACCAGGCTCCCGTGGCCGAGACCATCGGCCGGTTGATCGACGCCGGTCCGGGCCGCGTGCTCTTCCAGAACTCGGGCGCCGAGGCCAACGAGGCGGCCCTCAAGATCGTCCGCAAGTACCAGGGCCGCGGCCGTCACGCGGTCGTCAGCACCCTGCGCAGCTTCCACGGCCGCACGCTGATGACGCTCGCGGCGACGGGCCAGCCCGAGAAGCACGAGCCGTTCCAGCCACTGCCGGAGGGCTTCCGGCACGTCGTCTGGAACGACCTCGACGAGTTCGAGCGCGGGCTCAGCCCCGAGGTCGGCGGTGTGATCCTCGAACCCATCCAGGCCGAGGGTGGTGTGAACGACGCCGACGACGAGTACCTGCGGGGCGTACGCCGGATCTGTGACGAGCGGGGCATCCTGCTGATCTTCGACGAGATCCAGGCCGGCATGGCCCGCACGGGGGAGTGGTTCGGCTTCCAGCACTCGGGCGTCACCCCCGACGTGGTCACGATGGCCAAGGGCATCGCCAACGGCATGCCGGTCGGCGCGATCTGGGCCCGCGACGAGGTGGCGGAGGCGTTCGGCCCCGGCGACCACGGTTCGACCTACGCCGGCCAGCCGCTCGCGCTGTCGGCGGCCCGGGCCACGCTGGCGGAGCTCGAACGCATCGACGCGCCGGCGCTCGCCGGCAGCCGCGGCGTCCAGCTGCGGTCGGCGCTCGAAGCGCTCCCCGGCGTCGCCCACGTTCGCGGTCGGGGGCTCCTGCTCGGTGCCGAGCTGACCCCCGAGGCGCTGGCCGGTCGCACCGGCGGTGAGATCGCCCGTGCCTGCCTCGATCGCGGGTTGGTGGTCAACGGTGTCACACCGACCGCGCTGCGGTTGACGCCCCCGTTCATCATCACCGACGAGCAGATCGCCGAGGCGGTCGGTGTCATCTCGACCGTGCTGGAGCAGGCCTGATGCGTCACCTCCTCGAAATCGACGACCTCTCCGCAGCCGACCTCGGGCGGATCCTCGACCTGGCCACCTCTGCCGACGCGCCGCGTGTCCTGGCGGGCAAGGGCACCGCGCTGATCTTCGAAAAGCCGTCGGCCCGCACCCGCAACTCGATGGAGATGGCCGTCGTGCAGCTCGGCGGCCATCCGGTCTACATCCAGGGCCACGAGGTCGGCTTCGACACCCGGGAGACCGTCGAGGACGTCACCCGCACGATGGCGTGCTTCCACACCGTCGTCGGGGCGCGGGTGTTCGCCCACTCCGTGGTCGAACGCATGGCTGCGCTCGACCTGGTGCCGATCGTCAACATGCTGAGCGACACCGCCCATCCGCTCCAGGCGCTCGCCGATCTGCTCACGATGCGTCGCGAGTTCGGTGACCTGGCCGGACGCTCCGTCGCCTACGTCGGCGACGCCAACAATGTGGCCCGCTCGTTGGCGTTGGCGGCCGGTCTCGCCGGCATGTCGTTCCGGATCGCCTCGCCCGGGGGCTACGGGTTCAGCGATGTCGACGCCGAACGCATCGCAACGGCGGGCGTCGCCATCGCGGTGCACGATCGACCCGAGGACGCGGTGGCCGGCGCCGACGCGGTGTACGCCGACACATGGACCTCGATGGGGCAGGAGGCCGAAGCCGAGCAGCGGCGGCGCGACTTCGAGGGCTTCCAGGTGGACGAACGGCTGATGGGGCTGGCCTCGTCGGGCGCGATCTTCCTGCACTGCCTGCCCGCCCATCGCAACGAGGAGGTCACCGACGCGGTGCTCGACGGTGCCCGCTCCCGGATCTGGGTGCAGGCGGCCAACCGGATGCACGCGGCGCGGGGCGCCCTCGCCTGGCTGGTGCAGGAGAACACGTGAGCACCGAGCCCGGACACCAGCCGTTCCCGCCGAACGACGAGGCGCGGCATGAGTAAGGCACAGCGCCAGCACCGGATCTCGTCGCTGCTGGAGGAACACGCCGTCACCTCGCAGGGGCAACTCACCGACCTGTTGGAGGCGGAGGGTCTGGCTGCGACCCAGGCGACGGTCTCACGCGACCTCGACGAGCTGGGCGCGATCAAGGTCCGCGTGCCGGGTGGGGAGACGGTCTACGCCATCCCCGAACACCCCGTCGACCGCATCGCGCCGGAGGATCATCTGCGCCGGGTGATGTCGGACTGGGTCGCCGACGTCAACCACTCCGCCAACCTGGTCGTCCTTCGCACACCACCCGGATCCGCCCATGTCGTCGCATCGGCGCTCGATCGTGCCGGGATGGCCGACATCCTGGGTACCGTCGCCGGCGACGACACCCTGATCGTGGTCGCCGCGGAATCGATCGGCGGCGCCGACCTCGCCGAGCAGCTTCGCTCGCTCGCCGGACTCACCTGACACCCCTTCCCCAACCCGAGAGAAGCATCTGAACCATGAAGGTCGTACTCGCCTACAGCGGTGGTCTCGACACCTCCATCATCCTGCGGTGGTTGCAGGAGACCTACGACGCCGAGGTCATCACGTTCACCGCCGACCTCGGACAGGGCGAAGAGGTCGAGCCGGCCCGGGCCAAGGCGCTCGAGATGGGGGTGCCGGCGGAGAACATCCACATCGAGGACGTGCGCGAGGAGTTCGTCCGCGACTTCGTGTACCCGATGTTCCGAGCCAACACGATCTACGAGGGCGAGTACCTCCTGGGCACCTCGATCGCCCGACCCCTGATCGCCAAACGGCTGGTCGAGATCGCCGCCGAACACGGCGCCGACGCCATCAGCCACGGTGCGACCGGCAAGGGCAACGACCAGGTGCGCTTCGAGCTCGGCGCCTATGCGCTGTCGCCCGAGATCAAGGTCATCGCCCCGTGGCGGGAGTGGGAGCTCGGTGGCCGCGAGACCCTCATGGCCTACGCCGAGGAGCACGACATCCCGATCGAGATGAAGCGGGGCAAGAAGTCGCCGTTCTCGATGGACGCCAACCTGTTGCACATCTCCTTCGAGGGCGGCCCGCTCGAGGATCCCTTCACCGAACCGCCGTCGGAGATGTGGCGTTGGTCCGTGAGCCCGGAGGCGGCGCCCAACGAGGCCACCTACATCGATCTCACCTACGAAAAGGGCGACATCGTCGCCATCGACGGCAAGGCGATGACGCCGGCCCAGGTCCTGACCGAGCTCAATCGGCTCGGCGGTGAGAACGGCATCGGTCGCCTCGACATCGTCGAGAACCGCTTCGTCGGCATGAAGAGCCGTGGCGCCTACGAGACCCCCGGTGGCACGATCATGCTGCGAGCCCATCGGGCCATCGAGTCGATCACCCTCGATCGTGAGGTCGCCCATCTCAAGGACTCGCTCATGCCGAAGTACGCCGAGCTGATCTACAACGGCTTCTGGTGGAGCCCCGAACGCGAGATGCTCCAGGTCGCGATCGACCACAGCCAGGAATTCGTCAGCGGCGATGTGCGGCTCAAGCTCTTCAAGGGCAACGTCGACGTCGTCGGCCGCAAGAGCCCGCACAGCCTCTTCGACGAGAAGATCGCCACGTTCGAAGACGATGGCGGCACCTACGATCAGGCCGACGCCGAGGGCTTCATCAAGTTGAACGCCCTGCGGCTGCGCAATCTGGCGCGCAAGCGGGCGCAGTCGTGAGCTCCACCCTCTGGCACGGCCGCTTCGCCGGCGGCCCGGCCGAGGCCCTGCAGGCGCTCAACGACAGCCTGCCGTTCGACCAGCGCATGTTCCGCGAGGACATCGCCGGGTCACGGGCGCACGTCCGGATGCTGTGCGACGTCGGCCTGTTCACCGAGGCCGAACGCGACGGCGTGCTCGCGGCGCTCGACACCGTCGAGTCCGAGATCGAGTCGGGCGAGTTCGCGTTCCAGGTCAACGACGAGGACATCCACACCGCGGTCGAGCGTCGGGTCACCGAGCTCGAACCGGCGGGCGCCAAGATGCACACGGGTCGTAGCCGCAACGACCAGGTCGCCACCGACGTGCGGCTCTGGACGCGCAGCGCGATCGACGAGATCGCGGAGCTGATCGAGCGGTTGCAGCGCACGCTGCTGGCCCACGCCGAGACCGCGGGCGATGCCCACCTGCCCGGCTACACCCACCTCCAGCAGGCGCAGCCCGTCGCGCTGTCTCATCATCTACTCGCCCACGGCTGGGCGCTCGCCCGCGACGTCGAACGGCTGGCCGACGCCCGCAAGCGCACCAACGTCTCGGTGCTCGGAGCCGGCGCCCTCGCCGGCTCGTCTCTCCCGCTCGATCCCGAGAAGACCGCCGCCTACCTCGACTTCGACGCGGTGTTCGACAACAGCCTCGACGGCGTGTCCGACCGTGACTTCGTCGCCGAGGTCCTCTTCGCCCTCTCGCTGCTCGGTGTGCACCTGAGTCGCATCGGCGAGGAGTGGATCCTCTGGGCCTCGACCGAGTTCGGGTTCGTCACCCTCGACGACGGGTTCTCGACCGGTTCGTCGATGATGCCGCAGAAGAAGAACCCCGACATCGCCGAACTCGCACGCGGCAAGGCGGGGCGGCTGATCGGCCATCTGACCGGCTTCCTCACCACCCTCAAGGGGCTGCCGCTCCGCCTTGCCGCGTGCGAGTTCGGCGATGTCGGGGTTCTTCTTCTGCGGCATCATCGACGAACCGGTCGAGAACCCGTCGTCGAGGGTGACGAACCCGAACTCGGTCGAGGCCCAGAGGATCC
>JBCCWI010000072.1:0-21189 GCA_039193795.1 Actinomycetota bacterium | reverse complement strand
GTCGGCCATCTCGTCATCGGCCATCTCGTCCTCGTCGGCCATCTCGTCATCGGCCATCTCGTCCTCGTCGGCCATCTCGTCATCGGCCATCTCGTCGTCACCGGTTGCGGTGTCGACGGGGTCGTCGTCGCTGCACGCAGCGGCGAGGAGTGCCAGCGCCATGAGGGCGGCGAACAGGCGGAGCAATCGTTGCATTGGGGGGTTCCTCCATCGGGATCGCACGACCGGTCGTCGTGCACCGGCGGCAAGAACGAGGGCCGGGTTCCGCGGAGTTCCTGGTCGAATGTCACGGACCAGATCCGACGGTCACCGGGTTACGGCTCGTTTCGCGGCGACTACCGTGGCGAGCGATGGCACCCGAACCCGACGCCGACATCGTCGAACTGTTCGAAACACTGGGGATTCCGGCGTCGGACATCCCCGCCGACCTCGCTCGCCAGATCGAGCTCGCGTCCGACCGCGTCTTCGCACGAGACGATCGCTACTCGGTACGAGACCTCGCTGAACGTTTCGAACGCGACGCCGAGGAGGTCTGTTCCCTGCTCGCCGAAATCGGGGTCCGGGTCTATGACCTGGACGAGATCCTGTTCAACGACCGTGACGTCGACCTGATGGGGTTCATCATGACGGCGACCGATCACGTGCTCGTCGAAGGCGAAGGCGACGAACTCCTGAACGTCATCGGCGCCGCGGTCGAGACGATCGCCGAAGCGGGGGTCGCCAATCACGTCCAGGGCCCCGAACGCCGTCTCCAGACCGACACCGACGGCGTCCACCTCAACAAGGCGATGGCCGAGCTGGGTCTGGCACTCGGCGACATCCTCCCGATGGTCTTTCGCCATCACCTCCGCCAGGGAGCGCTGCGGCAACGCCGAACGCAGAACAAGGAGCACCGCGAGCTGGTCGAACTGTCGGTCGGCTTCGTGGATCTCGTCGGTTTCACCGCCCTGTCGCAGACCATGGGTTCGCTCGAACTCGTGGGATTCGTCCGGGAGTTCGAGCGGGCCGCCCACGAGGCCGCCCGGCGCCACGGCGCCCGCATCGCCAAGCTGATCGGCGACGAGGTCATGTTCATCGCCGAGTCGCCCACCGATGCGGTGGCCTTTGCGACCGAACTGATCGACGCCTTCCGCACCGACGGGGTCGTTCCCCGCGGCGGGGTCGCCTGCGGCTCGCTGATCACCCTCCACGGCGACTACTTCGGCCCGATCGTGAACCTCGCGGCCCGGCTCGTCGATCACGCGGTCCCCGGCGAAGTGCTCGTCACCGGAGGCGTCGCCGCCGACGTCGGCGACCGAGCGGTCTCGGCCGGGCGACGCGTGCTGAAGGGGTTCGACGAGCCCCAAGCCGTCTGGTCGATCAGCGCAGGTTGATCAGGCGCCGATGATCCGGCCCGCCTTCTCGAACAGGCCCACGGTGGTGGCGTGGAGGAGATCGCCGAACTCCTTGGGCGCCTTGCCGGCGAAGGCCCGAGCATGGGTGCCTTCGAGGATGATGCCGGTCTTGTAGCAGGCGAGCACGGCATACCAGTCGAGCGCATCGATCGAACGAGGTGAGCGCTCGTCGTAGTGGGCGACGAGTTCGTCGATGGTCGGGAATCCGTCCCAGGGCTGCACCGACATCATCCCGGCGTCACCATCGACCTCGGGCCAGAAGGCCACGATCAGACCGAGATCGATCAGCGGGTCGCCCTGGGTGGCCAGTTCCCAGTCGACGATGGCGGCGATCTCGCCACGATCGGGCCGGAACATCACGTTGGCGAGGTGGTAGTCGCCGTGGATGATGCCGGTCGGTGACGGATCCGGTCGATGGCGTTCGAGGTAGCGCTGGATCTCGGTCAGGTGGGGCAGATCGGGGCCCGGGTAGCCGTCGAGGTCGTTGTAGCTCTCCAGCTGGCTCTGCCATCTCGGCACCTGGCGTTCGAGATACCCCTCGGGCTTGCCGAAGCCGTCGAGGTCCTTGGTCGCGGGGTCGACCGCGTGCAGCGCCAGGATCGCGTCGACGAACGACAGACCCATCGATCGCCGGATCGCGGGGTCGGACGCGTGTAGTTCCGGGAGGCCGGCCGTCGCCTGGAAGCCGTCGATCGGCTCCATCAGGTAGAACGCCGCACCCAGCACGTCGACGTCGCCCTCGGCGGCGATGAGGCGCGGATGCGGCACGTCGGTGTCGGCCAGCGCACCGAGCACCCGGGCCTCTCGTCGCATGGTCTCGTCGGAGTTCTTGCGTTTGTGCTCGGGCGGGCGTCGGAGGATGTACGTGCGGCCGTCGCGGACGAACCGGAGCAGCAGGTTCTGGGTTCCGCCGGCCAACGCCTCGATCGATTCGAGCGGACCGTGCCCGAGCGCTCTCGTGTCCATCCACTCGGTGAGGACGTCGATGTCGACGATCGCCGGATCGACCGGCTGTCCTTCAGCCATTGCCGGCCACCCCGGACATCCCGCCGTCGAGCCGGATGATCGAACCGGTGATGTAGGCACCGGCGTCACTCGCCAACAGGAGCGCCGCCCCGACGATCTCGTGGGGCTCACCCGCTCGCTGCAGCGGAACGGTGCGCTCGAAGTGCTCGAAGATGCCGTCGGGCCATGCCTTGGCGATGTCGGTGGCGAACGGGCCGGGCATCAGACAGTTGACCCGCACCTCGGGGGCGAACGTCTGGGCGAGACCGGCGGTCATGTTGTTGATGCCCGCCTTGGCGGCGCCGTACGGCAGTTCGATCGCCGACGGTGTCAACGAGGCGGTGCTGGAGACATTGATGATCGATCCCCCGCCGGCCGCCTTCATCCGCTCCCCCACGAGGGCGGACAGCCGCCACGGGCCCGTGAGGTTCACGTCGATGACCTTGCGCCACAGCGCCTCGCTCACGGCACTGGGTGACTCGTAGAGCGGACTCATTCCGGCGTTGTTGACCAGCACGTCGATACGGCCGAACTCGTCGTAGACCTCCTCGACCAGCGCCCCGAGCGCGTCCCAATCGCCGACATGGCACGGCTTCGGCGTGATCGTGCGCCCGGTCGCCTCGGCGATCTCGCCGGCGGCCTGCTCCAGAACCTCGCTCTTGCGGCTGACGATGACGACATCGGCGCCGTGCTCGGCGAACGCCTGGGTCATCTCGCGGCCCAAACCGCGCCCGCCGCCGGTGACGAGGGCGACCCGCCCGGTGAGGTCGAACGGCGCCACCGTCACACCGGCAGGTCGCCGGTGGCGGCGCGAGTCGTGCCGTGATCCTTGAACGCCGCGATCGTGCGCTGCGCAATCCGCATCTGGTGGATCTCGTCGGCGCCGTCGGCGAACCGGGCCCAGCGGGCGTGCTGGTACATGTGGGCCAGCGGCGTGTCGGTCGAGTAGCCGAGGGCGCCGTGGGTCTGGATCGCCCGGTCGATGATGCGGTTCAGGCTGTTGGCGACGAAGTGCTTCGCCATCGAGACCTCGGACTTGAAGTCGACGTTCTCGCCGCGGTGGGAGGCATCGATCTTCGACGCGGCGTGGAGCACCATCAGCTTGCACTGGTAGAGCTCCATCGCCGAGTCGGCGATCATCCACTGCACACCCTGCTTCTCGGCCAGGATCGAGCCGTGGCTGTACCGCTCGAGCGAGCGCTCGACCATCATGTCGAGGGCGGTCTCGGCCTGGGAGATCCAGCGCATGCAGTGAGCCAGCCGAGCCGGGCCGAGCCGGTACTGGCCGAGCAGATGGCCCTGGCCACGACCGCCCAGCATCTGGCTCTCGTGCACCCGGAGATCCTCGATCAGGATCTCGCTGTGGCCCGTACCGCCGTGCATCGTCTCGATCTGGCGCACCTCGTTCCAGCCGTCCTGAGGCAGATCGATCAGGAAGGCCGTGTTGGCCGCCTGGGGCAGGTCGGGATCGTCCTCGGTACGAGCGACGAGGATGGCGAAGTTGGCCCGGTGGGCGTTGGAGATGAACCATTTGTGGCCGTTGAGCACCCACTCCTCGCCGTCCTGGTAGCCGTTGGTGCGGATCAGGGTGGGATCGGAGCCGGCGACCTCCGGCTCGGTCATGGCGAAGCACGACCACGCCTTGCCTTCGGTGAGCGGACGGAGGTACTTCTCCTTCTGCTCGTCGGTGCCCCAGTGCAGCAGGGTGTGCATGTTTCCCTCGTCGGGGGCCTGGCAGTTGAGCACCCACGGGCCGTAGTAACTCTTGGCCGCCTCGGCCTGCACCATCGCGAGCTCGACGTGGCCGAGCCCCATGCCACCCCAGTCCTCGGGCATGTGGGGAAGCCAGAGCCCTTCGTTGAAGGCCAGCTTGCGCAGCTCGATCAGCTTTGCGATCCGGTCCTTGCCGGTGAGTGCCTCGTGATCGCCGTGGCCCTCGATCTCGTCCTCCGCCGGCTTCACGACCTCGGCGATGAAGGTACGCACCCGATCTCGGATGTCTTCGAGTTCGGGGGTGAGGGTGAAGTCGATGGCCATGGCTGCTCCCGGTCAGGCGGACGCCAGGACGCTAGTGCCCGGTGCCAGCAGGGGCGAAGCTCACGGCAGGCCGGCCCGTGGCGCATCGGTCTCGATGGCGACGATGCGGGTCAGGGCCTTCCCCGCCACCTCGTCGGGATGTGACCCGGGCGACAGGAAGCCGTAGAGGGTGGTGCCGTCGGGTCCGCCGAGCATGCACGCCACGGCATGGTCGTCGGTCGGGACCTCCCGACTGATCGATCCGTCCTCGTGCACCCGGGCGAACCGCTTGCCGACGAAGTCGGCCACCCAGATCGCGCCCTCGGCATCGAGGCAGCAGCCGTCCGGAGTCAGGCCGTCGTATTCCGCCCAGACCCGAGGGTTGACCGGATGCCCGTCGGGGTCGAGATCGAAGGCGGTGTAGCGCCCGCCGAAGGTCTCGCCGACCAGCAGGGTGCCATCGGGGGTGATCACCGAACCGTTGGGGAAGCGGAGCGGATGATCGACCCGACGAACCTCGCCGTCGGGGCTGACGTGGGCCAGGTGGGCGGGTTCGAACGACGCTCGGCCCTCGAGGTCGAAGCCGAAGTTGCCCACATAGGCATGACCATCGGCGGAGACGACCATGTCGTTGCACTTCTCGGTGGCGACCGCAGACAGGTCGGCGTGCTCGCGCACGTCGCCACCGGGCGAGACCGCCAGCACACGACGAGAGATCATGGCCACGACCAGCAGCGTCCCGTCCGGCATCCACCCCAGCCCGGACGGCTGATCGTCGATCGTCAGCTCGAGCCGTTCGCCGTCGTCGCCGAAGGAGTAGACCCCGCGGCGGTAGAAGTCGCTGAACCACAGTCGACCGTCGTGCCACCGCGGTCCCTCTCCGAAATCGACGCCGGTGTGGACCACGGTGTACTCGCGCATACGCGCACCGTAGTCAGGATCGGCTCAGGGCATCGAGGAGCGGTGCGAGGTCGGCCGGGTCGGCCGAGGTCGGCACGAGATAGAGCTCGTCCATGCCGGCCGTCCGGCATCGCTCGATCGCCTCGAGCGTCGCCTCGACCCCCGCAGCGGTGCACAGCGACGCCATCATCGCTGCGGCGTCGTCGCCGAAGATGCTCAGGTACCGCATCGCGTAGTGCTCCAGCTCCTCTGCAGCGCCGGGGCCCACCGAGTACCAGAAGCTGGTCGAGAGGTACGGCCGCTCCGATCGGCCCGCCTCGGCCCATGCGTCGACGAACGACGTGACCGTCGCCGTGTGGTCGTCGGTGTTGGGTGCCAGCGAGAAGCCCATGTTGCCGTTGGCCCATCGTGCCGCTCGGGCCGTCGACTTCGGCCCCATCGCGCTGGCGAAGATCGGAGGGCCACCCGGTTGCACCGGCGCAGGGCCGATCGGTTCGCCGTCGACGGCGCCGCCGGCCCAGATGCGGCGGAGCTCGGCGACCTGTGCGTCGAGTCGTTCGTGTCGATGACCGAAGAAACGCTCGGCCTGGTCGAAGTCGTGCTTGCGGCCGCCGACCCCGACCACGAGGTCGAGCCGCCCGTCGCTGACCACATCGAGCGTCGCCAGGGTCTTGGCCGCCCACGCCGTCGCGTACATCGGCAGGATCGTGAGCGTCGAGGCGATCCGCACCCGCTCGGTGACCGCCGCCGCGAACGTCAGCGTGGTGTGCATCTCGAGGTTGTCGTACCCGATCCGTTCGCCCACGGCGATCGCGTGGAACGGTCCCGATTCGACCGCGTCGCACCACTCGCGCAGGCGCCCTCGGTCGAGCCCACCAGCCATGGTGGGCAACGACATCGAGATCTTCATGGGGCCGTCAGGCGTCGAGATAGCGGGTGACCGCGATCGACGAGCCGATCACCGAGACCAGGATCGCGATGCCGAGCACCATGCCGCTGGTGAAGATGAACTCGTTGCTCTCGACCCGGAACCCGGCCATGAGCTCGAGACTGTCGGGCTGGCTGAACTGCTGGATCACCTGCCGGTCGATCAGGAACAGACCACCCCAGGCGAGCACCGCACCGATCAGTGCCTGCACGATGCCCTCGAGCATGAACGGGATCCGGATGAACCAGTTGGTCGCACCGACGACCTTCATGATCTCGATTTCGCGGCCGCGGTTGCGGATGGCGCTGACGATGTTGGTGAGGATCAGAAGGGTCGCCGCTGCGAGCAGGATGATCGACCCGAACAGGAACACCCGACCGACGTCGTCGGCGAGGTCCTGGATGTCGCGGATCGTGTCGTTGGCCGACACGACGGTTTTCACCCCCGGTCTGCCCTCGAACTGACTCGCCAGCTCCTCGACCACGTCGGCGTCGGGGTCGACCGGCACGACCCGGTAGGACGGAGGCATCACCTCGGGGGTGACGACCTCGACCAGTTCGGGCGTGTCGGCGAAGATGTCCTTGAACTCTTCGTACGCTTCGTCCTGGTTGACGAACGTGAAGTCGCGGATCTCCGGGCTGGTGTTGATCGCGTCGAGGATGTTCGCGTTCTGCTCTGCGGTGGCCTCGGGATTCATCCAGACCACGAACTCGATGCCGCCCTCCCAGCGCTGGGTGGCGTTGTCGACGGCGTAGTTGAAGAGGAAGAAGCCGCCGAACAGCCATAGCGACACACCGATGGTGATGACCGTGGCCAACGACAGCAGGAAGTTGCGCCAGAGGTTCTGGCCGGTTTCACGGAGCGCGTAGACGGGTGAGATCGCCATGGTTCGCTCCTACTCGTAGACGCCGCGAGCCTGGTCGCGCACGATCAGCCCTCGGTCGAGTTCGATGACCCGGCGGCGCATCGTGTCGACGATGCCGCGGTCGTGGGTGGCCATGACGACGGTGGTGCCCGTGCGGTTGATGCGGTCGAGCAGGCGCATGATGCCGACCGACGTCTGCGGGTCGAGGTTGCCGGTGGGCTCGTCGGCCAGCAGGATCAGCGGCCGGTTGACGAACGCCCGGGCGATCGAGACCCGCTGCTGCTCACCACCGGAGAGCTCCGACGGGAAGCTGTCCATCTTCTGGGCGAGGCCGACGAGCTCGAGGATCGCCGGCACCTGCTTCTTGATGACGTGACGGGGCTTGCCGATCACCTCGAGGGCGAAGGCGACGTTCTCGGCCACGGTCTTGTTGGGCAGCAGCTTGAAGTCCTGGAAGATGTACCCGATGTTGCGACGCAGGTACGGCACCTTCCAGCTGCCGAGGGTGCCGATGTCCTTGCCGGCGACATAGATCGTGCCGTGCTCGGGCACTTCCTCCCGGTTGAGCAGGCGGATGAAGGTCGACTTGCCCGAGCCCGAGGCACCGACGAGGAAGACGAATTCGCCCTTGCCGATGTCGAGCGTGGCGTCGCGAAGCGCGACATGGTCGCCCTTGTACACCTTCGTGACGTTCTCGAGTTTGATCATGAGAATCCTGTGGACAACGGTCCGCCCGGTCGGCGAGACGCTACCAGTGCGCTCACCCGAAACAGCGGCATGTCAGCTGGTCGAGGTCGACTGCCAGGCTTCGAACCGCCAGTCGGTGCCGTGTTTGACCCACACGGCCAGGTAGCGGAAATCGAGATCGATCGGGTTGCCGTCGAACTCGATGCCCACCGCGGCCTCGCCACGGATGATGACCGCGACATCGGAGGCGGCCGAGGCCTCGACATCGCGACGTTCGAAGGTCTTGTACTGGATCGGTCCGTTGCGGACATGGCCGAGGAACGAGGCCTTGGTGTCGACCAGGCCCGAGGAGTGGACGTAGACCAGCGAGTCCGAGAGCAGGCGCTCGAGCGTGTCGGCGTCCTGACTGCACATCGCCGCGATCCGGGCGTCCTCGAGACGAGCGACGGCGTCGAGATCGGTGTCGGTCATGGCGTCAGCCCTCCTGCGCCTTGGCTCGGGTCCAGCGCAGCCACGCCTCCATGAACGGCTCGATGTCGCCGCCCAACACGGTGTCGACCTGGGCGGTCTCGTGCTCGGACCGGAGGTCCTTCACCATCTGGTAGGGCTGCATCACATAGCTGCGGATCTGGCTGCCGAAGCCGACGTTTTGCTGCTCGCCGGTGATGCCGGCGATCTCCTCTTCACGCTTCTTGCGTTCGAGGTCGAGGAGCTTCGCCGCCATCATCTGCATCGCCCGGTCCTTGTTCTGATGCTGGCTGCGTTCGTTCTGACACGCGGTCACGAGACCGGTCGGGATGTGGGTGATGCGCACCGCGGAGTCGGTCACGTTGACGTGCTGACCGCCAGCCCCCGAGGAGCGGTAGGTGTCGATGCGCAGGTCCTTCTCGTCGATCTCGATCTCGTCGGAGACCTCCTCGAAGAACGGCGCGACCTGCACTGCGGTGAACGCGGTCTGGCGCTTGCCCTCGTTGTTGAACGGTGAGATGCGAACGAGCCGGTGGACGCCGTGCTCGGACTGCATCAGGCCGTAGGCGTGACGGCCCTTGAGGATGAACTCGACATTGCTCAGGCCGGCCTCGGTCCCTTCGGACACCGCAGTGATCTCGACGTCGAAGCCACGTTTGTCGGCCCAGCGGTTGTACATCCGCATCAACATCTCGGCCCAGTCCTGGGCGTCGGTGCCGCCCTCGCCGGACTTGATCTGGCAGACCGCATCGCCCTCGTCGAACTCTCCGGTGAACAGCGACCGCATCTCGAGTTCGTCCAGGGTGGACTCCAGCGAATCCGCCTGCTCGGCGATCTCGGGTTCGAGCGACTCGTCGCCCTCCTCGCGCGCCATGAGGTGCAGCGTCTCGAGGTCGTCGA
Organism: Actinomycetota bacterium; assembly: GCA_039193795.1. GTDB lineage: Bacteria > Actinomycetota > Acidimicrobiia > Acidimicrobiales > Aldehydirespiratoraceae > UBA11606. Next base: position 12,026 of record JBCCWI010000072.1, on the reverse strand, counting down.
CCTCCCCCTCGAGCCGTTCGTACAGCTCGAGATCCTCGTTGACCGCGGCCAACTCGGAGGTGACCTTGCGAGCCTTGTCCTGGTCGTCCCACAGATCGGGGCGAGATGCCTCGGCCTCGAGTTGAGGCTGACGCATCCGCAGCTCGTCGATGCGCAGATACCCGGCGGCCTCGGTGAGACGCGCCCGGATGGCGGCGATCTGGTCGGAGAAATCCTGCATGTACCTACGGGGTCGCCGTGCAGCCGGGCTTGCCCCAGCAGTTCTTGAACTTCTTGCCGTTGCCGCACGGGCACGGGTCGTTGCGCCCGATCTTGTCGAGATCGGTCTTCACCATCGGCGTCTTGTTGCGGACCTCGTTGGCCTTCACCTGCTTCGGGGCGTTGGCCTCGGCGATCTCCTTGGCCGGCGTGCCGGCGGCGGCCTCGCTCTTGGTCTCGGTGACCCCTTCGATCGCCGGCTCCTCGGGCTGCTGTGCCGGCTGGGTCGTGACCTGCACGTGCATGACGTACTTCACGAAGTCGTTGGCGATGCCGGTCATCATCTGACCGAACATGTCGAAACCCTCGCGCTGCCACTCGGTGGCGGGATCCTTCTGACCCATCGCCCGCAGGTGGATGCCCTCGCGGAGCAGATCCATCTCCCGCAAATGCGTGCGCCAGCGCTGATCGATGATGCGGAGCATCACCTGGCGCTCGACCTGGCGCAGGACGACGTCGCCGATCTCGGCCTCGCGCGCTTCGTACAGCCCGAGCGCCTCGTCGTAGAGGGTGTCGGTCAGCTCGTCGAGCGAGCGGAGGTCGTCGAGATCCTCGATGGTGATCTCGCTCGGCCAGAGGGTGCGGATCTCGGTGACGAGGCCGTCGAGATCCCATTCCTCGAAGATGTCGCTGACGCAGTACGCGCCGACGGCATCGCGGATGGCGTCGTCGAGGTACTCGAGGGCTTCGTCGCGGAGGTCGACGCCATCGAGGATCTGGGCGCGGCGCTTGTAGATGACCTTGCGCTGCTCGTTCATCACCTCGTCGTACTTGAGGACGTTCTTGCGGGTCTCGGCGTTGCGACCCTCGACGGTGTTCTGAGCCCGCTCGATGGCCCGGGTGACCATCTTCGCCTCGATCGGCACGTCGTCGGGCAGGGCCCGGTCCATCACATAGTTCATCGCACCGGTCGCGAACAGGCGCATCAGTTCGTCGTCGAGCGACAGGTAGAAGCGACTCTCACCGGGATCGCCCTGGCGTCCGGAGCGACCGCGGAGCTGGTTGTCGATGCGGCGGCTCTCGTGACGCTCGGTGCCGAGCACGTAGAGACCGCCGAGTTCGAGGACCTTCTCCCGCTCGGCGTCGGTGTTGATCGAGTGCTTCGCGAGCAGCTCCTGGTAGCGGGGCTGGCCCTCTTCGGAGTCCGGATCGAGCCCTTCGGCCCGGCAGTCGCGTTCGGCCAGGCCCTCGGGATTGCCGCCCAGCAAGATGTCGACGCCACGGCCGGCCATGTTGGTGGCGACCGTCACCGCGCCGAGCCGGCCGGCCTGGGTGACGATATCGGCCTCACGATGGTGCTGCTTGGCGTTCAGCACCTCGTGGGCGACGCCCTGACGCTCCATCATCGTCGAGAGCTTCTCGGACTTCTCGACCGAGACGGTGCCGACGAGGACGGGTTGGCCTGCGGCGTTGCGCTCGACGATGTCGTCGATGCAGGCCTGGAACTTGGCGTCCTCGGTCTTGTAGATCAGATCGCCCTGGTCGAGGCGGGCCAACGGCTTGTTGGTCGGGATCGGCACGACGTGGAGGCCATAGGTCGACACGAACTCCGAGGCCTCGGTCTCGGCGGTACCGGTCATGCCCGCCAGCCGGTCGTAGAGCCGGTAGTAGTTCTGCAGCGTGATCGTGGCGAGGGTCTGGTTCTCCTCCTTGATCGCCACACCCTCCTTTGCCTCGACCGCCTGGTGCAGGCCGTCTGACCAGCGGCGGCCCTCCATGGTGCGACCGGTGAACTCGTCGATGATCTTGACGGCGCCGTCGCCGTCGAGGAGGTAGTCCTTGTCGCGCTTGTACAGCTCTTTGGCGCGCAGTGCGGCCTGGAGCTGGTGCACGAGGTTGTTCGAGACCTGGTCGTAGAGGTTGTCGATCCCCAGCGCCCGCTCGACGGCGTGGATGCCTTCTTCGAGCGGGGCGACGGTGCGCTTCTCCTCGTCGACCTCGTAGTGGACGTCGCGCTGCAGGCCTCGGGCGATCGAGGCGAACTTCACGTAGAGCTGGGCCGCGTCGGCGACCTTGCCCGAGATGATCAGCGGGGTCCGGGCCTCGTCGATGAGGATCGAGTCGATCTCATCGACGATGCAGTAGTGATGACCTCGCTGCACCTGCTTCTCGCGCGCCATCGCCATGTTGTCGCGCAGGTAGTCGAAGCCGAACTCGTTGTTGGTGCCGTAGGTGATGTCGGCGCCGTACTGCTCACGCTTGTGGGCGGAGTCGCGGTTGCCCGGCAGGATCAGGCCGACGTCGAGCCCCATCCAGCGGTGGACCTGGCCCATCCATTCGGCGTCGCGGCTGGCGAGGTAGTCGTTCACGGTGACGACGTGCACACCCTTGCCGGTCAGGCCGTTGAGATAGATGGGCAATGTCGACGTGAGGGTCTTGCCCTCGCCGGTCTTCATCTCGGCCACCCAGCCGAGGTGCAGCGCCGAGCCGCCGATCATCTGGACGTCGTAGTGGCGCTGGCCGAGCACACGCGATGCGGCCTCACGGACGACGGCGAAGGACTCGATCAGCAAGTCGTCGGGCGACTCGCCGTTGTCGAGGCGGCCGCGGAACTCGCTGGTCTTGGCCCGGAGCGCGTCGTCGGAGAGCGCGGCGATCTCGGGTTCGAGGGCGTTGATGTCGGGTACGAGCGCTTGGAGGGCCTTGAGCTTGCGGCCCTCGCCGCTGCGTAGCACACGGGAGAAGATGCTCATTGTCCGATCGAGTCTACCGACCTCGCACCCCGACCCTCGGCAGGGTGACCCCGCTCACATGGCGTCAGCCGGCTTCGTCGATGAGACCGATGTCGCCGTCGTCTCGCTTGTAGATGACCGCCGAGCGGTTGGTCTCCTTGTTGATGAAGAAGAAGAACCCGTGGCCGAGGAGCTCCATCTTGAGCACCGCCTCGTCGGGCACCATCGGCGCGAGGTAGAAGCGCTTGCTCTTGACGATCTGGGGGACGTGCTCGTCGTCTTCGTCGCCCGGCGCCGCACCGTCACCGGAGGCTGCGCTCGGGCCCAGGTCATCGAGCAGGGCCGAGGCGTCGAGGTCGCGCAGCGACATGCCGTCGCCGTGGTGGCGCTTCTGCAGCTTGGTGCGGAGCTTGCGGATCTGGCGTTCGAGCTTCAGGGTCGCTTGATCGACGGCGGAGTACGGGTCGCGGGCGTGGACCTTGGTGCGGAGGTGATGCCCGTGACCCTCCACGGTGACCTCGCAGAACTCCTTGTCCTCGATCCGCGGATTTCGGGCCTCGTCGAAGTGGACCTCGGCGTGGTCGAGCCCGTCGAGGAAGCGATCGAGCGTGCCGATTTTCTCATGGATCACCTCCTCCAGTCGCGGCGTGATGTTCACGTGCCGTGCGCTGATGGAGACGTCCATCGAGTACCTCCGTATTCGGGTGTACCACTCGACCGTACACCTCGATCGCGGGTCGTGCCCGGCGCACGACGCTCCGCGCGCGTCGCGGCGGCACCGTGTACCGCACCGGCGCCCAGGCGCCTCAGGGCGGTGGCGGCCGCGTCGAGGGTCGCACCGGTCGTGACGACATCGTCGACGACGAGGACCGATGATCCCGCCACGAGACGACCTCGCGTGCGGAGTCGAGGGCCCCGGCGTCGCCCGACCCCGTCGCGGCGGGTCTGCGCCGGGCCCCGCCCGCGCACGAGGAGCCGCCGGCACGGACGCCCCGTGCGGGCGGCGATCGCCCGGGCGATGAGTTCGGCCTGGTCGAACCCTCGACGTCGGTGCGCGCGGCGCGAAGCGGGCGCCCAGGTGACGACGTCGACGGCCGGTACGAGCGGTGCGAGCCGGTCGGCCACAACCGTGACCGCGCCGGTGCGCCGGCCGTACTTCAGCCCCCGGACGAGGTCGGCCGCAGCGGCGTCGTGACGCCAGAGAGTGGTGAGGGTGGTGAGCACGAGGCGAACCTAGGCCCGGGGTCTGACACCCGGTCCGGCGGTCCGTCAGGGGTCGACCTGCTCGACGTCCTCGGCCAGAACCCCGACTCGCTTCGCCGGGACCATGCCATGCTCGTACATCCAACCGAACATGTCGCGCCACGTCTCGACGATCGGTCGGAAGGCGACACCGGTTCGCTCGACGGTGGCGGAGTCGTCGCCGGGCTTGGAGTCGAAGATGTAGTCGTAGGCGTCGGAGGTCAGCACCAGGTCGAGGTCGACCCGCGCGGCCAGGTCGCCGAGACGCGACCACATCCACCACACGGGCTTCGGCAACGGCACGGACCGAAACGTCGCACCGATCGCCTCGCTCATCGAGGAGACCTGTTCGTGGGCGGTCAGGTAGGCACCCATGCACAGCAGACGGGCGCTCCCCTGCCCCGGCACCAACGATGCGGCGATCACGTCGGCGACGTCGCGCACGTCGACCCAGCTGCTGCTGTAGCCCTTCGCCACCGGGAAGCCCTTCTCGATCCAGAGCTTCACCGCATTGAGGTTGATCGACTCGTTCCAGTCCTCGGGCCCGACGATGCCCGACGGGTAGAGGGTGACCACCGGGTGGCCGTCGTCTTGCAGGGAGCGTGCGTAGCGCTCGCAGGCCGCCTTGGTCTGGCCGTAGCCATTGTCGGCGCCGACGACCGGGTGATCGGCGGTGACGGGGTCGGTCTGGAACGGGAAGAGCGCTGCGACGGTGGAGACGTGGATGACCGGATCGCAGCCGGCGGCGACCGCCGCGCCGAGAACGTGTTGCGCTCCGGCGAGGTTGGTCGCTTCCATCTCGGCCCGTCGCGTCGGTTCGATCGCCACGACGGCGGCGGTGTGCACCACGGCATCGCACCCGGCGATCGCTGCCTCCACCGACGCGGCGTCGGTGATGTCGCCGGTGACGATCTCGCAGCCGTCGATGGCCATGCGGTCGAAGAGCGTCTCCGCCTTGGCGGGTGTGCGGACCATCACCCGCACGTCGTGGCCGTCTCGCCGCAGGGCGCGCACCGTGTGGCTCCCGAGGAACCCCGTCGCGCCCGTGACCAAGACCCGCATCGTCACGACGACTCGACCTCGCGGTAGTTCGGGGGCCGCTTCTCGAAGTAGGCCCCGATCGATTCGACCTGGTTCGGCGAGCCGATCAAGGCGCCGATCTCCTCACGTTCGTGGGCGAACCCGGCCGCGTAGTCCTCGGCGTAAGCCGCCTCGACCAGCCGCTTGCCGGCCCGAATGGCGTGCGGGCTCTTCGACGCGATGGTCTTGGCCAGCGCCATCGCATCGGCGTGTGGATCGTCGGACAGATGGGTGGCGAGGCCGATGCGCACCGCCTCCTCACCGTTCACCTCACGACCGGTCCAGATCAACTCCTTGGCCAGGTCGGCACCGACCAGACTCGGCAGCACCTGGGTGATCGTCATGTCCGGCGAGAGACCCCACCGGATCTCGAGGATCGACATCCGCACGTCGGGGGTCACGAACCGGATGTCGCAACCGACGGCGAGCTGGATCCCCGCACCGAACGCCACCCCGTGCACCGCGCCGATCACCGGCACCGGGAGCTCCCGCCACCCCCAGACCGCCTGCTGACCCCTGTGGGTGATGCGGTCCCCGTCGACGGTGGTGACCCCACCGGCATCGGTCGACTCGGCGGCGTCGTCGCCGTCCGCCCGCTCGGCCATCGACTGGAAGTTGGAGAAGTCCAAGCCGGCACACCACGCCGGGCCGTTGCCCGACAACACGACGGCCCGCAGACCCTCGGTCTCGGCCAGCTGGTCGGCGGTCTCGACGAGCGCGGCGAACATCGCACCGTCCATCGCGTTCATCTTGTCGCCCCGGTTCAGCCGGACGTCGGCGACGCCGTCGACGAGGTCCACGGTGACTCGTTCTTCGGACATGGGGCCTCCTCGTCGGGTGAGCCGACGACCGATCGCTCGGTCAGTCGACGTCGACCTCGGCGTAGTCGGGGGTGCGCTTCTCGAAGTAGGCGGTGACCGATTCGACCTGGTTCGGCGTGCCGATCAGATTGAAGATCTCCTCGCGTTCGTGAGCGAAGCCCGCCGCGTAGTCCTCGGCGTAGGCCGCCTCGACCAACCGCTTGCCGGCCCGAATGGCGTGCGGGCTCTTCGACGCGATGGTCTTGGCCAGCGCCATCGCGTCGGCGTGCGGATCGTCGGACAGATGGGTCGCAAGGCCGATGCGCACCGCCTCCTCACCGTTCACCTCACGACCGGTCCAGATCAACTCCTTGGCGATGTCGGCGCCGACGATGCCGGGCAGGAGACGGGTGATCGTCATGTCGGGGCTGATCCCCCAGCGGATCTCGAGGATCGACATCCGCACGTCGGGGGTCACGAACCGGATGTCGCAACCGACGGCGAGCTGGATCCCCGCACCGAACGCCACCCCGTGCACCGCGCCGATCACCGGCACCGGGAGCTCCCGCCACCCCCACACGGCCTGCTGGGCGTTGTGGGTGATGCGATCCGACTCGATGTCGCCGATGCCGGACGTGTTGCTCTCGCCACCGCCGGCCATCGACTGGAAGCCCGAGAAGTCCAAGCCGGCACACCACGCCGGGCCGTTGCCCGACAACACGACGGCCCGCAGACCCTCGGTCTTGGCGAGCTCGTCGGCGGTCTCGATGAGGGCCGTGAACATGGGCCCGTCCATCGCGTTCATCTTGTCGCCCCGGTTGAGGCGGACGTCGGCGATGCCGTCGGTGATGTCGACGGTGACGCGGTCTTCGGACATGGTTCTCCTAGCTGGGGGCGAACGCTGCGAGCGCGGCGTCGTCGGGCTTGCCTTGCCCCGTTTCCGGGTCGAGGGGATGGATACAGATGTGGGTCGCGCCGGCGTCGGCGTGTTCCTGGAGCCGGGCTTCGATCTGCTCGGGTGTCCCCCAGGCGACGAGGGCGTCGACGAGCCGCTCGCTCTGGGTCGAGATGTCGTCGTCGGTGAATCCCATGCGCTTCCAGGCGTTCACATAGCCCGGTGCCCGGCTGTAGAACTTCAGCACCGATGCGCCGGTCGCCCGGGCCTGATCGGCGTCCTCGGTGAGCAGGACCTTCTGCTCGACGTAGAGCCCGGCGTCGGGCCCCATCACCTCGCGGGCCATGGCGGTGTGCTCCGGGGTCGTGTTGTAGGGGTGTGCGCCGGCGGTCTTCTCGGCGGCGAGCTCGAGCATCTTCGGGCCGAGCGCGGCGAGCACGACCGGCACCGGCTCGGCGGGGGCGGCGGCCAGGTACAGCGAGCTCTCCATCGCCTCGAGGTAGGTCTTCATGAACGAGTACGGCTTGCCGTACTCGATGCCGCGGACCTTGCTGACGATCGCGGGGCTGGAGACACCGATGCCGAGCATCATGCGACCGCCGGTCGCCTCCGCGACCGTGTTGGCGCCCTGGAGCATCACGCCCGGCGCCCGGTTGTAGATGTTGGCGATCCCGGAGGCGAGCCCGAGCGACGACGTGGACGCGCCGATCAGCGCCAGCTGGGCGAACGGGTCGCGGCCGAAGGTCTCACCCACCCACAGCCGCTCGTAGCCGAGCGCCTCCACCCGCTGCCCGAAGGCAACGACGTCGGCACCGGACAGGCCTTCGGGCGAGAACCAAACCCCACGTGTCGTCATGGCCGCCACGGTAGCGGTTGGTCCGTCGCAGTCGGGAATGCGTCAGCAGCCGCCGTCGGCGAAGGGATTGTCGTCGGTACCCCCGGCGAACGCGACCCACACCGTGTTGCTGACCGAGCAGTAGCCCCCGAACTCGTTCTGGAGATTGGTGACCAACGAATAGCGGTTGAAGACGTCGGCCGCCATGATCGCCGCCCAGAGCTCGGCGCCGTTGTCGTAGCGGCCGACGAACCAGTCGGGCGACGCACCGACGACCCAGTCGTCGACCACCGCCAGATCGGCCGTCCCCGGATCGCTCGGCGCGTCGGGGCAGGTGTTGCGCCAGTAGTACGGGTAGGAGTCGGGCACGGCGGCCCGGGCCATCGCATCGGCATGGAGCTCCTCGTCGTCGCACCGTTCGCCGTAGGTGACCTCGAAGTAGAGCTGCCCGTGGCCCTGCGCATCGCGGTCCGGAGCGAGGCCGTGGGTGCGTTCGAAGACGTGGGCGAGCTCATGCACGATCACGTCCACGTCGTCGGTGGCCACCGGGTCGATCACCATCGAGGTGGCCGAACAGCTCGGCAGGCGCGAGAAGCTGTACGAGCAGCCCGTCTGGACCCGTCCGGCGACACTGCCGGGGAGGTCGGCGACCGAGACGGTGCCCTCGGCGTGGATGAAGTCCCACGCCACATCGATCCACGGGTAGGCGTCACCGTAGGTCGGCTCGATCACCTGCTCGTAGGTCCACAGCAGCTCCGCCATCGTTCCCGGAGCGGGCGGGTCGCCTGGGTCGACGGTCGTCGTGGTCACCGGCACCGTGGTGGTGGGCGCGGCCGTCGTGGTCGGGGCGGACGTGGTGGTCGGTCCCGGGACCGTGGTCGACGTGGACCCGGGAAGGGTCGTGGTCGAGGACGACGCGGCGGGAAGGGTCGTGGTCGGCACCGGCGCTCCGGCCGCCGCCGCACACGGGTCGGGTTCGCCGTCGTAGCGCCACAGGAACGCTGCGAGCTGACCCCTCGTCACGAACGCATCCGGCGAAAACGTCGACGGCGACGTCCCCGTCGTCACCCCCGTCCCCGCCATCCACGCCACCGCATCCGCGAAGAACGCCCCATCGGGCACATCCACGAACCCATGCACACCCGCCGGCGGCTCCCCCGCATACCGCCACAAGAACGCCGCGAACTGACCCCTCGTCACGAACGCATCCGGCGAAAACGTCGACGGCGACGTACCCGTCGTCACCCCCGTCCCCGCCATCCACGCCACCGCATCCCCGAAGAACGCCCCATCGGGCACATCCACGAACCCATGTGCGCAGGAGGACGCCGACGCGGGCTGGGAGTTCGGCAGCCCGCCGATCGCCGCGGCCGACATCGTGAGCGTGACCGCGACGGTGAACACCACGAACGGCGAACCTGCTCGCCGTCGGCTCGATTGCTGCATGCCCCACTCCTCGCGACGAGAACCGCCCGCACGAGGTGTCGGCACGGTAGCACCGGACATGTAGGCCTTTTGGCTCAGACGCGCCGAAGGCGGGGCCGTAGCCCCGCCTTCGTGCGTTCCGATGCCACACCGATGGTGTGGGCGACGGTCTGGCGCCCGCAGGCGCCGCGTCGATCAGTACCGGTAGTGCTCGGGCTTGTAGGGCCCGTTGACCGACACACCGAGGTAGTCGGCCTGGTCCTGGGACATGGTCGTGAGCTTGACGCCGAGGGCGTCGAGGTGCAGACGAGCGACCTCTTCGTCGAGTTCCTTGGACAGGACCTCCACCCCCAGCTCCAGCTCGTCGGCTTCGGCGTGGAGCTTCATCTGCGCGAGCACCTGGTTGGTGAACGAGCAGCTCATCACGAAGCTCGGGTGACCGGTGGCGTTGCCGAGGTTGAGCAGGCGGCCCTCGCTCAGCACGATCACCGAGTGACCGTCGGGGAACACGAACTCGTCGACCTGGGGCTTGATGTTGATGCGCTGGACGTCGGACATCTTGAACAGGCCGGCCATGTCGATCTCGTTGTCGAAGTGGCCGATGTTGCCGACGATCGCCTGGTGCTTCATCCGGGCCATGTGGTCGGCGAGGATGATGTCCTTGTTGCCGGTGGTCGTGATGAAGATGTCGGCGGTGTCGACGACGGCCTCGAGGGTGTTGACCTCATAGCCCGACATGGCGGCCTGGAGGGCGCAGATCGGGTCGACCTCGGTGACGATGACACGAGCGCCCTGACCGGCCAGCGACTCGGCGCAACCCTTGCCGACATCGCCGAAGCCACACACGACGGCGACCTTGCCACCGATCATGACGTCGGTGGCACGGTTGATGCCATCGATCAGGCTGTGACGGCAGCCGTAGAGGTTGTCGAACTTGGACTTGGTGACCGAGTCGTTGACATTGATGGCCGGGAACAGCAGCTCACCGGCTTCCATCATCTGGTAGAGACGGTGCACGCCGGTGGTGGTCTCCTCCGAGACGCCGCGGATGCCGGGGGCGATCTTGGAGAAGAACTCCGGGTCGTCGGCGAGGATCGTGCGCACACGCTCGAGGAAGACGCCCCACTCCTCGGGATCGTCCTCATCGGCCTCGGGAACCGCGCCGGCCTTCTCGAACTCGAGGCCCTTGTGCACGAGCATGGTGGCGTCGCCACCGTCGTCGAGGATCAGGTTCGGGCCGCCGCCGTCAGGCCAGCGGAACAGCTGCTCGGTGGCCCACCAGTACTCCTCCAGGGTCTCGCCCTTCCAGGCGAAGACCGGGGTGCCGTTCGGCGCGTCGAGCGTGCCGTTGGGCCCGACGGCGACCGCCGCCGCAGCGTGGTCCTGGGTCGAGAAGATGTTGCAGGACACCCAGCGGACGTCGGCGCCGAGGGCGACCAGCGTCTCGATCAACACGGCCGTCTGCACGGTCATGTGCAGCGAGCCGGCGATGCGGGCACCGGCGAGCGGCTGCTCGTCGGCGTACTTGCCTCGCAGGGCCATCAGGCCGGGCATCTCGTGCTCGGCGAGGGTGATCTCCTTGCGGCCGAACCCTGCGAGTTCGATGTCCGCGACCTTGTAATCAGCGGTGGTCAGCGCCACGTTGTGCTCCATTCAATACAGCTCCCGGGCCATCGTCCGGAAGCGCTGGGAAGTGAGGGAAAAGCGGGCCGGGGTCAGCTGACTCCACCTCGGAGCAGCCCGCATCGATGAGTGTACGACGCCTCGGTTGCGAGCCGACGCACGGTCACTCGGAGATGTCATCCATCTCGTCGCCGACCGGGCCCGTCGACGCGACGAACACGGTGCCGGCGCCGGTGAGCTCGACCTCGCCGGCCGCCGCGGGAAGCCATGCCGCAGCCCCACGGTCGAGGGTGTGGCCCGCCGCGTCGACGACACCGTCGGTGCACAGCAGGATCGCCGGACCGTTGGTCGTCATCGGGACGTCGACGTCGAGCCGAGTCAGCGCGAACTCCGGGGTCGGGATGCGATACGCCGCCGCGCCGCCCACGAGCTCGGGGCGCTGCACGTCGACCGCCAGCGGCGCAGCATCGACGATGTCGAGCAGGGTCGGCACGTCGATGTGCTTGGGGGTGAGACCACCGCGCAGCACATTGTCGGAGTTGGCCATGATCTCGACGCCGGTGCCGTGCAGGTAGGCATGCAGGTTGCCAGCGCCAAGGAAGAGCGCCTCACCCGGCTGGAGGTGGACGAGGTTGAGGAGCAGGGCGGTCACGATGCCGGCGTCGCCGGGGTATTGCTCGCCCAGCCGGACCGCCATCGACCGCACGTCGGCGAACGGTGCGTCGTTCGGCTGCCGGCACGCCTCCACGACCGGGTCGCTCAGCGCCGCCGCCGAATCGGTGTCGAGTGTGAGCAGATGTGCGAGCAGGTCGTCGAGGCCACTCCCCGACTCAGCGGCAGCCTCGACTCGCGCCCGGACGTCGTCGAGCGCGGGTGTGTCGATGGTGGCGAGCACGGCGAGGGTCTCGGACGGTTCGCGGAATCCACACAACGCATCGAAGGGGGTGAGGGCGCAGATCAGCTCCGGCTTGTGGTTCCGATCCCTGAAGCTCCGGTTCGGGGCGTCGAGCGCGATGCCGTCGGCGTTCTCGCGGGTGAAGCCGGCCCGAGCCTGCTCGATCGACGGGTGCGACTGCAGCGACAACGGCGAACCGGCGGCGAGCACCTTCAACAAGAACGGCAGTGCACCGTCGAATCGTTGAGCGACCTCGGGACCCAGCGCGGCGACAGGATCGGCGGCGATGACTGCGTCAAGG
>JBCCWI010000071.1:0-21763 GCA_039193795.1 Actinomycetota bacterium | reverse complement strand
GCCAGGAGGAGAACCAGTACCTGTCGGTGCCCCAGTCGCAGGCCGCGGGCTTCCCCGAGCCGCTCCAGCGGCTGATGGGCTACCGGATGGGGGCCTACGCGCTCGGCTATGTCGACGATCTCCGCGATCCGATCAGCGTGCTGCGCGGTGATGAGACGGCCGGCGTGAACTTCGAGACCCACGAGGCGGCCGACACGGTCGGCTGACGCTCAGGTCGTCGCCCAGAAGTCGCGGAGGCGGGTGACGAAGCGGTCGGGATCGACGAGGTGGGGATAGTGGCCGTGATCGGCCCACACCTCGGTCGTCGCGTCGGCGATGAATCCACGGAGCCAGTCGTGGTAGCCCGCCTCCGGCTCGACCCCGAACAGGGTGAGGTAGGGCACGGCGTTGCCGGCGTAGGCGGCCAGCGCCGTTTCGATGATCTCGTTGATCTCGTCCTCGGACAGGGCGAACACGAGGTCCCACACGCCGAGCACGACCTCTTGCGTCGGCGATCGCAGGTCGTTGACGCGTGCCATCTCGGCCGGGTCGATCATCTCGCCGCCGAGCAGGGCGAACAGGCCCTCGATGACCGCGGGGAAGGTCGCCGGGTCGCGCAGCATCGCCTCGAACTCGCCCAGCTGGGCCTTGAAGGAGCCGAGTTTGAGGCTCTGGTCGACGTTGACGATCGATGCGGTCGGCGCGGCCGAGCCGACGGCGGTCACGACCATGCCGCCGAGCGAATGGCCCACGAGGTGGGCCGAGCCGAGTGTGTCGGTCGCCTGGAGCACGCCGATCACGTCGCCCGCCATGGCCTCGAGGTCGTAGCTCGGACCGAGGCCCGACGCGCCGTGGCCCCGGAGATCCATCGTGTAGACGTGTCGGTCCTCGGTGAGGCGATCGATCACCGGCCGCCAGGACTCGTCGCACTCGGTGATGCCGTGGACGAGCAGCGTCGCGGGTCCGTCGCCACCGTGGTCGGCGTAGGCGATGGTCGTACCGGTGGCGTCGATGGTGTGGCGTTCGGTCACGGTGGCTCCGGCGTCGAGGGAAGGGTGGCCAAATGGTACGTCGTGCTCAGACGGCGTTCGAGTGGGCGGGCGACGTGGTGGGCTCGGCGCCCCGTACGGCCCGAACACTGAGCACGAGGCCGATGAGGAGGGAGGTCGACGAGACGGGCAACATGACGTAGAGCCCGGGGCTCACGTCGTCGACCCGGAACAACAGGTCGACCAGGTCGAGGACTTCCCGGGTGGCGCTGGCGGCGAGCACGACGACGAACCCCCGTGCGTCGCGAACGACCAGGAGTGCTGCCCAGCCCGCCACAGCCAGGGCGAGCGAACGTGCACCCCACGACAGCGTCAGGTCGTCGGCCCCGTCGACGAAGAGGGGAGCGGCCGAGGGGTCGAACCAGGCGAGTGCGCCGACCACGGTCGGGATGATGGCGGCGAACACGGCGGTGATCACGATGACGGGCCGGGGGACGGGGATGCGCATGGGCGGCTCCTCAATTGTTGACTGAACGGTAAAGAATATAGAAGATAGATTACTGATCGGTCAAGAACGGGTGGTCCCGACCACGCGACCACCCGGCGAGAGGAGTCCGATGGCCCGGCCCCGTGAGTTCGACCTCGACACCGCCACCGCCAAGGTCGCCGACGTGTTCTGGCAGCAGGGCTTCGAGGCGACGACCATCAGCGACCTCGAGCACGCCACCGGCCTCGCCCGCGCCCGCCTCTACGCCGCCTTCGGTGACAAGCGCGAGATGCTCCACCGGTCGATCGGCCACTACCTCCACGGCCCGCTCGAGACGGTCGTGCGACGGGTCGACGACGGTGGACTCGACGGCATCGTCGGCTGGTTCGCAGCGATCGCCGACCTGCGGCGCGACCGGCCCGAACGGGCGCTGATGGGCTGCCTGGTCGTCAACTCACTCGTGGAACTCGGCGACAGCGACCCGGCCGTCAACGAGCTCGGGGAGCAGTACCGGACCCGACTCCGTGCGGCGTTCGCCGGCGCCCTCGCGGACGCCACCGCCCATGGCGACATCGACGGCGACATCGAGCGACGAGCCGAGGTGGCGTTGCTCCTGCTCTACGGGATCTTCGTCACGATTCGCAGTGGCACCGACGAGGCCGACGTACGTGCGGCCGTCGATGCGGCGGTCAGCGTCGTCGACAGCTGGCGCCGCTGACTCCCGCAATGGGATCCGGCGAGTGATCGCTAGGAGAGCACGTCCTTGGCGATGATCGTCTTCATGATCTCGCTCGTGCCGCCGTAGATCCGGGCGACGCGCGCATCGGCGTACGCCAGGCTGATCGGATACTCGGTCATGAAGCCGTAGCCACCGAACAGCTGCAGGCACTTGTCGGTCACGCGGCCCTGCAGTTCGGTGCCCCACAGTTTCGCCTTGGCCGCGTCGGCGGCCGAGAACTCGCCGGCGTTGAGCCGAGCCACACAATCAGCCACGTAGGGCCGGGCCACCGCCAGCTCGGTCTCACACTCGGCGAGCACGAACTTCGTGTTCTGGAAGTCGGCGATGCGGGCACCGAACGCCGTCCGCTCCTTGACGTAGTCGACCGTCCACTCCAACGCCGCCTGGGCGACCGCCACCCCGCCGATCGCGATCGACAGCCGTTCCTGCGCGAGGTTGGCGCCCAGGTACTCCATGCCCCGACCCTCCTCGCCGAGCAGATTCGCCACCGGCACCCGCACGTCGCTGAAGAACAGCTCCGCCGTGTCCGCCGACTTCTGCCCGATCTTGTCGAGGTTTCGGCCCCGCTCGAAGCCCGCCATGCCGCGCTCCACCACCAGCAACGACAGCCCGTGGCGACCCGCATCGGGGTCGGTCCGGACCACGGTGATCACCAGATCAGCGTTGATGCCGTTCGTGATGAAGGTCTTCGCCCCGTTGACGACGTACTCGTCGCCGTCGCGCACCGCCCGCGTCGCGATCGACGCGAGGTCCGACCCGGTGCCCGGTTCGGTCATGGCGATCGCCGAGATCAGCTCACCGCCCGCCAACCCCGGCATCCACCGGTCTCGCTGTTCGTCGGTGCAGAGCTCGACGAAGTACGGCGCCAGGATGTCGTTCACCAGGGTCATGCCGTTGCCGGCGCCACCCATGCCCGCGTACTGCAGTTCCTCGTTCACGATCGTGTTGAACCAGAAGTCCTCGGACCCGCCACCGCCGTGGGATTCGGGCAGGTTGAACCCGACGAACCCCGACGCACCCGCCTTCGCGTAGATCGCCCGATCCATGATGCCGGCCCGCTCCCACTCGTCGAAGTGCGGGATCATCTCCGTCGCCACGAAGTCCCGGAAGGCGGTGCGGAACAGGTCGTGGGTCTCGTCGTGGTGGCCGGACACGGGCAGGCTCCTCAGGGCGGGCGGACGGCGTCAGTAGCGTAGGGGCCCGTGCGGAAGCAGTTCATGTCGATCGCCTTGCTGGTGGCGGTCGGCGCGGCGATGGCGGCTCCGGCCGGTTCGTTCGGCGATGTCGAGGACGACGCCTGGTACGCCCCGGCGGTCGCCTGGATGGTCGAACAGGGTCTCACCAACGGAACCAGCCCGGGCTGTTTCGAGCCCGACCTCGTGATCAGCCGCGCCGAGGTGGCCGCCTTCTTCCACCGGCTCGAGGACGAGCCGGCGCCGTCTCGGCCGGCGCCGTTCGACGACGTCGACATCCCGTGGGCCGCCGACGCGATCGCCTGGATGGCCGAGGTCGGCATCACCAGCGGCACCTCGCCGACGACCTTCGACCCGCGCGGTGCGGTCACCCGCGGTCAGTTCGCCGCCTTCCTCCACCGCTACGAAGGCTCGCCGTGGGCCCCGCCCCACCGCTTCACCGACGTCGTCGCCCACTATCAGCAGGCGCCCGTCGCCTGGCTGGCGACCACCGGCATCACGACCGGTACGTCGCCGAGCACGTTCGCGCCCGATCGGCCGCTGACCCGGGCGGAGCTGGCGGTCTTCCTGCACCGACACGCCGGATCGCCGGTCGCCGCACCGCTCACCGAGGCCTCGTGTGAGCGGCCCCTCACGATCCACGCGGTCGGCGACGTGAACTTCGACCCCGGCTACGGCCCCAACCCCCGACATCCCTACGCGTACGCCTGGGAGGGCCTGGACGGGCTCTTCCTGCGCGACGATCTGTCGATCATCAACCTCGAGTGCGCCCCGAGCGAGATCGGCCGTCGGGTGCCCAAGACCTACACCTTCCGCTGCCCCGTCGACTCCCTCGTCGCGTCCGCTGCGGCAGGTGTCGACGTCGCCAACCTCGCCAACAACCACGGCGGCGACTACGGCATCCCGGCC
Organism: Actinomycetota bacterium; assembly: GCA_039193795.1. Taxonomy (GTDB): domain Bacteria; phylum Actinomycetota; class Acidimicrobiia; order Acidimicrobiales; family Aldehydirespiratoraceae; genus UBA11606. The sequence continues at coordinate 17,467 of JBCCWI010000071.1, read as the reverse complement.
CTGCTCGACGGCGCGGGCAATGTCGCCGCAACCGGGATCGCCCCGGTCGGCGTCGGGATCGACCTCGAGGCGGCGCTCACGCCAGCGCTCTTCGAGATCAACGGCACGACGATCGCCGTCCTCGGGTTCAACACCGTCGGCGCCCGGTGGGACGCCGGGCCGGCCGCCGCCGGGATGGCGCCGGGCGACCCCGCCACCATCGCCGCCGCGGTCACCGCAGCCGATGCGGTTGCCGACTTCGTCTTCGTCACCATCCACTGGGGCATCGAGCTGGCAAGCACGCCCGCCCCCGACGATCTCGAGCGGGCCCGAGCCGCGATCGACGCCGGGGCCGACGCCGTCTTCGGTCACCACCCCCACGTCCTGCAGCCGCTCGAGACGTACCGAGACCGGCCGATCTTCTGGTCGCTCGGCAACTTCGTCTGGCATGCCGGCACCCAGACCACCGCCGTCGCCCGGGTGATCATCGAGACCGACGGCTCGATCACCGCCACGCTCGTCCCCGCCCGGATCGAGGAGAAGGGCCACCCGGTCCTGGTCGGCTGAGGATCAGATCCGGCGATCGTGACCCGCCCAGTACGGGTCGCGCAGGGAGGCCAGGTACAGCTTGCCGTTCGGTTGGCGTGGCAGGTGGTCGTGCACATCGATCGATCGAGGCACCTTGTGGCGGCCCAACCGATCGCGTGCGAATGCGAGCAGATCGTCGGCGAGCACGTCTGCGCCGTCGGCGAACTCGACCGCCACCTTCACCTGCTCGCCCCACTCCTCGTCGGGGATCCCGAACACCGCCACATCGACGACCGACGGGTGTTCGAGCAACGCCTGTTCGACCTCGGCCGGGTACACGTTCACCCCGCCGCTGATGATCATGTTCGTGGCGCGGTCGGCGAGGAAGATCCAGCCGTCGGCGTCGACATGGCCCATGTCGCCGAGGGTGAAGACGCCGGGGCGGAGGTAGGCGCCGGCGGTCTTGTCGGGTGCGTTCCAGTAGGCGAACGGTTCGGGCTTGGCCGGTGTGTGGCAAAACAGCCGTCCGACGGTTCCGGCCGGCAGCGTCGCGCCGTCGTCGTCGACTGCGAAGACCTCGAACCCGGGAACCGGACGTCCGACCGTGCCCGGATGATCGAGCCAGTCGTCGCTGTCGACGCGGGTGAACACGCCGGCCTCGGACGTGCCCCAGTACTCGGTCAGGATCGGGCCGAGCCAGTCGATCATCCGCCGCTTCACCGCCGGTGCGATCGGTGCCGCGCCGTGGAGCACCAACTCGAGCGAGGAGAGGTCCCGCGCTCGGGTGGCGTCGTCGAGGCGCAGCATCCGGACCATCATCGTGGGCACGAGGTGGGTGCGACGGACCGACTCGGCCTCGACGATCTCGAGCGTGCGGCCCGCGTCGAAGCGCCGCATCAGCCGGACCGTCGCACCGTTGCAGAGATCGAAGAAGGCGAAGCCCCCGACGGCGGCGTGGTACGCCGGGCCGGTCACGAGGTGGACCCCGTCGCCGGTCATGGCGACGTCGAGCCCCGCCTGGCGTTGGAGGGCGAGCATCGCCTCGACGGTGTCGGGGATCGCCCGTTTGACCCCCTTCGGGTGCCCCGTCGTGCCCGATGTGTAGCTGAACCGCGAACCGGGTGGGCCGTCGAGCGGAAACGGGGTGTCGTCGGCACCGGCGACGAGCGACCCGTACTCGTCGTCGAGGTCGACGATCCGCACGCCGTCGGGGACGAGCCCGGCGAGTTCGTGCTCCGCGAACACGAGGTCGAGCCCGGCGTCGTCCACGACGTGCGCGACTTCGGCGGGAGCGAGCAACCCGTTGATCGGCACGAGCCAGACCCCCGAGAGGATCGACGCAAGGTAGAGCTCGAAGAACTCGGCCCGGTTCTCGGTGAGGGTGCCGACGTGACCGCCCGCGGGGACGCCGGCCTCGCGCATCGCTCGGCCGAGACGGGTGGCCCGGTCCACCAGCTCGCCGAACGTGCGCTCGGTGCCGGCGTCGTCGACGAGCGCCAACCGATCGGCGTTCGTGACCGTCGGGAAGACGGTGGACGGATCGACCGGCATCAGCCGCCTGTGGTCGACCAGTGCCAGGGCTCGCTCGGCAGGTTGAAGAACCCGAACTCCGGAGCGACCTCGGCGAGGGCACGGAACACGTCGCTGTCTCGCGAGCGGATGACCCGGCCGTTGACGGTGAAGTCGATGGCGAGCCCCAGCTCGTGCTGGCTCAGGCCGGGCCGAGCCGTCGGCGGGCGACACTGGCTCGCCGGCATCTCCCAGATCGCGTAGTCCGAGGTGCCACAGTTCGCTCGACGGAGCCGGATCTGGCTCTCGATGCTCCGGTAGCCGCCACCACCGAGGGTGTACCCGCGAGCCGACATGGCGGCGAGGATGCCGCGCACCTGGTCTTCGACCAGGACGTTCACCGTGATGCCGCCGACGACCACGAGATCGATGTCGGCGTCGGGCGGGAGCTGCACACTGCCGCCTCCGGGCGGAAGCCGCGAAGCGATCGCGTCGGCGATGCGCTGCTCCTCGACCCGGATCTGCTCCGAGAGCTCGGCTTCGAGATCCGCGAGTGCCGCCGCCTCGCCGAGGCGACGCTCCTGACGTTCGACCGCGGCGGTGAGCAGCTCCTCTTCGAGCAGGAGCGCGGTGTCGAGTTCGGCGAGGCGCAGCTCCATCTCCCGCCGGCTCGCCTCGGCGTCGAGGGTCGCCTGTTCGGCGAGTGCCTGCTGGAAGTCGAGTTCGGCGCCGATCGCTCGGAGGTTGTCGAGCCCCTCGAGTCCCGAGCCGGTGCCGAAGTCGGCCAGCGTCTGCTCGCGCGACGCCGCCCAGGGGTCCTCGCCGAGGATGTCGAGGTCGTCGAAGCCCTGGAACGACACATAGTTCTCGACCGCGGCCGCCTGGAGATCGAGGCGCGCCTGCTCCTGCTGGGCCTGGAGGTCGGTGATCGCCTCGGCCGCACGGATCTGGGCCAGCTCGGCGTCCGCGAGTGCCCGGTTGGCCGCTTCGACGGCCGCCTGCTGGGCGTCGACGTTGGCCTGGGCGGCCGCGAGGGCCTCCTCGAGATCCTCGACCTCGGCGGTCGCAGCATCGATCTCGGAAGCGAGGTCGGCGGCCTCGGCCTGGACGTCCCTGCGTTCGTCGCGCAGCTCGTCGGGGGTCGCCGCAGACACGATGGACGCGACCGCGGACAGCACGGCGATCGCCGCGATGAAGGCCACTCGGCGGTGGCGAGCGAAAGTCGGACCCGTACCCATGGTCGTCACGTGTTCGTAAAGAACGGCGAAACGATATCGGGGAGGGGAGGGCTTGTCGCCTCGGTCGTCGCCCTTCGGACGATGAGGCGTCGACGTGGTGACCTAGGTGACCCGAGCGCCCGGAGCGATCGTCGGCGGCGCCTGGTTCAGCGCATCCATGGCGAAGCCGGCCGCCCGCTTGTACCCGGCCATGAAGGCCTCGACCTCGGCCCGCGGGATCACGTCGTCGATGTCGTCGAAGACGCCGCCGCAGCGGTCGTCGACCTCTCCGAGGATCGCGATCGGACCCGACCCGCGGTTGCGCAGCACCAGCGCGGAGATGTCGTCGTGGAGCCGGGCTTCGAACGCCTCGAGGGCGCCGGGGCCGACGCCGTGTTCGAGCATCGCCGCGCCGACGACCCGCGCGTCGACGATCGCCTGGCTCGCGCCGTTCGAACCGACCGGATACATCACGTGGGCGGAGTCGCCGATGAGCGCCATCCGGTGATCGACCCAGGTCGGCGCCGGGTCGCGGTCGACCATCGGGTACTCCCACACCCGATCGGCGCGCCGGACGAGCGCGGGGATGTCGAGCCAGTCGAAGTCCCAGTCCGCGAAGGCCGGGAGGAAGACCTCGGGGTCGACGGTCCGGTTCCAGCCGGCGGGATCCCATCCCCGCGACGGATCGAACGTCAGCTCCGCGATCCAGTTCTGACGCTGGAGCCCGGTCGCAGGGTCGACCGGACCGATCGGATAGTGGATGAAGCGTTGCTCGAGATTGCCGACGAGCGTGAACGATGCACCCGAACGGATCGGCTCGCCCTCGGCCGTGCCCCGCCACAGCACCGCACCGCCCCAGACCGGCTCGCCCTCCTCGGGGAAGCGTTGCCGGCGAGCGGCGGAGTGGAGCCCGTCCGCGGCGAGCAGCACCGCACCGTCGACGGCCACGATCCCGCCGGTCGCCCGGTCCTCGAATCGAGCGGTGATCGACCGCTCGGTCTGGTCGTACCCGACGAGGCGATGCCCCTCGACGACCACGTCGGGGCCACCCCGCGCGCGGAGGGTCTCCAACAGCAGCATCTGCAGTTCGCCCCGATGCACCGAGTACTGGGGCCAGCGGTAGCCGGCCCGCCGACCGCGTGGCTCGGCCCACACGTCGTTGCCGTTGCGGCCGACGAGGGCCCACTCCCTGGCCTCGATCCCGATCTCGGGCAGCCGGTCTCCCAGGCCGAGGTCGATCAGCTCCCGCACCGCGTTGGGCTGCAGGTTGATGCCGACGCCGAGCGGCTCGATCCGCCGGGCGGACTCGAAGACGCGCACCGGCACGCCGAGCTGATCGCAGGTGAGTCCCATCGTCAGCCCGGCGATCCCGCCGCCGGCGACGATGACGGGCGCGGTCATCGTCAGATCCGCTCGAAGTACCGCACCATCTCCCAGTCGGTGACCGCGGCGTCGTGGGCGGAGATCTCGGTCCGGAGATGGTGGGTGTAGTGGTCGACCACCAGGTCGCCGAAGAATCGTCGAGCCGAGTCGGAGGCCTCGAACCGGTCGACGGCGTCGCGCAGCGTGCCCGGCACCCGCTCGACGTCGGAGGTGTAGACGTCGCCGTGGAACTCCGCCGGTGGTTCGATCCGGTTGGCGATGCCGTCGAGGCCCGACGCGATCGCCGCCGCGTACACGAGGTAGGGATTGACGTCGGCGCCGGGGATGCGGTTCTCGATCCGACGACTCGATCCGGCACCGACCACCCGAAAGCCGGCCGTGCGATTGTCGGTCGACCACGCGAGTCGCGTCGGTGCCCAGCTCTGGTCCTGGTACCGCTTGTAGGCGTTGATCGTCGGTGCGACGAAGGGCATCAGGTCGGCGGCGTGATGCATCCAGCCGCCGAGGAACCACCGGAACGTGTCGCTGTCGGGTCCGTCGGCAAAGGCGTTCTCGTCGCCCCGCCACAGCGACAGGTGGACATGGCAACTGTTGCCGGGCTGGGCCGCGTCGGGCTTGGCCATGAACGTGACGGCGACACCGAGGGCGTCGGCGAGCTCCTTCATGCCCTGCTTCATGACCACATGGCGGTCCGCCATCGTGAGCACGTCGCTGTAGCGGATGTTGAGTTCGTGCTGGCCGATCGCCGCCTCGCCCTTGGAGTTCTCGACCGGCACCTCGCTGTCGCGCAACGCCCGTCGGGCCGCGCCGACATAGTCCTCGACCCGGCTCGCCTGGAGCAGGTGGTAGTCCTCGACGTACCACCCCGCCGACTCGAGATCCCGGTAGCCCTTGTCGTGGGCGCCCCGATAGGAGTCCCGGTACAGGAAGAACTCGAGTTCGCTGGCGGCCGCAGCCGTGAAGCCGGCGTCGGCGAGGGCATCGACCTGGCGACGCAGGATCGACCGGGGCGCCACCGCCACGGGCTGGTGAGCGCCATCGTCGATCACGTCGCACAGCACGAACGCGGTGCCGGTCGTCCAGCCCGCCCGCCGGAGGGTCGAGAGATCTGGGACCAGATGGAAGTCGCCGTAACCCTTCTCCCAGTTGGCGTACTCGAAGCCCTCGACCGGCTCCATCTCCATGTCGACGGTGAGCAGGTAGTCGCAGCCGTGGGTGCCGTCGGTGACACACGACTCCAGGAAGAACCCGGCATCGAAGCGTTTGCCCATCGTCCGGCCGTAGTGATCGGTGAAACCGACGACGACGGCGTCGATCTCGCCGGCCGTGACGGCGGTGCGCAGCTGTTCGAGTTCCATGGGCCTCCCTCTCGTCGTGGCCTAGTCCATCCGGCCGTCACAGGCCGCGGCGAACACCGTGGCGGCGAAGTCGTGGTCGACCGGCACCGGGTTGGTGCCCGCCGTCGGATCGTCCACCGCAGCGGCGGCGATGGTGTCGACCGCGGCCGCGTCGACGCCGAGATCGACCAGCGTGTCGGGGACGTCGAGTTCGGCCCGGAGCCGGAGGATGTGGCTCAGGACGTCGTCGAAGTCGCGTCCGATGCCGGCGTAGGCGGCGAGTTGGGCCATGACCGGCTCGATCGCGGGGCGGTTGGCCAGGAGCACGTACGGCATGACGACCGCGTTGGTCATGCCGTGGTGGGTGTCGAAGTGCACGCTGCACGGATGCGAGATCGAGTGCATCGCACCCAGGCCCTTCTGGAAAGCGACCGCACCCATGCTGGCCGCGGCCAGCATCTTGCTCCGCGCCTCGAGGTCGGTCGGTGTCGCCGCCGCGGTCGGCAGGTTCTCGAACACGAGACGGCACCCCTCCATGCCGATGCCCTGACACATCGGGTGGTACACGGTGGTGCAGATCGCCTCCAGCGAGTGCGACAGCGCATCGAGTCCGGTGCCGACGGTGAGCACCCGCGGCAGCCCGACCGTGAGTTCGGGATCGGCGATGACGACCGCCGGCAGCATGCCCGGGTGGTACACGATGACCTTGCGGTGCGTCTCCTCGTCGATCACGACGCCCGCCCGCCCGACCTCGCTGCCCGTGCCCGCCGTGGTGGGGATGGCGATCGACGGTGCGATCGCGCCGGGATCGGCTCGGGTCCACCAGTCACCGATGTCCTCGAAGTCCCAGATCGGGCGGCGCTGGCCGGCGTGGAAGGCGATCACCTTGCCGACGTCGAGCGCGGATCCACCGCCGACCCCGACGACGCCGTCGTGGCCACCGGCGCGAAACATCGCGACGCCGGCCTCGACGTCGCGGCCGACCGGGTTGGGGCGCAGATCACTGAAGACCGCCGACGGCAGGCCGGCGTCGTCCAGCGATGCCCGGACCGCAGCGATCGGCGCCAGATCGACCATGCCCGGGTCGGTCACGATCAACGGATTCGTGATGCCGGCGGCGTGGCAGGCGTCGGCGGTCTCGGCCACCCGGCCGGCGCCGGTGCGGATCGAGTTCGGGAAGCTCCAGGTCGCGTGGGTCATGCTCGTTCGTCGTGGTCGCTGCGATCAGTCGTTCTTGACGGTCAGACCACCGTCCACCGGAATGATGGCACCGGTGATGAAGGAGGCGGCGGGGAGCGCGAGGCTCAGCGTCATGTGGGCGACCTCCTCGGGATCGCCGTAGCGCCGGACGGCGGTGCGGCGACGGGCGAACGTGTCGCGCATCTCCTCGGGCAGGAACTCCGTCATGCCGGTCACGATCGGACCCGGGCAGATGGCGTTGACGGTGATGCCGTGGACACCGAGGTCGACGGCCATCGCCCGCGTGAGGCCGACGACCCCGTGCTTGGCGGCGGTGTACGGCGCCATGTTGCGCTGGGCCCCGACCCCCTCGGTCGATGCGATGTTGACGACCCGACCCTCGCCGCTCGCCTTCAGGTCGTCGAGACAGGCTCGGACGATGCGGTGGTGGGGCGTGAGCATCACATCGAGCGCCTTGGCCCACTCGTCCTCGAAGCTCGGCGCGTCGAGCGGTGCGCCGGCGCCGACGCCGGCGTTGTTGACCACGATGTCGATCGGGCCGAGTTCGGCGCGGATCTCCTCGACCGCTCGAGTGATCGCATCGGCGTCGGCCACGTCGAGGGCGACGCCGTGCGCGGTGCCGCCCGCCGAGCGGATGCGGTCGACGACGGCCGCGACGTCGTCGGCGCGCAGATCGGTCACCGCGACCCGAGCGCCCTCGTCGGCGAACAGGAACGCCGTCGCCCGCCCCATCCCCGAGGCGGCGCCGGTGATGAGCACGACCTTGTCGGCGACGGATCGGCTGCGGGTGGTGATGCGTTCGGTCATGGCGCCTCCGGGGCGTCGGTCGTCAGGCGGAGTTCGAGTCGGTGGTGATAGCGCTCGCCGGGCCGGAGCACGGCGCTCGGCGCCCAGGGCTGATTGGGTGCGTCGGGCACGTGCTGGGGCTCGATCGCGAGCGCGGCGTACGGACCGTGATCCCGGCCGCCACCGCCGGGTCCGGCGAGGAAGGCGCCGGTGTAGAACTGCACCGCGGGCTGATCGGACCACACCTCGAGGCGCCGACCGGATCGGGGATGGTCGACGGTGCCGTGGCGCCGGAACCCGGTGCCGTCGACCATGAAGCAGTGGTCGAAGCCGTTCGCCAACGGGAAGCCGATGCGGCCACCCAGTCCGGCGCCCGCGCGGAGGTCGAGCGGGCCCTCGACCGCGACCGGCTCGCCCTCGGGGATGAGATCGTCGTCGACCGGAACGACCGACGAGGCGTTCAGCGCCACGACGTGATCGTCGATCGTCGGCTCGGTCGGCCCGCCGAGGTTCCAGTAGGCGTGGTTGGTGAGCGAGCACACGGTGGGCGCATCGGTGTCGGCGACCAGGTCGATGGCGATCGTCGTGTCGTGGAGGCGATACGTGACCTCGGCGCGCATCTCGCCGGGGAACCCCATGTCGCCGTCGGCGCTCGTCAGGCCGAACCGCACGCCGTCAGCCGACGCATCGACGACCTCCCACGTGACCTTCCCGAAGCCGGCGGCTCCACCGTGGAGGAGGTTGGCACCCTCGTTTGCGGCGAGCGGATACTCGATCCCGTCGAGCGTGAACCGGGCCCCGCCGATCCGGTTGGTGAACCGACCGACCGTGATCCCCATGTGGGGGTTGGTGCCGAGCCGGTCGGCGTCGCCGTCGAGGCGCAGGGTGACATCGGCGATCTCGCCGTGCCGGTCCGGTGCCCGCACGACTTCGATCGCCGCGCCATGGTCGACCAACTCGACTTCGACGCCGGCGGCGGAACGGAGCACGAAGCGTTCGAGCGACACGGGCGCACCCTAGGTCGATCCCCGCCGTCGGGCGCAGGTTCGGTGCGGCGCACGGACGGGGAGTACCGTCCGCCCCATGGAACTCGGACTCTCACTCGGATACTGGGGGCGGGCGATGCCCGACCACCTCGTGACCCTGGCGGTCGAAGCGGAGAAGGCCGGCTTCGACGCGGTCTGGACCGCCGAGTCGTGGGGCTCCGATGCGTTCTCGCCCCTCGTGCTGATCGCCGCCCACACCGATCGCATCAAGCTCGGCACCGGTGTGGTGCAGATCTCCGCCCGCACCCCCGCCGCGACCGCGATGCACGCCGTGACCCTCGACCACATCTCCAACGGCCGCACCATCCTCGGCCTCGGCGTCTCCGGCCCCCAGGTGGTCGAGGGCTGGTACGGCATGCCGTCGCGCAAGCCGCTCGCCCGAACCCGCGAGTACGTCGAGATCCTGCGCCGGGCGTTCCGGCGCGACGGGCCGCTCGAGTTCGACGGCGATCACTACCAGTTGCCGTTCACCGGCGACGGAACCGAAGGACTCGGCAAGCCGCTCAAGATCATGACCCACCCGCTGCGCGAGATCCCGATCTGGATCGGAGCCGAAGGGCCGAAGAACGTCGCCCAGACCGCTCAGATCGCCGACGGCTGGATCCCGCTCTACTACTCGCCCTGGCGGGCCGAGGTGTACCACGAGCAGATCAAGGACCGGAAGATCGGGTTCGAGATCGGCGTCAACGTCACCTTCCGGGTCGGCGACGTCGAGGAGAGCCTGTGGCCGACCCGCGGCTCGCTCGGCTTCTACATCGGCGGCATGGGCGCCAAGGGACAGAACTACCACACCAAGCTGATGGCCCGGATGGGCTACGAGCAGGAGGCCTACGAGATCCAGGACCTCTTCATGGAGGGCAAGCGCGACGAGGCGATCGCCAAGGTCCCGCTCGAATTCGCCGACGAGATCTCCCTCGTCGGATCGCCCGAGCGGATCAAGGATCGCCTCCAGGCGTGGGAGGAGAGCGCGGTCACCATGCTCAACGTCGCGCCGCGCTCGGTCGAGGAGATCTGGCAGATCGCCGAACTGGTCAAGGGCTGAGGGCGACCGATGAGCCGTTGGAACGAACGCGACGACGTCCTGCGGGGCGACGACTACGACGCTCGCTGGAAGCGACTCGCCGCCGAGGGGAAGTCGATCCACGGCGAGGCCGACTGCCTGTGCGGTCTGCGGCCCTCGGGCTCGGTGCTCGACGCCGGGTGTGGCACCGGCCGCGTCGCGATCGAGATGGCCGCCCGCGGCTACGACGTCACCGGGGTCGATCTCGATCCGGGCATGCTCGACACGGCGCGGGCCAAGGCACCCGAGGTCGAGTGGCACCTCGCCGACCTCCTCCACGTCGACCTCGGTCGCCGCTTCGACCTCGTCGCGCTGCCCGGCAACGTCATGATCTTCGTGGCCCCCGGCACCGAGGCCGCGGTCGTCGCCAACCTCGAACGGCACCTCGCGCCCGACGGCCTGCTCGTCGCCGGATTCCAACTCGGCCCCGGGAAGCTCACCCTCGCCGACTACGACGCCCATTGCGACGCCGCCGGGCTCGAGTTGGCCGAGCGATGGTCGACCTGGGACGGCGAGCCGTTCGACCCGGCCGACGCCGGCTACGCGGTGTCGGTGCATCGCCATGCCACAGTGACCGGGTGACCGACGGCGAACTCGACCCCGACCAGGCGGACGACCACGCCGTCGCGGCCTGGGTCGCCGAGACCACCGGCGACATGCTGGTCGAGCTGATCCACACCCAGGACTACGACCGCCGCTGGGGCGGCCTCGAATACGAGGGCGACCGCCGGGCCCATCACCTGATCCTCGACGAACTGGCCCGCCTCCGGCCCGACGACATGGTGCTCTCCGAGGAGGGGCGTGACGATCGCTCCCGTGTCGACCACGGCCGGGTCTGGATCGTCGACCCGCTCGACGGGTCGAGCGACTACGGCTACTCGCCCCACTGGTCGGTGCACGTCGCGCTGGTCTCGGGCGGCTCGCCGATCGCGGGCGCGGTCTCGATCCCTGGCTGGGAGACGACGTGGTCGACCGACCCGGCGCCCACTGCGGTGCCGGGCGAGCTCGAACCGGGCACGCCGCCGCGCATCGTGGTGTCGCGCTCGCGGAGCCGTTACGACGGCTACCGCCTCCAAGACACCCTCGGCGCAGAGATCTACACGGTCGGGTCCGCCGGGGTGAAGGCGATGGCGGTCGTGCGCGGGGAGGTGGACGCGTACGTTCACGGCGGCGGGCTGTACGAGTGGGATTCCTGTGCCCCGGTGGCCGTCGCCCGAGCGGCCGGACTCGTCGCCTGCCATCTCGACGGCTCCCCGCTTCGATTCAACAAGCCCGATCCGTGGTCGCCCGGCCTGGTGATCTCGCGGCCGGGTCTCGTCGACGACATCGTCGCGGTGATGGCCGAGCGCCAGCCCTAGCCTGTGATGGTGACCCCCAAGAAGATCCGATATCAGTCCCGTTCGGTCGAGCGTCGCGTCGAGCGCCCGCGCGAGCAGGTCTGGCCGGCAGCGCTCGAGATGGTCCGGGCGTGGGGTCCCGCCACCGAGCTGTCGGTCGAGCCGCCGTGGCGGATGGCCTACGAGATGGCGACCGACGACACGCCGCTGACGTTCTGGCAGAGCACGGTGCTGATCCGCGACGACGGACCGACCTGCCACGTCGCCTGGAGTCTGGTCTTCGATCCCGAACCCGACGAGGAGGCCCTCGCCGAGTCCGAACGCGTCCTCGAGGCGATGCAGGCCGGCCTCGCCGGCCTCGCAGCAGCCGGGTGAACCCGCCGGCGTGACGTCCGTCGCCGACGCACGAAACACGGTTCACTGCGCCTTCGTTTTCGTAAACTGGTCGTAACATGGGCGGCCATGCCGAGCCGGACCAACCCTGCCGTCCGGGTGTCGTCATCGTGGATGCGCGCCCTGTCCCTGATCCTCGCCTTCGTGCTGATCGCCGCTGCGTGCGGGGGCGGCGACGACGAGGACGCAACCGACGAGGACGCCGCCAGCGAGTCGGCGACCGGCACCGGTGCCGACGACAGCGGTGAGGACCCCGCCGACGAGTCGGCCACCACCTCCACGATCGACCCGTCGCTGTCACCGCCCACCACGCGCGGCCCCGCGCCGGTCCTCGACGTCGAGCCGATCGGCACCCCCGGATCGATCACCGTGCTCAGCGGCGAACCCGCCTACCGCGGCGTCGTCGGCCAGATCGCAGCCGACCGCAACATCGTCGCCGCCGCCGCACTGCCCCCGGCCGATCTGCCCGCCGGGATCGCCCCGCTCACCGGACTCCCACTCGACGACGCGTCCGCCGCCGACCGGCCGGCCATCGTCGCCAAGATCGACAACACCGACCGGGGCCGGCCCCAGGAGGCGCTGAGCCAGGCCGACATCGTCTTCGAGACCGAGATCGAAGGCGGGTTCACCCGCCTCGCCGCCGTCTGGCACTCCCAGATCCCCGAGGTGCTCGGGCCGGTGCGTTCCGGGCGCACGACCGACATCACCGTCTTCAGTTCGTTCAACACCCCGATCTTCGTGTGGTCGGGCGCCAACCGGGTCCACAGCGCCCTGATCCGCAACTACGACATGGTCAACCTCGGTGCCGCCACCCGCAACGAGTACTTCCGTGATCCCGATCGTCCCGGCACCTACGACCTCATGACCGACCCGACCGTCCTGCTCGACATCGCCGCAGGCGATGACGACGGCGGCGTGCCGCCGGTGCACTTCGAGTACCGCGACGACACCATCGGGCTCCCGGAGGCCGCCGTTCCGGTCTCCGACGTCCGCGTCGACTATGCATCGGTCGGCATCGACTGGACCTGGGACGAATCCGCCGGTGGATTCGTCCGCACCCAGGCCGGCGAACCCCACGTCGACGCTGACGACGTCCAGATCGTCGCCACGAACGTGCTGGTCGCCGAGGTCAACCGTTCCGCGACGGGCATGGTCGACACCGCCGGGTCCGCCGTCAACGAGCAGGTGTTCGTCGGCGCGGGCCGGGGCTGGGTCTTCACCGACGGCCACGTGGTCGAGGTGATCTGGACCAAGCCGTCGCTGTCGTCGGTCCCGACCTGGACGACGCCCGACGGCGTGCCGGTCGCGCTCCTGCCGGGCCAGACCTGGATCGAGCTCACCCCACCCGGCGCGACCACCTACCGCTGATCGGGCCGCTCCGTGCTAGGGATCTGGCATGGATCCCACGTCGGAGTCGTCCGCCCACACCGAACTCCGCCGCCTGCAGAGCGCGTACGCCGACATCGTGACCCGGCGCGCGTGGAGCGAGCTCTCGACCATCCTCCGGCCCGACTGCCGCGTCGTCGTCGACACGCGGAGCCGGGCCGTCTCCCTCGATGGCCCGGTCGCGGTGGGGGAGTTCATCGCCGGAGCGGTCGCCCGGTTCGAGTTCTTCTCCTTCGCCGTGTTGAACACGGTGATGGAGATCGATGCAGCGGCAGGTGCCGCGTCGGCACGGATGTACATGCAGGAACTGCGCCAGGGGGATCCGCCGGGGCGCTACACCGACGCCTACGGCGTGTATCACGACCGGTTCGTCCGTGAGGACGGTCGCTGGTGGTTCGCGGCGCGCTACTACCGCAGCTTCGCCCGCACCGCGGCCGACGACGCCGACGCGGATCTCGAGGTGTTCGACGTGCCGGTGCTCCCGCTCGACGACCCGGACTCGTGGGACGAGCGGGTTGCCGCTGGCGGGTGGTGACCCCTCGACGTTCGGGGTTCGCCGATCGGGCGTGGGCGGTCAGATCTTCTTGATGAGGGTGCCGGTCCCGAGACCGCCGCCGCAGCACATCGACACGATGCCGTAGTCGCCGTCGCGGCGCTGGAGCTCGTGCGCGGCCTTGGTCAACAGAATCGTGCCGGTGCCACCGAGGGGGTGGCCGAGGGCGATCGCCCCACCGTTGGGATTGACCTTCTCCATGTCGGCCCCGAGCTCCTTCGCCCACGCGAGGACCACCGATGCGAAGGCCTCGTTGATCTCGAAGACGTCGATGTCGTCCATCGACAGGTCGTTGTCGGCGAGCAGCTTCTTGGTCGAGTCGATCGGACCCTCGAGCATGGTGATCGGATCGACGCCGACCAGGTTGACGTCGACGATCTCGGCGATCGGCGTCAGTCCCAGCTCGTCGGCCTTCTCCTTGGTCATCATCAGCACCGCGCCGGCGCCGTCGCTGACCTGGCTCGAGGTGCCCGCGGTGTGCACGCCGTCCTCCCGGGCGACCGGCTTGAGACCGGCGAGCCCTTCGAGCGTGGTGTCGCGCAGGCCACCGTCTCGCGTGACGGTGATCGTGTCGCCGGTCTCCTTGCCGTCGTCGTCGAGCACCGGCACGGTCACCGGGACGATCTGGGTGGCGAACGCGTCTTCCTGCCACGCCTTGGCGCCCAGCTCCTGGCTCCGCAGACCGAACGCATCGGTGTCGTCGCGGGAGATCTCCCACTTCTCGGCGATGCGCTCGGCGCCCTCGAACTGGGAGGTGAACTCGTAGTGCTCCCAGTAGCGCTTGTTGACCGGGCGGCCGTACTCCTTCATCTTCGTCGTCGATCCCATGGGGACCCGGCTCATCAGCTCGACACCGCAGGCGACCGCTGCGTCGATCACGCCGGACTTCACCAGCGAGAAGGCGAGGTTGGTGGCCTGCTGGGACGATCCGCACTGAGCGTCGACGGTGGTGGCGGCGACCTCGAGCGGAAGCCCGGCCGCCAACCAGGCGTTGCGGGCGACGTTCATCGTCTGCATGCCGACCTGATCGACACAGCCGCCGACGACCTGCCCGACCTCGGCTGGGTCCATCCCGGTGCGGTCGAAGAGGGCCTTCTGGACGTCGCCCAGCACGCTGATGGCATGACCGGTGGACAGTTCGCCGTTGCGGCGCCCGACGGGGCTGCGCACGGCATCGACGATGACGACCTGACGTTCACTCATGGCGATCAGGCTAGGTGAACGAGCGTTAACACCGCCAGCGGCCGAGACGGCACCGGGCCACGATGGCAGGTACCGTCGGCCGCCGAAGCCCGGAGTGAACCTCGTGAAGCTGTCCGTTCGTCCACCTGATCGAGCATCGCTCTCGCAGATGGCTGCATCCGTCGCCGACGCGGCGCCCGATCCGATCCCGCCGAGGGCCGGGACGGTCGAGGTTCGCCGCGTCGTGGGGGAGGGGCCGACGGCACTCGCCGCCGGAGCGGACACGCTTCGAGACTGGGCAATGCATGAGCGAGCAGGCGTCCGAACCGACGGCTCGCCGCTCGAAGCCGGACAGACCGTCGGCATCGCAGCGCGCACCTTCGGCGTGTGGATGCGATTCGCATGCCGAGTGACCGATGTCGAGAACGGGCCGAATCGAATCGGCTTCACCTACGCCACACTGCCGGGGCATCCTGAACGCGGTCGCGAGACGTTCTTGCTGGAGTTGCGCGGCGACGGCAGGGTCGAGCTGACGATCTCCGCCCGGTCATCTGCGGGCTGGTGGGTGACGCGCCTCGCTGGTCCGGTCGCGAGAATTCTGCAGCGACGGTTCACCGAGCGGTACGCCGCGGCGATGGCGGTCGAGGTCGCTCAGCGCACCTCGGCGATCTCGTAGGTGACGGTGCCGCGGCCCAACTGACCCTTGCCGACCGCCTGGACTGCGTTGAGCCAGGCGTAGCGCTCGTCGCTGGTCTCGAACTTCGGCGCCATGTAGATCGGCTTGGTGCCAGGGCCTTCCGACCAGTCGGCGCGACCTTCGTAGGTGATGTAGATCAGCGCGCCGTCGTCGGTCTCCACCACCACCCGAACGTCGAGGGTTGCGATGCCGTCGCTGCTCGTCAGCATCCAGTCCGCAGCCGCGTTGCCCTTCACGTTGCCGTTGATGCGGTCTCCGGTCATCGAGCCGCCGGTGACCTCGGCGACGGTGCGGGCACCGGCGGGGCCCGCCCCGATGAGGTGCATGCCCCCGAGCGAGGCTTCGAACGTGCAGAGCGGTACGAGTTCCATGGCGGAACGGTAGATCCTTGAATCGATGCCGCGCACGCCGACCGGATCGGTATGTCGGCCGCCACGCCCATCCGTCAGCGCGCGCTCGTCGCGTTCGGCGGACCGGTCGCGGCGACGGGCCTGGCGCTCGGGGTCTGGCTCGTTCCGGCGACGTCGGGCGGGGTCGCTGGGAAGGTTCTCGCCGGGCTGGTCGCGGTACTCGTCCCCATCGTGCTCGTCGTCATGATCCCGGTCCGTGCGATCGCCGATCGGGTCGAAGCCCACATCCGTCCATCACTGCCGTCGGGTCGGGTGCACGACGCGGCAGCCGACGTCGCGGTCGCGCTGGGGGACGCGTCGAGCCTGCTCGCTCGCGAATCCGAGGCCATCGACGTCACCGGCCTGCCGACATCGCGGCGCGACATCGTGATCGTCAGCAGCGGTGCATTCGAGGTGCTGACGCGCCGAGAGGTGGTGGCGCTCGCATGCGCACGCTTCGCCGCCCTCCGCGACCCGTGGTGCCGTCTGGCGACCCAGGGCGCGCTCGCCTGGTGGGCGCTGCGGTTCGTCCTGCCCTTCGGCCTGCTCGGTTTCGTCGCCGGCGCGGTACCGCTCGGGATCGTCTCGGTGCTGCTCCTCTTCGCGGTCGGGTTGGCCCCGAACTGGCCGACCGAAGTCCGCAACCGCTGTGCGGACATGGCGGCGATCGAGCGGACGGTCGATCCGGGCGGGCTCGCCGGCGCGGTGCGCCGGGTCTCGGGACTGGGCCGGCGTCATGACGATCTGGGGGTCGATCCACACGCCGGTCGACGCCGCGAACTGTTGGCCGTGCCTCGGCTGGCCGGGGGTGAGATGACGGCCAATGTCGGGTTCGACAAGCACCGCCGACGCCACATCATCCACTGTCTGCGTCTCCTCGCCGCCGCCGAAGCGCAGGTCGGGATGGTCGAGCCGGTCGGGGTGGAGCCGGCGTCCGGCGACGATCTGCGCCGACGGTGGGCCCAGGTCGGCCGACCGGTCACGATGCGTTGATCGAGCGTTCCTCGGCTGGCGTTGGGACTCCGCGCCACCGGGCTGCAAGCATGGCGAGATGAGCGACATCGCAGCCGCCGACCGAACCGTCTTCCGGACCTGCCCCCTGTGCGAGGCGACCTGTGGGCTGGAGATCGAGATCCGTGGCGGGGCGGTCAAACGCATCCGGGGCGATCGTGACGACGTCTTCTCCAAGGGGTTCATCTGCCCGAAGGGATCGACCCTCGGCAAGCTCCACGAAGATCCCGATCGCCTCCGCAAGCCGGTCGTGCGGCGCGGTGTCGACGACGACGGTGCCCCGATCTTCGAGGAGGTCGAGTGGGACGAGGCCTTCGCCGTGGTCGCCGAGAAGCTGGAGGCGGTGCGTCGTCGCCACGGGAACGAGGCGATCGGCGTGTACCTCGGCAACCCCAACGCCCACAATCTCGCCTGGAACACCCACGCCCGCGTCTTCCTGCAGGCGCTCGGGTCCCGCTCGATGTTCTCGGCGAG
>JBCCWI010000070.1:0-22306 GCA_039193795.1 Actinomycetota bacterium | reverse complement strand
GTTGAGCAGCGCAACCGCGCCGATCTCGTTCAGATACTGTCCAACAGAATCGCTCATGACACTTCTCACAACGGGAACGCGCGTTAAGGCATTCCCTACTCGGTGGGTTTTGCGGGGGAACTGAGGTACCGTGTGCTCGCTGTTCTTTGCACGCGCCGCACTCCGGTCCAGCCGGACCATTGTGCGCACAATGTTACGCGTCAGTAAAGAACCAAACCTGTGACTTGTGTCACGTGGCTGACGCAAGTCGCTGGCTAACCGCTAACGGGGCCATCGACCCAGTCACCGGGAGCGAGCACGAACCCGACGAGCCGGGCGCACCGCGTACACTCCCGAACCGTGCCCCGCATCGGTGTCTTCGGCGGAACCTTCGACCCGCCCCATCTCGGTCATGTCGCCACGGCCCTCGAAGTGCAACACGCGCTCGAGCTCGACATCGTGATGCTCGTCGTCGCCGGCGACCCCTGGCAAAAGACCGCCGAGGCCGAGATCACCCCGGCCGAGACCCGTCTGGCCATGACCCGGGCCGCGGTCGACGGGCTCGACGGGCTGGAGGTCAGTGCGATCGAGATCGAACGGCGGGGGCCGTCGTACACGGCCGACACCCTCGAGATCCTGCGCGATCTCACCCACGCATCGTGGTTCCTCATCGTCGGGTCCGACGCCGCCGAAGGGCTCGACACCTGGCACCGGCCCGACGACGTCGCCCGGCTCGCCACCACCGTCGTCGTCGACCGCGGCGGGCGCGAGGGCGGTCGTCCACCCGAAGGTTGGGCCCACGAGGTCGTCGACGTGCCGGCGCTCGAGATCTCGTCGTCGGACATCCGCCGCCGGGTCGCCGCCGGAGAACCGATCCGGGGTCTCGTCCCCGAGGTGATCGCCGACCGCATCGAGATGCAGGGGCTGTACCGGAGGCCCGGGTGACCTCGACCGAAGCGGCACCTCCAGACGAATCGGTCCTCGAGGAGTGGGACGGCGACATCGTCTCGTCGCGCCGCCGCTTCCGTCGGCGGGCGCCCGCGCCGAAGGCCAACCCGTTCTGGCGGTTCCTCTTCCCGCTCATCGTGATCGGGCTCGCCTACCTCGCGTTCGACCTGTGGCGAGAGGGCACCAAGGCGGTGCTCGACTCCACCGACGGCACCGTCGTCGAGATCCCGTCGGATCCGAACTCGCCGGGCTACGAAGCGTTCGTCACGCCCACCCCCACCATGCTCGTGCTCCACACCGACGACGCCGACCGTCTCGTCGGGGTGACGGTGATGGCGCGCACACTGCTCGACAACGGTGGCCAGTTGATCCTGCTCTCCTCGGAGCTCGCCGCCGACGGCAGGGGCGGGGAGACGCTCGCCGATCGATACGCATCCGGCGGCCTCACCGCGGTCGAGGAGTCGGTCGGCACCCTGTTCGGCTTCGGCTTCCTCGAGACCGCTACGTACAACACCCGCGACTTCGGGCTCCTCCTCGCCCTGGTCGAACCGCTGCCATTCGCCTTGCTCGACGATCTGGTGCAGGTCGACGCCGACGGCACCCCCGACGTGTACCTCTCGGCCGGCAACAAACAGCTCGATGGTTCGGTCGCCGCCGAGGTGTACGCCTTCCGCAATCCCGACGAGGCCGACGCCAACCGCAACGAGCGCCAACTCGCGCTCTGGGAGACCTGGCTGCTCGCGATCACCCGCGCCGACGACATCAACACCGCGGTGCCGCCCTTCGACGAGGGGCTGTCGCCGTACCTCCGCGCGTTCGCGGTCGGTCAGCGCGACATCCAGCTCGCGCCGGCCGCTCCGGTGATCGAAGAAGACGGCGGGTCGGTCTACGCGTTCGACGATGCCGCCCTGGCGTGGATCACCGAGACCTCGATCCGCATGACACCGCTCCCGACCGCTCCGCTCGGGTCGGACCTGTCGACCGTGCGCCTCCTCGACGGCACCGGCGACCGACGCATCGCACAGGCCGCGGTCGGCGCGTTGGCCCGTCTCGGCGAGATCACGATCGTCGGGAACGCCCTCGAATTCGGCGTGACCGAGACCACGGTCTCGTACCATGAGCAGTCCGCCGCCGACGCTGCGGAAGCGCTCGCCACCGAGATCGGTGGCGTCGCCCGATTCGATCCTCGGATCGATGAACCCGTCGATCTCACCGTCGTGATCGGCACCGACTGGGAGGCCCCGTGAACCACGCCGACGAGCTGTTGCACCATGTGCGCATCGCCGCCGGCGCGGCCGACGACAAGAAGGCCACCGACACCTTGATCATCGACGTCGGCGACGTGTTCTCGGTGTCGGACCACTTCGTCGTCACCAGCGCCCCCAACTCCCGTCAGGTCGCGGCGATCGTCGACGCGGTCGAGGACGAGGTCCGCAAGGTCGGCGGCCCGAGCCCGGTCCGCGACGAAGGCCTCGAGGAGCGCGAGTGGGTGCTGATGGACTACGGCGCCTTCGTGGTTCACGTTTTCCGCCAGGAGCAGCGCGACTTCTACCAACTGGAGCGTCTGTGGAGCGACCGACCCCGGGTCGAGTGGGAACCGCTCACGCCGCGCCCCGAGTCGGCGTGAGCCTGCCGTAGCGTTCGGACCCGACCCCATGGCACCCTGGAGCCCATGGCCATCACCGACCGCCCCGAATCCGACGCCGACATCGACCTGACGGTTCCCGACGTCGCCGGCATCGTTGCCCGCGTCCGGGCCACCTACGACAGCGGCCGCACCCGGCCGATGGAGTGGCGCCTCGCGCAGCTCGACGGCCTGATCCGGCTGCTCAACGAACAGAGCGACCGCTTCGAGGCGGCGCTGGCCGCCGACGTCGGCAAACCCGGCATCGAAGGCTTCGCGGCCGACGTCGGGACGACCGCCAGCGAGATCAAGGTCATGCGCAAGGGCGCGCCCAAGTGGGCCAAGCCCCGCAAGGTCCGCCTGCCGATGACCTCCAAGCCCGGGTCGGGCCATGTGGTCCCCGAACCGCTCGGCGTCGCCCTGGTCGTCGCCCCCTGGAACTACCCGGTGCAGTTGCTGTTGCTGCCGATGGCCGCCGCGCTCGCGGCAGGCAACGCGGTCGTCGCCAAGCCGTCGGAGATCGCGCCGGCCACCTCCGCGCTGCTGGCCGAGCTCCTGCCGACCTACCTCGACCCCGACGCGGTCGCCGTCGTCGAAGGCGACGTCGCCGTGTCGACCGAGCTGCTCGAGCAGCGGTGGGATCACATCTTCTACACGGGCTCCACCGACGTCGGCCGCATCGTCTACCAGGCCGCCGCCCGCCATCTCACGCCCGTCACCCTCGAGCTCGGCGGCAAGAGCCCGGTGCTCATCGACGACTCAGCCAACATCGACGTGGCGGCCCGCCGGCTCGCCTGGGGCAAGTGGCTCAACGCCGGGCAGACCTGTGTGGCGCCGGACTATGTGCTCGTCACCGAGCAGCACCGCGACGCCCTCATCGACGGGATGGAGCAGGCGTTCGCCGACTTCGCCAGCGGCACCGCGCCGATCGACAACGACGACTTCGCATCGATCGTGACCGAGCGGCATGCCCAGCGCATCGCCGGGTTGCTCGACGGCCACGGCGGCACCGTCGCCTTCGGCGGCGAGACCGACATCGATCGTCGGCGCGTCGCCCCCACCGTCGTCGTCGACCCGGATCCGGACTCACCGCTGATGCAGCAGGAGATCTTCGGGCCCGTGCTCCCGGTGCTGACCGTCGATTCGATGGATCGGGCGATCGACTTCG
The DNA here is from genome assembly GCA_039193795.1 of Actinomycetota bacterium. Lineage (GTDB taxonomy): Bacteria > Actinomycetota > Acidimicrobiia > Acidimicrobiales > Aldehydirespiratoraceae > UBA11606. The sequence continues at coordinate 18,587 of JBCCWI010000070.1, read as the reverse complement.
TCAACGAACGTGAGAAGCCGCTCGCCCTCTACGTCTTCGCCGAGGACGACGAGGCGGCCGACACCGTTCTCGACTCGACCTCGTCGGGCGGTGCGTGCGTCAACCACGTCGTGTTACACATCACGCCGCCCGAGCTGCCCTTCGGCGGCGTCGGCGAATCCGGCACCGGGCGCTATCACGGCCAGTCGGGCTTCGACACGTTCTCCAACCTGAAGTCGGTCATGAAGAAGCCGACCAAGCCCGACCCGAGCCTGCTGTACCCGCCCTACACAGGCCTGAAGGAACGGCTCATCCGCAAGTTCATCTGATCGCGCCGGTCGGGCTCAGGCCAGCTGCCAGAACGGGTCGATCAGCCCGACCGCGTCCAGCAGCCCCTGCAGGTGCTCGACCGGCGGCGGTGACCACGCCGGATCGAGACGATCGCCGTACCAGCCGAGGGTCAGTTCCCACATCGTCGTCACCGGGGCGGCCATCCCGCCGTCGACGTGTTCCTCCGACCGGAGGAAGCGGATGTTCGCTCAAGTCTCGACGATGTCGTCCCACCAGTGACGCGCCGGGATCGTGAAGTGGATCAGCGCGTCGGCGGCGTCGCCGACCGGGCGGCCGCGCTCGATGCGCAGGTCGACCGGCGAGTCGTCGTCGAGCCACCGGGCCTCGATGTGGGCGTCGGCGTGCATCGCCGCGGGGATCGCCAGGGCATCCCATGCGCAGTTCGCCCACCACGACCGATCGTCCGAGATCACCCGGTGGCCGGTGGGATTCGCGGCGAACGGCAGGGCCATCGCGATCTCCCCGTCGTCGTCGAGCACGACGAAGTGACGATCGTCGAGCCGGGCGAGATGCTCGGCCGCCGCGTCGGGACCACCGACCAGCGCACCGATCTCGGCGGCGGTCGGTGCCCGGCCGGTGTCGGCGATCGTGCGGTACACGTGGCGGCGCAACTCGAGGTCGTCCATCGACGGAGCGTAGGCCGGGCCGGAACGCAGAACGGGACCCCTTGCGGAGTCCCGTTTCCTCGGTCTTGTGGAGCTAAGGGGAATTGAACCCCTGACCTCTTCCATGCCATGGAAGAACAGCGCCTACTCACAGGGCCAACTATGCCCAGAATACAGCACAAGTTGTCAACCTCTGTCTATCGTTGTCCACGGGGTAGAACCCCAGAAAGAACCCCAGAGCCGCACCGCAAGAAGAGGTTGGGCCCCTCATGGCAGAGAAGAAGGCCGCACGCCGGGCACGCGGCGAGGGCACCATCTACTACGACGAGGCCCGAGGCCGATGGGTTGGGGCGGTCAAGATCGCCGGTCGGCGCCGCAAGGTCACGGGCAAGGACAAGACCGAAGCACGCTCCAAGCTCGCCAACCTCCTCGCCGCCAAGCACACCGACACTCCGGTACCTAGTAAGACACTCACGGTCGAGTCGGTGCTGGCGACGTTTCTCGAGCGCGACGTCGCGAGCCGCACCCGAGGCGGCCGACCGCTCGCCCCAGCGACGATCGGCGCCTACCGGTGGGCGGCCCGGATCATCACTGACGAGATCGGGAAGGCCCGTATCGCCGAGCTCGGCCCCGACGACATCGAGGCCATGCTCGATCGCCTCAGTCGCCGGGACACACTCTCGGCCGCCTCACTCGTGAAGATTCGTTCCGTGCTCCGCCAGGCCCTCGCCTTCGCCGTTCGTCGAGGCGACGCCGTCCGCAACGCCGCCGAGGTTGCCACCATCACCCCTAGCGCCGCCAAGCGCCGGCCACGACGATCGCTCACCCCTGACCAGGCCCGCACGCTCCTCGTCGCACTAGGCGGCGAGCGCCTCGGAGCCATGTACGCCCTCATGCTCCAGGCCGGCCTCCGGCCCGGCGAGGCCGCCGGTGTCTACTGGTCCGACCTCCACGGCCATGTGGTGAGCATCACCCGCGGCGTGCGGCTCGACCGAGGCCGCGCCGAGGTGACGGACGACCTCAAGACCGCCACCGCACGCCGCTCGATCGAACTCCCCGCCGACCTGGTCGACCGCATCGCCGCTCACCGGACCGCTCAGGCCACAGAAATCCTCGCTGCGACGACGTGGCTCGATCGCCGCCTCATGTTTGCCTCCCCCCGAGGCGCCGTGCTCAGCCCACCCAATGTTCGGCGCGACCTCCGTCGCATCCTCGCCGCTGCTGACCTGCCTCCACTCAGCCCGAACGAGCTGCGGCACTCGTGCGCATCGCTGTTGTCTGACCAGGGCGTCTCGAACGAACAGATCGCCGACCTCCTCGGCCACACAACCACGCGGATGGTGGACCAGACCTACCGCCATCGTCTGCGGCCCGTCGTCGACATCGCTGCCCGAGCCGACTGGAGGACTGCCAGTGAGCACTGAGCGCCGAACCCTCGTCACCTTCGGCGACGGGTCGGTCGAATCCGAGTGGAGGAACGAGCCTCGAACTCGACTGGGCCGACTCGAGTTCAAGGATGGGACCTTCGCCGAGGCGGTCTGCGCCGCTCGGTGCGCCGCGTCCGGCCGATTCATCGCCTGGGTCTACGACAACCCCGATCCAGAGAAGGGCCCACTCGGGCTCATCGTGGTCGTCCTCAGGGAGGTCACAGTCGACGAGCCCTTGCGGCGATTCACCCAGAACGGCAACGACGGGTCGGTTCACTGGGACCGTAGGGCCCGGCCAATACCGCTCGACCCCTCCTCTGAGCCGGCCGAGGCCTACTGCTCTCCCTGCCGGGCGACCCACACCATCGATCCAATCGCCTTGCGCACCGCGATCGCCAACCAACGGCACACCATCCGCGTGTAACTGAAGTCAATCCTGGTATCTTCCCGTCAACACGAACGGCCCGGCACTTCGCCACGCGAGCAGACCCCGCCGAACTGGGCACGGCGATCCCCTCACCGAGGAGAGATCGTCCCATGTCCACTGACGAACCGCTGGCGGTGTCGCCAGCTCGAGCCGCTGAGCTGCTGGGCGTCTCGCGACAGCACATCTACAACCTCATCGAGCGCGGGCAGCTACCCCGCGTCAAGCTCGGTCGAGCCACTCGCATCCGGCGTGCCGACCTCGAGCTGTTGCTGGAAGAAGGCTCTGCGTGAGCCGGCCCCCGATTCGCCCCCTTCCCCCAGCCCGCCGCAGACCAGCGCGGCCAATGCGGTCGAGCCCGAGCCGATATCACGACCTGCTGGCATACCGCAGGCCGGCAACGGACGTGGTCGAGCTGGTTCTTGGCGCCACGCCGGCATCCGACTTCGAACGTGATGCGCTCAACCGGATCGGCATCGCGTCCGCCTCGCTGCTGGAGGCGCTCGACGAACTGAGTAGGGCCTCAGCAAATGCCTGAGCACATCCACATCACGGAGGCCAAGCAGATCGCGAGCGAGATTCGAGAAGCGACGCGCGGCCTACCGTCCCACGTCCGCCTATGCGCGGCCACGCTGGCTCACTTGGTGCTGTACACCCAGCGCCGGACGATCGACGACACCAACGCTCAGCTGCTTGCAGAGTCCGGGCTAAAGGCCACCTACGGTGGGCACCGAGCCGCCCTCAACACCGCATTCGACACCCTCGTCGCCCGAGGGCTCATAGCGAGGCAGAAGCGCAAGGCGCCGCCAGGGGAGCGGGGCACGTTCTTCCGCACGACGTTCCTGTCGGCGGCCGAACGTTCACTGCCTGCCTCGGAGGCAGCGAATTCACTGCCTCTAGACCAGGCAGAGGAGGAACCATTGCCTGGTTCGGAGGCCGATCACTGCCCGGTTTCCCCGCACATCGCTGCCCTCCCAACGGGCAGCACCCTAGGTACCTCTCTAGATACACCCAAGAGCGCTCGCCAGCGCTTCGATCAGATCCGCGAAGCCAACGGCCTCGCCCGCTCTCACGACACCAGGAGCGCGTCGTGACGGTCATCGACGCTCGTGAGCGGTTTGCGGATCGACGACTCCAGGAAGCGAATGAGTGCCGACAGCTCGCCGCCGAGCTGATCGACCTGGCCGACGAGCTCGACCGAAGAACGGGCGCTGCACCCGAGCCGCTCTCCACCCACGTGACTCAGCTCCAATTGCCCGTCACCGGGAGCCGACCGTGAAGCTGAGCTTGCCGAGCGAGCTAGGAGCCGAGCAGCGCCCCGACCGTCGACGCAAGGATGCCGGAGACGAACAGGAACACCCCAACAAGGGTGAGCTTGACCTCACTGTCGAACAAGCCGTGCAGCCGCTGGTCCAGCTCCGTCACCTCCTCGCGCACACCACTGATGTCCGATCGAAGCGCCACAAGCCGTTCGCGTGTGGTCTGAGCGAGGTCGTCGATGCGGACCGTCTGTTGGTCGATCCGGCTCTCCAGGCTGGTGAGCCGCCCCTCGATCGAGCCGTCGTTGCTCAACGTCACCACAGGGCTCCCGGCGTTGGCTCTGGCACCAGCCGCCGCGGCTGCCGTCCCTTGAATCCACACGCTGGAGTGCACGGTGCGAGTCGGCGGTCGCCAACCCCACGGTGTGACGAAGTGCCACCGGACCCATCGCGTGCTACGCCACCAGTCCTGGACGATCGTTGGCCGGCGCTTGATCCACGCCACCCAAACCCGCATCTGGGCAAGCCCGCGGGTCAGCGGGTTGTTCTCCCCCAGAAATCCGACGTGAGACAGGAGACCCAACACGGTCACGCCGTAGCCGAGGAGCTGCAGAGCAGCGCCACCCAGTACGAGAGCGGTGGCCCACTCCGAACGCTCCCAGTCGCCCATCGTCCAACCCTAGGTCCGGCGATCGTCCGAGTTCCCGCCGTCGGGAGTCGGCGATGACTGCGCCCTGGACCGACCGCTCCGACCTCGGTCACGTGACCCTCGCAATCGAGCCCGAGCCAGCGTGGACCGCTGATGCGGCGTGTCGCGACCGAACCGACGTCTCATGGTTCCCCGCGGCCGGAGAACCAGCGGGGCCAGCCAAGGCAGTCTGTGCGACCTGCTCGGTGCGCGTCGACTGTGAGAGCGAGGCGCGGCGGCTCCATCAACGCCACGGCCACATCCACGGAGTCTGGGCCGGCACCACCCGCCAAGACCGCCGGCGGTGGTCGTCATGCTGAGACCGCAGCCCGATTGGCTCGACCGGGTCGACAGCGGAGAGGCCCGGCTGGCGGCCGTCGCCAAGGTGGTCGTTGGGCGGCGACCGGCCTGGACGAAGGCAGCACGCTGTCGAGGTACCTCGGTCGACTTCACCGACTTGCGGTACAAGGCTCGAGCGCTCTCGATCTGTGACCGGTGCCCGGTGCGCGACCAATGCCTTGAGTGGGCCTACGCGCTCGACGACCGGGTCGCAGTGCTCGGCGGCACTACTCCCGAACAGCGACTGGCGATGCGACCGGACACAGGGGAGGGGGCGTCGGAGCCACGGCGAGGCGGCCCTGGTCAGAAGAGCCCCGCCTCTTTCGCGTTTCTCTCCACGGGAATTTCCCAGGGCTCGTGAGGCCCTACGCCTTTCCATCCACCAACCAATCAGCCAACGGAGGCACTCAAGATGACCACGACACCCGACCCGACCCGCCCGCAGGTCAGCCCACTCGGAGCGCTGCTCGCGTTGAACGTGATCGATGCGGCGCTCCAGTCCCCCGACCTCGCCCGCTCGTCGCTCGAGGTGCACCTCGCCAAGATCCTCGAGGTCTCGCCCGAACCAGACCGCGATCTGGCCGACGCCATGCGAGGCGCACTGCTGTCTGCCGCCGCCTGGGCGGCCGCCTTCATGCGCCGGGCGGAAGCCGGCGGCGTCGACATCGGCGCAGCGATCAACCTCGCGCGCCTCGAACTCGACGCCAAGACCTGAGGGGAGATCCCTTGACCGTTGATGGGACCCTTGGGTCATGACCAAGAACGCACGAGTAAAGCTCTGGGACCGCTACCGCCAAGCCGTCGCGGAAGCGAAAGAGATCTCCGAGAAGGCTCAGGCCGAGAACCGCAAGAGGACGCCAGCCGAGCGAGCGAAGTTCGACCAGCTCGTGGCCGAGGCCAACGAGTTGCGCGACAGCGCCGAACAGGCCGACCGAGACGGCGCACTCCTCGCCGAGCTCGACCCCGTCCTCGACGTGCCCCCTGATTACGTTGTTCGGGGTGGCTTCGAAACCGAGGTCGTCAATCAGCTCACGCACCGAGGCCAGGTGCTCGACGCCGGGGCCGAGTCACCGTCCCGCAACCCGCTAGTCCCGGCCTTGTCCGTAGCGAACATGGTTACCGTCGAGCCGACGAAGCTGCCCGGCATCTCCCACGCATCGCCGACCGGGCCCCTGCGGTTCGCCGCCTCGTTGTTCCCTATGCGGACCGTCGACGCCGACAAGTTCTCGTTCCTGCGTCAGAACACCCGTACGAACAACGCCGCCCCGGTCGCGGTCGGTGGGCTCAAGCCGACCTCGACCTACGGCACCGAGCGCATCACCGCACCCGTGACGACGATCGCTCACCTCTCGTCGGCGATCGCTCGACAGTGGCTTGAAGACGAGGCCGACCTCGAGCGGTTCTTGACCGTGGAGATGGTCTACGGCCTCATGCTCGCCATCGACGCCCAGATCCTCAACGGCGACGGAGTCGACCCCAACCTCAGCGGCATCTTCACCACCGCCGGAATCCAAGCGCAGCCGTTCGACACCGACGCGTTGACAACCTGTCGAAAGGCTCTGACCAAGCTCCAGGTCAATGCCGGCATCGACGAGGTCGACCGGATCGCGTTCGTGATCAACCCCGCCGACTGGGAAACCGTGGAGTTCCTCGCCGCGCAGGCCACCTACCATCCCGGCACGCCCCCCACCGATGCCACAAAGCGCCAGCTCTGGGGCGCCCGAGTCGTCGTCTCCACGGAAGTCGCCGCCGGCCAAGCCCTCGTCGGCGACCCGAACGCTGCATTCATCGCTGCCCGAGGCCCGATCCAGGTCGCGTTCTCCGAAGCTGTCGACGACGACTTCGCCCGCAACCAGATCCGGTGGCGCGTCGAAGGCCGATTCGGATTCGGCGTCACCCATCCGGCCGCGTTCGTGAACGTAGACCTCACCGCCCCCTGATGGCCTGGTTCCCGAAGCTGATCGGCCGCGACTTCGACCCAAGGCCTCACGTCCGCCACGGCCGCACGCTCGAGGTCGACCGCACGCGCGGCACCAGAGGCGCAACGTGGGTCAACATCGGCCCAGAACCCACACCCGACCCCGACTGGTACCGCAGCGAGTCGGTGGAGCACTCCGAGGTCAAGCACCGCCAACCGCTGTTCTGGGTCGTTCCCCGCCGGCGGTCCCTCTGACTGACCGTCCGCAAGCTGTCGGCCCGGCTGCCGGTTCCTCCGCGGCAGCCGGGCCGCGGCGCCTCTAGAACCGATCCGGTTGGAGTGCTACACCAGGCTTTGTGTCGAAGAGGGACCGGGCCGAGATCGAATCACTCCGGAGCGCTCTGTCGCATTCGAAGGCGAAGACCGACGAGCTCGTCGGTCGTCTGATGGCCGTGCAGGAGGCACTCCCTGACAAGCGGGGCAACCGGCACGCCGACCGGCAGCTCACGGCTGCGATCAAGGTCGCTCAAGCCCACTCTGCGATGCTCGGCGTCGAGATCGGGGACCCCACACCTCGCTCGGCAGTTCGCCTGCACCAGATGACCAAGCTGGTCGCGAACATCGGGATCGGCGCGATCGTCGCCCTGTCGGACGTCGGACCGGCGATCGACCAAGCGCAGGAGTTCATCGACTGGGCCCAGACCCACTGGTCTGGGGAACTTGCCGAGGCCCAGCGGAACGTCGAGGACCCGTGGGACACCTGGCCAAACCGGTCCCCGCGGGAAATGACCGAAGACGAGCTGCAGCGCGAGATCGGGAGGGTCGAGGGTTGGGAACCCGACGATCAACAGATCGGGGAGCTGCTCGCCGAAGCGAGAGACGCCGAGGACTACCGGCAGGAGCTGATCGACGAGCTGACGGATCGCGAGAACCGGGCGCGAGCCGAGGAAGAAGCAGCCGAACAGCGGTTCGAGCAACTGCGAGAGAGCCGAGCATTCCGCGAGTGAAGTACGACCGCATGCGCTGTCTCGCTCCGGCAGCCCCAGCGAACGATGGAGACTCCTGACCGCGGCGGTCAGGAGCCGCTGTGGCTAGCTCAGTCTCCCGACTTTGCTCCGGGGCACCCAGGTCCCGTCCGGCTGACAGCACAAGCCAGGAGGATCGGCCTACGACCCGTATCGCCGGCCCTCCATCGCTGCGCGAAGCCGATCCGAAGGTGTGCCGCGCAGGTAGACCTGGGTGGTCTTGACATCGGAGTGCCCGAGCATGTCGCGCACGACCGTGATGTCGCCGCACTCCTCCAGCACGTCAGTCGCTGCGGTATGTCGAAGTGCGTGCATCGACCGACCGTCCCACGGGTGATGCTTGAGCCCGGCGCGCCGGAAGTACCCCGTCATCATCTTGCCCAGGGTCGGTGGCTCGATGCCCTTGGCTGGCTCGATCTTCGATCGGATGAGTGGGCCCGATGACGCAGGGGTCTCCTCAAGGTAGGCACTCATTGCTTCGACCGCCTCGTCCGTGAGGGGTACCACCCGCTCCTTTGCGCCCTTGCCGAGGACCCGAACCTGGCGTTTGGACCAATCGATGTTCTCGATGACGAGACCTGCGACCTCCGCTCGGCGCAAACCGACTTGGAGACCGAGCGCGGCGATGCAGCGGGCGCGGGCGTCCGGAAGATGCGCCCAAAGAGTGGCGGCGTCTTCGGCGCTGAGCGCTCTCGGCACGCGTTGGGGAACCTTCACCTTCACGGCGAGCTCGCGCACAGGGTTTGCCCGGATGATCTTCTCGGCGACGCACCAGTCAAGGAAGCCGCGCAGGATGCTCACCCGCTTTCGGAGCGTCGACTGCGCCTGCTCGCCAGGGCGAATCCATCGCTCGACGTGACGTCGGTCCGTCCTAGCTGGGTCGGCCGGCATCATCTGAGCGAAATCAATGAGGATGTACGCCCACTCCCGCCGGGTGCGATCCGTGACCCGCCCAGTCTTGTGGAGGTGGTTCAGGTAGCGCCGAACGACCCGCTCTGGTTCAGGCGTCACCACCACTCACCACCTTTGCCTCGGTGGCGATCCAACGCCGGCCCACTGGGTCCAGTGCCGCAATCGCCTCGGTGGCGAGGTCGAGGTCTACGAGCACCTCCGCCGACCATGCGAGGTCCTCGACGAGCGACTGCCACCACCCTCTCGTTCGGCCGACGGTGAGCGGAACGGTTGCACGCCCTGCGAGGAGTTCCTCGACCTCGGCTCGGTCGATTTCCGCCTGACGTTGGCGCATGTCCTTGGGCAGCACTGTTGCATCGACGAGACGCTCAGTGAGCCGGCTGTAGCCAGAGATGTCCGTCAGCCCGGCCAGCGATGTGCCCTTGGCGAGCAGGGATCGCAGCGTCTCAGGTCGGACGAGATCGTGGGGTGGTTCGAGACTGATGGTCACGGATGCTCCTTCGATGGTGGAAGTGAGCAGACCCGTAGAACCCCAGTAGAACCCCAGGCCGGGCGGTGGCGCACCGCTGTGCTTGCCGGAAACCGCCTCTGACCTGGGCTTTCTGCTGTGGAGCTAAGGGGAATTGAACCCCTGACCTCTTCCATGCCATGGAAGCGCTCTACCAACTGAGCTATAGCCCCGAGTTGCGGTTCACGATCGTAGCACCGACGATTCGGGCCTCCACCCTCCCACGGCGCCGGTGGGAGGTCATCTAGCGTCGCCGTGATGTCGGTCCCGTCGATGACGCCGAACCGTTGGGTCGCCGTGGCATCCGGGTTCGTGTTCTTCGTCGGGTTCCTGGTGGCGACGAGCACGCCCGGCCCGTTGCTGACGGCGGACGACCTGGCCAACTTCGGGCTGGCGCACGCGATCGCCGGGCAGGGAGCCGCCCCGATGGCGGCGCAGGCGCCGTACGGGCCGCTGTATCCCGCTCTACTCGCGCCCGGCTGGCTGATCGGGCTCGACGAGTCGGCGATGCTCGTCTGGGCCCGCGGTGTCAACGCCCTCGCCGGCGCGTCGTTGGTGCCCGTGCTCTCTGCGCTCGTGCGCCGGATCGCCGGTGTGGCGTGGTGGCCAGCGCTCGCCGCCTCCGTCGCCGCCGCGATGCTCCCGGCGGGAATGTTGACGGCGTCGATCGCGTGGTCCGAGCGGCTGCTCTGGTTGCTTGCGGCGGCCGCTGCCCTGGCGACGGTCGTCGCCGTCGAACGGCGCACCGTCCGGTCGGCCGCGCTCGCCGCGCTCGCGGGTGTCGCGCTGTTCGCCGGCCATCCGCGGTTGGGCGTGGCTGCGGTCGTGGTGATCGTCGTGGGCGTCGGCTCGGTTCGACGAACGTCGTGGCCCGCAGCGGTCGCGGTCGGCGTCGGGGGATTCGGCGGTCTCGCCGCCATCGAGTGGATCCGGTCGGCGGCGGCCGAGGCCGCGTTCGGCAGCACCGGTACCTACGACGCCGGCGATCTCGCATCACGCCGTGGGGTCGACGAGTTGTTCCCGGCCGCACCCCAGCAGGCGCTCGGGGCGCTGACCTACCTGGTGCTGGCCGGCACCCTCGTCGCGGTCTGGGGGCTCGTCGTCCTCGCTCGAGACCGTCGCGGCTGGCCGATCCTCGCCATGGGGGTTGCGGTGCTCGCCGTGGCCGCCTGGTTCCTCACCGGCATCCCGCGTTCGGATCGGTGGCTTCACGGCCGCTACGTCGAGGTGATGGCGCCCATCCTTGTCGCCGTCGGTCTGGCCACACTCGACCGGATCCGTTGGCGCACCGCGGTCGGCCTCGGCTTCGCCGTGCCGGTCCTCGCCGGGATCGTGGCCGCGTGGAACGGGCCGGGCAACACGTGGGCCTCGCCGCGGTCACCGGTGATGATGCTCGGCGTCGAGGTGTCCGGCGCGCCCTACGGCGGGCAGGTGTTCGAGCCGGGCGCCGCCGCGTCGGTCGCGATCGTCACCGGTCTCCTGCTGTGGGGTCTGGCTCGGTGGCGAGGTCCGGGCCGGGCGGCGGCGCTCGCGGTGTTGCTCTCGATGTGGGCGATCGACTCGGGCGACTCGACGCTCGATCAGCTCTACGAGCTCACTCCCGCCGCAGAGGTGGCCGCGCTGTTGCCCGAGGACGAGGTGATCGGCGAGGTGTTCCTCGACACCGCGACCCTGTCGCCGAACCTCACGAATGCGGTCGCATGGGAGGTCGGGTTCGGCCACGCCGTGGTGGAGCCGAGCAGCACGGCGACCCACCTCCTGGTGTCGCCGGAGGCGGAGGTGGCGCCCGGTGCCCTTCTCGTGGCCGAGTTCAGCGGCGCCAACCTGTGGCGCCTGCCCTGATGCGGGCCACCGGTCAGTCGTCGGGGTCGTCCTGGCTGCGCAGGAACGCCTCCAGCTGATTCTCCAGGTCGTCGCCGTTCGCCAGCTCCGCTTCGGCGTCGACGAGATCGTCGTACTGCTTCTCGAGCGCCGCCAGCATCTCGCGGTGGGAGTCCTCGTCGCTGACGAGGTCGTCGAGCCGGTTGCGGGTCGCGAGCGAGTCGGCCGCGAGCTGGCTCGAGTCGAACACGAGACCGGCCGCGCCGACGAGCCCGTCGACGAGCGCCAGGCTGGCGGCGGGGTAGTGGGCACCCGAGATGTAGTGGGGCACCTGGGCCCAGAGGCCGACCGCCTCGATCCCGGCGGCGTGCAGGGCAAGCTCGAGCGCAGCCTGGATGCCGGCCGGGACGTCGAGCGTCGCGGGGGTGAACCCGAGCGACGCGAGGTCCGGTGTCGCCGCCGTCGCGCTCAGGCGAGAGGGCCGCGTGTGGGGCGACGACGCGGGATAGGCGCCCAGGCCGATCGCCCGGCCTACACCGAATCGGGTCGCCAGCTCCACCACCGCGTCGCAGAAGGTGCGCCAGTTGTGGTCGGGCTCGGCCCCGTGGAGGATCAGCACGTCGTTGCCGGTCGCGTCCTGACCGGCCACGAGGGTGATCTCGGGCCAGTCGAGCCCCGCGTTCACGCCTTCGACGATGTGCATCGTCGGGCGACGGGCCCGATGGTCGAGCAGCCACTCCGTCTCGAACTCGGCGACGGTCGCCGGGGCGACCTGGCCGAGGATGGTGTCCAACGCCTCCGCCGCACACGCGCCCGCGTCGATCCAGCCGCCGAGGTGCAACAGCAGCACCGGCGAATCGAGCGACGGCACGCTGTGCAGGGTGTAGAGATCGTCGGGTCGTGCAGGTCGAGCCACGGAAACCTCCTCCTGCTCGAGCGTAGACCCCGGCCCGGGAATTGGCGTAGCGGGCGATACGTTGCATGACCTGATGGCTGATGTGACTGACGCAACGTTCGAGACCGATGTCGTGCAGCGGTCCCACCAGGTCCCGGTCGTGATCGACCTGTGGGCCGAGTGGTGTGGCCCGTGCAAACAGCTCGGTCCGATCCTCGAGAAGGTGATCGGCGAGACCAACGGTGGGGTCGAACTCGCCAAGGTCGATGTCGACGCCAACCCTGCGGTCGCGCAGGCGTTCCGGGTCCAGTCGATCCCGGCGGTCTACGCGATGAAGGACGGCGAGATCGTCGACGGCTTCATGGGCGCGCAGGGCGAGGACCAGGTTCGCGAGTTCGTCTCCAAGCTCGCGCCGACCGAGGAACAGAACGAGGTCGAGCGGCTGCTCGAGATCGGCGACGTCGCGTCGCTCAACCAGGCCTACGCCCTCGAGCCCGACAACCCCGACGTCCTCACCGCACTCGCGGGTGCGCTCATCGAGGAGGGCCAGGTCGATCAGGGCCTGGCGCTGCTCGACAAGATCCCCGAGACGCCGGCCACCCGCCATCTCCGCGCCCTCGCCCGCACCGGCGGCGAGTCGATGGACGACATCGACGCCACGCTCGCCGCGCTGTTGCCGACGGTGAAGCTCGACGACGACGACCGCCAGAAGTTCGTCGACCTGCTCGAGGTCCTCGGTCCCGACGACCCCCGCACCGCCGAGTGGCGGCGCAAGCTCAGCACGGCGTTGTTCTAGCGGTCCAACGCGGCCGCCGGTCGCGCCCCGCGGCGGGCCACCGACGCGCTGTCATCGCCGGACGGTAGGGTCGGGTCCGAGCGCACTTCCCCCACGAGTCCCCTCGCCCAGGAGCGACCGTGGACGGCGACGAGCCGATCGAAGAACCCGTCACGTGGCGCCGCGCGCCCGTCCTGTTCGCCGATCGCCTCGGTCTGCGACCCGCCGGTCTGCTCGGTGCTCTCGCCGGCATCCTCGCGGTCGGGTTCGGGGCCTGGTGGGCGCTGCGGCCCCCGCCTCCGCCTGCCGAGGAGCAGTTGCCGTTCGTGCAGGAGGTGGCGGCCCCGGCGCCGACCACCACGGCCGGCTCCGTCGATGTCGTCGTCGTGCACGTCGACGGTGCCGTGCGGTTCCCAGGGGTGCACGAGCTGCGGCCGGGTTCGCGCGTGACCGATGCGATCGACGCGGCCGGCGGCCTCACCGACGGGGCCGATCGACGGCAGATCAACCTCGCGCAGCCGGTCGCCGACGGCCAACGGATCTGGGTCCCGGTCGAGGGTGAGGACGTGGTGGTCATCGTCGGGACCGGCGGCGACGATGCCGGTGCTGAACCGGGAGGTGTGGTGGCGCTCTCGACCGCCTCGGCCGAGGCTCTGGAGACGTTGCCCGGGATCGGGCCGAGTCTCGCGAACGCCATCGTGGAGCACCGCAGCCGGGAGGGCCCGTTCGGCACCGTCGACGATCTGTTGGCCGTGCCGGGGATCGGGCCGGCGAAGCTCGACGCCCTACGCGGGCTGGTGGCCCCATGACGGCGCACGTCGTCGCCGGGGCCGTCGTGATCGGCACCTGGTCGCGGCTCTCGATCGGCTGGCTCTGGCTGCCGGCGGCGATGGTGGCAGTCCGGTGGCGGCGCCCGGTGCTGGTCGTCGTCGCGGTCGTGCTCGCTGCCGGATGGTGGTCGGACCGGGCGCTCGACCGCTTCGACCCGCCGCCGGCGGGGCCCGTCGAGGGCTGGGTGACCCTGACGTCGGATCCGCGCCCGTCGGGCCCCGTTGGTGTGCGCGCCGGGGCCACCTGGGGGACCCACCGCGTGTCGATCACCGCCCACGGCCCGCTGGCTGGCCGCCTCGACGACAGCCTGGCGGGGGAGCGGGTGTGGATCGTCGGGTCCTTTCGTCCGGTGCGGGCCGACGACGACTGGGCGCGGTGGCGCCACGAGGTCGGTTCGGTGACCGTCGACGAGATCCGGAGCCACTCGACGGGATCGCCGCTCAGTCGAGCGACCAATGCGGTCCGACGGCTGCTGGCCGAGGGTGCAGCGTCGCTCGAACGTGATGACCGAGCCGTGTTCAGCGGCATGGTGCTCGGCGACGATCGGGAGCAGTCGGCCACGGTCGCGGACGACTTCCGGGCCGCAGGGCTCGGGCACCTGCTGGTCGTGTCGGGCCAGAACGTCGCGTTCGTCCTCGCGCTCCTCGGTCCGTTGACCCGGCGCCTCCGCCCCGCCGGCCGTGTCGCGGTCGTGCTGTTCGCGCTCGTCGGCTTCGTGACCCTCACCCGATTCGAGGCCTCGGTGCTGCGGGCCTCGGTGATGGCCGGTGTGAGTGTCGGCGCTGCCGTGCTCGGCGGCCCCGTCGACGGGCGTCGAGCGTTGTCGATGTCGGTGGCGGGCCTGCTCGTCCTCGACCCCTTCTTGGTCCGCGTCGTTGCGTTCCAACTCTCGGTGCTCGCGACCGGGGGCATCGTCTGGCTGTCGGGCCCCCTCGCCGGGCGCTTGCGGGGACCCGAACTCGTGCGGGTCGCCGCCGCCACGACGATCTCCGCACAGCTCGCGGTGGCCCCGTTGTTGGTGCTGGTCTTCGGTCCGGTGCCGCTGGCATCGCTGCCGGCCAACCTGTTGGCCGGGCCCGTCTCGGGGCCGATCATGATGTGGGGGTGGACCGGCGGGCTGGTCGCGGGCATCGCCGGGGAGCCCGTTGCCGGGTGGCTCCACCTGCCGACGGCCCTGCTCGTGGGCTGGGTGCGCGGCGTCGCATCGGTCACCGCGTCCGGACCGTTCGTGACCGTCGGCGGTGTCGGTGTGGTGCTGCTCGGCGCCGCGACCGCGTGTCTGCTCGCGCCGCGCGGGGCACAACGCCGATTCGGCGCGGCGGTGGCGGTCGGGGTCGTCGCCGTCGCCGTGAGGGCGAGCCCAGCGCTCGAACCGGGGTCGGTGGCGATCGGTGCGGGGCTCGTCGTGCACAACCACGGCTCGGTGGTGGTCGAGCTCGACGATCCCCACCGGCCACGCGACGTCCTCGAGGCGCTGCGTCACGCCGGCGTGCGCCGCATCGACCTGATCGTGGCGACCGACGGCGACCGGGCCGATGCCGAGGCGGTCATCGCCATACGCACTCGCTTCGGCGACGTCGAGATCGCCGCGCCCCCGTTGCACCGGGTGCCCGACGGCCACGCCGTGCACCCGGGCACCGTCCTCCAGGCCGGCGTGGTCTCGGTCGTGCCGGCATCCGATGGCACCGACCACACGCTCGTCGTTCGGGTGTGTCCGACGGCGCCGTGCCAGGATGAACCCCCATGAGCACCACCGTCGTCACCACGGACCGGATCCGCGAGTCGCTCGCGTCGGTTCACGACCAGCTCCGACACGCCGGAACCTGGTGGGACGCAGAGCAACTCGGCGCAATCGCGCGGCGCGCACGCGACGGCTTCGTTCAGCGCGGCACGCCGCCGTGGATGCGCGAGCTCCCGGCCGAGGTCGAGGGCCTGTCCGACGCCGCCCTGGTGGTGATCGACAAGATCGCGACCGATCCGGGATCGGTGGATCGAGCCTGGGCCTCCGTCCAGATCGAGGCGCTCGGCGACGGTCCGTACGTCGAACTCGTCGGGATCGCCGCCGTCGCCGTCATCGTGCACATGTACGCCGAGTGCGCCGGCGAGGCGGTGGTGCCCCTGGGCGAACCGGCGTCCGACGCCGGCGAACCGTCACGCGAACGGCCTCACGGGCTCGGCGACATCGGCGCCCACGTGCCCATGATCGACCCGTTCGACTTCGCCAACGTCGCCCGCGCGCTCAGCCTCGTTCCGACGGCCAACCTCGCCTTCTACACGCTCGTGCGGCCGATGTACTCCGAGGCCGGCTTCGAGCACCTGGTGTGGGAGACCCCGCTGAGTCGCCCCCAGGTCGAGCTCGTCGCGTCGCGGGTCGCCGCGCTCAACGAGTGCTTCTATTGAACGACGGCCCACACCACGCTGCTCCGTGCGAGCAGCGACGCGCTGGGTGATGCCGCCGATCTCGGTGCCACGGTGGGGGGCGACGCCACCGCTTCCGGCGTCGCCGCCGGGGCGGAGTTGATCGCCTTCGCCGAAGCGGCGGTTCGGGGCGAACCCCTCGACGACGTTCGCGCCGCGGTGATCGCCGCCGTCGGTGCCGACGGTGCAGGGCAGGCCGCCGCGACGATCGCGGCGTTCTCGGGGTTGGTTCGGGTCGCCGACGGCACGGGCATTCCGATCGACGACGGTCTCGCCGCCGCGTCCTCGGACATCCGCGACGAGCTCGGCCTCAACGACTTCCGCGGGGCCCACAACACCGATCTCGACCGGATCGCCGCCGGCGGTTTCCAGGACATCGACCGCCTGTGGCGCGACTGACCCCGACCATCGACACCGCCCGATAGGGTCGGCGCCGATGCACGTGGAACTCGGTACGACGCGCTTCGACATCACCACCCGGGCCCTGGTCATGGGCATCCTCAACCGCACGCCCGACTCGTTCTACGACGGGGGCGAGTACTGGGCCTTCGACGAGTTCCTGCGCAAGGCCGAGCAGCTGGTCGACGAGGGCGCCGACTTCCTCGACGTCGGTGGCAGCAAGGCCGGACCGGGCCCGGAGGTCACGGTGCAAGAGGAGTTGGACCGGGTCGTGCCGGCGGTCGAGGCGCTGCGCAAACGCTTCGACCTGCCGATCTCGGTCGACACCTTCCGCGCCTCGGTGTTCGAGGAGTCCTGCAAGGTGGGCGCCGACATCGGCAACGACATCTCCGGGTTCGCCGACCCGGAGTATCTGCCGGTCGCCGTTCGCCACGACGCATCGGTCGTCGCGACCCACGTCCGGATCGGTCCTCGCATCCCCGACCCCGAACCGATCTACCCCGATGGTGTCCGCGACGACGTGGTGTCGTTCCTCCGTCGCCGCTCGACGATGGCGTTGGAGGCGGGCGTTCCCCGTGAGCGGGTCATGATCGATGCAGGCCTCGACCTCGGCAAGACCCCGGAGATGTCCACCGAGCTCTTGCGCCACTCCGACGACCTCGTCGCCATCGGTTTCCCGGTGTTCTTGTCGGCATCCAACAAGGGGTTCCTCGGCGAGCTCGTCGGCACCGAGGTCGACGATCGACGCGAGGCGACCTTCGGCGCTCACGCGCTCGGGATCGCGCTCGGGTGTCGCATCCTGCGGGCCCACGACGTCCGCGGCAACCGCCGGCTCGCCGACACGATGTCCGCCATCCTGCAGGCGCGAGCCGACGACCGGTTCGCGCTGTCCGGGACCCACTGATGGTCCTGCGGCTGATCATCGGCGACGATCCCATTCTCGTCGGTGAGGCGGTCAGCAGCGCGGTCGACGAGCTCGTCGGCGACGGCGATCGCAGCCTCATGCTGGAGCTGTTGACCGAGACCGACTACCGCAACGACGACGGCGACTGGGAGTCGGCGAAGGTGCTCGACGCCGCCCGCACGCCACCGTTCCTCACCGACCGTCGGGTGGTGGTCGGCCGGCACCTGAGCCGCTTCTCCAAGAAGGACGACTACAGCCCGATCGTCGACCTGCTGAGCGAACCGCTCGACACGACCGATCTGGTGCTCGTGTGGGAGCGCGGCGTCGAGCCCAAGGTCGATCGCATGCCCGCGCTGCCCAAGGCGCTCAAGGAGGCGGCCGAGGTCGCCGGGGCCGAGGTCGTCCAGACCGCGGCGCCGAAGGGAAAGGCGGCGGGGGACTGGCTGCGTGACCAGCTCGCCGCCAGCTCGCTGTCGTTCGACCGGGGTGCAGCCGCCGCGGTCGAGGATCTCCTGGGCGAGGACCGCAGCCGGGTGATCGGGCTCCTCCGCACGCTGGAGGGTGCACTCGGTCACGGTGCCGACGTCGGCGCCGACGACATCGCCACGTTCGGCGGCGATCAGGGGTCGACCGTGCCGTGGGCGCTCGACGACGCGATCGACGGCGGTGACGTCGCTGCCGCGCTGGCGATCCTGCCCCGGCTCATCCCGTACGCCGGCTCGCCGACCGATCGCAACGGCGCGGCGTTCCGGCTGCTCGCCGTCCTGCACAAGCGCTACAGCAACATGCTTCGCCTCGACGGCGCCGATGTGCGTGACGACAAGGCCGCGGCGACAGTGCTCGGCATGAAGGGCAGCACGTTCCCGGCCAAGAAGGCCATGCAGCAGAGCCGGCGGCTGGGCACGGAGAAGCTGAGCCGGGCGATCGAGCTGCTCGCCAATGCGGACCTGGCGTTGCGGGGCACCAAGGACTGGCCACCCGAACTGGTGGTCGAGGTGCTGGTCGCTCGGTTGGCCAACCTCAGCGGTCGGCGGTAGCGCCCCCGGTCATCGGGGCGCCGGTCGCTCAGGCGCCTGCGTTCAGGCGCTTGGCGAGCTGGCTCTTCTTCC
>JBCCWI010000069.1:0-23525 GCA_039193795.1 Actinomycetota bacterium | reverse complement strand
TGAATCAGGGCATCGCCTTCATGCTCGCCGACATGGCCACCGAGGTGGAGGCCACCCGCGCGCTCATCTGGAAGGCGGCCAACCTCGGCAAGCAGCGTGCGTTCAAGAACGCCGAAGGCTCGATGGCCAAGATGAAGGCCGGCCGCGTCGCCACCTGGACCACCGAGCGGGCGATCCAGATCCTCGGCGGTTACGGCTACACCCGTGAGTACCCGGTCGAGCGCTGGCACCGCGACGCCAAGATCCACGACATCTTCGAAGGCACCGAGCAGATCCAGCAGCTCGTCATCAGCCGGGCGCTGTCCGGCATGCGTATCGAGTAACCGATCGTCGGATCCGAACAGACGCAGAGACGACCGCCGGTCAACCGGCGGTCGTTTCGCGTTCGTGCTGCTGCGCTAGGCGCCGAGTCGGGTGAGTTCGACGGCGGGGCCATCGAAGCAGAAGTGCCCCGCCACCCGGGTCGCCTCCTCGAGTGGGGCGGGGTAGCTCCAGGCGACGTCGGTCGAGTTGGTCTCGGGGTGGTGCCAGTAGGTGGTGTCGCCCTTGTGAGGGCAGTGGGTCGTCGTGTCGGACCGGGTCAGCTGATCGGTCTGCACGTCGGCGGGTGGGATGTAGATGCGGTTGTCGCCGCCGGTCTCGGACACGACGAATGCCGACGTGGTGTCGGCGACGAGATGGCCGTCGATGTGGACCTGGTAGCGACGGCTGGTCGGGCGAGCGTCGACCCGGTGATAGGGGTCGCGGATGTGGCCGAAGATCTCGTCGTCTTCGTCGTACCAGTGGTCCATGCGGCCCCACTCGATCGCGACGTAGCCCTCGAGCCACGACGCGCCGTCGATCGGGGTCTCGTAGCCCCAGATCGCGTTCTCCTCGACGGCGTCACCAGCCGAGATCGTCCAGTACGACGCATCGCCCTTGAACGGGCAATGGGTGCTGACATCGGTCTTGGTCAGCAGGTCGCAGGCGAGGTCGTCGATCGGGAAGTAGAGGACGGGGAAGATGTTGCTCTCGTGGAGCAGCATCGCCCGCTCGGAATCGACGATCGTCCGGCCGGCCAGCTTCGCCCGGATGCGACGCAGGAACATCGTGAACAACAGCTTGTGCTGCGGTCCGTCGAGGCGGTAGTTCGCCGTGGTCGGTGCGCCGGCGGCGAGCGGGCCGGTGCCGAGGGTGAGGGTCATCGCGGTGCTCCCGTTCGTTCGTGGTCAGGCGGCGATGGCGACGAGGTAGAGGGCGGCCGCCGTCCCCACCACGATCGCAGGGATGTTCTCGAACCGGTCGCCGGCCCGGAGGTGGAGCCCCAGGGCGCCGATCATCATGACGATGATCCCGACGGCCGCGGCTGCGCCGAGCCACTCGAGGTCGGTGACGGCGGCGCCGAGGGCGATGCCGGCTGCGGCCAGGACGTCAGCGATGCCGATCGGGATCCGGATCTTGTCGTAGCCGAGTCGCTCGGCCTGCTCGATGCCGTCCTTGTTGCCGACCAGCTTCATGCCGCCGATGCCAACCATGGCCAGTACGAGCAGCCCGGTCGTGATCCACTCGAGTACTTCCATGATCGCTCCCTTGCGATGTCTGCGCTCGTCGCGCGAGTTCGAGAGATCATCATGCCCATCAATAGTTGAGTATGACAACTATTTCTCGGCTCGAAGATCGCTCCCTTCAAGGGGCGTGGTGTGGCGCTATCCTGCAGAAGCGATGGCTGACGATCGAAACTCGGGAGAACAGGCGGCGGCACTGGTCGACCTGCTGTTCACGGTCATGCCGAACGTCGCCCGTCACCTCGACGAGCGGCTCGAAGGGCTCGGCATGAACACGACCGACTACTGGGCGCTGCGTAGCGTCGATGGTCCGATGCCGATGAAGGATCTTGCGACGTGCATGGACATCGACCCGTCCTACGTCACCCTCGTCGCCGACCGTCTCGAAGAGCTCGGGATGATCGAGCGTCAGCCCCACCCGACCGACCGGCGGGTCAAGAACCTCGTGCTCACGGCCAAGGGGCGGCGGTTCAAGAAGACCGTGCCCGAGAAGCTCTGGACCGGCGAGACGATGTTCGCAGCGCTCACCGCCGATGAGCGAAGCCAGCTCACCGACATCCTCGTCAAGCTCGCGGCCCAGCGGCCGTAGGTTCCACCGCACGCCCGACGCCCCCGCTCGGGTCTGCGATGCGAGAGTACGAAGGTGCACAGGGCCGGCGCTTGGTTGCGACAGAAGCGAGTGTGGCTCCCCGCCAGCATGGTCGTCGTGGGCATCGGCATCGCGCTGCTCGTGTGGCGGGCCTGGTTGCCGCATTACCGCCCGAGCCTCGACAGCGGCGAGGTGTATGGCGTCGACGTGTCGAATCACCAAGGCGACATCGATTGGTCGGCGGTGGCGGAGGACGACATCTCGTTCGCCTACATCAAGGCCACGGAAGGCGGTGACTGGATCGACGCTCGCTTCGACGCAAACTGGGATGGGGCTTCCGCGGCCGGGCTGGACGTCGGGGCCTACCACTTCTTCACGCTCTGTCGGACCGGGGTCGAGCAAGCCGACAACTTCCTCCGCGTGGTCGATCACGCGCAGGCAACGCTACCGCCGGCGTTGGATCTCGAGTTCCCGAACAACTGCTCGGAGCGGCCGACGACCGAGTGGGTCCATCGTGAGGTGGCGGCATGGATCGACGAAGTCGAGTCCGCGACGGGGGAGCAGGTGGTGCTCTATGTCGAGTCAGCGTTCGACGACCGGTACGGCATCTTCGAGGCGTTCGACCGCCAGCTCTGGGAGCGTCGCATCCTTCGGCGCCCCGATCGCGAATGGATGGTCTGGCAGTTCAGCTATTTCGCTGACGTCGCCGGGATCGACGGGGGCGTGGATCTGAACGTCGGCCGGCTCGGCGGCTGAAGTAGCCGGCCGTCAGCGGTTCGGATCGACCAGGATCTTGGCCCGGGTGTGGCCGGTGCCGATCTCATCGAGGGCTGCGGCGACCTCGTCGAGACCGATGACCCGGTCGATCTGCGGGATGATCGTGCCGTCGGCGAGCCATTCGCCGAGCGTGGTCAGGTCGTCGTGGCGAGCCTCGGCCACGAA
The DNA here is from genome assembly GCA_039193795.1 of Actinomycetota bacterium. Classification (GTDB taxonomy): domain Bacteria; phylum Actinomycetota; class Acidimicrobiia; order Acidimicrobiales; family Aldehydirespiratoraceae; genus UBA11606. The sequence goes on along the minus strand of JBCCWI010000069.1, from coordinate 20,450 downwards.
CTGGTGGAAGGACGGCTGAGCTCGCCGGAACGCCAACCACGTCCGCAGGACGTGGGCGATGGGCCCGAGCCACTTGCCTTCCTTCGGGCCGCTGACCGCGACGAAGCGTGCGTCGGGTTTCAGCATCGACAGGACCTGGGCGGGGCTGTGGTTGCCGACGTTGTCGAGCATGACGTCGAATCGGGCGCCGCCGACGGTGACGTCCTCGGTCTCGTAGTCGACGACCGTGTCGGCGCCGAGCGACCGCACCATCTCGACGTTGCGCCCGCTGCACACGGCGGTGACCTCGGCGCCGAGCGCCTTGGCGATCTGCACGGCGAAGGTGCCGACCCCGCCGGCGGCGCCGTTGATCAGCACGTGGTCGCCCGGTTGCACGTCGGCGTGGGTGCGCAGGCCCTGGAGTGCGGTGAGGCCGGCGACGGGTGTGGCCGCTGCGTCGTTGAAGGTCACGCCGATCGGCTTGGGCACGATGCCTGTGGTCTTGATGACCGCATACGGAGCGCATCCGCCGCCGCTGCCTTCGCCGAACACCTCGTCGCCGACCGCGACGTCGGCGACGTCGGGCCCGACGGCCACGACTCGGCCGGCGACGTCGGCGCCCGGAACCGTGCGCTTGGGGCGGCGCACGCCGTTCTGGAGGCGGAGCACGTAGGGCGTGCCGGTGAGGAAGTGCCAGTCGAGGGCGTTGAGCGAGGCCGCCTTGACCTCGAGGAGCACCTCGCCGGCGGCGGCGACCGGAACGCCGAGCTCGGTGCGCTCGGTCGTAGCCCCGGTGCCGTAGGTGCGGTGGACCACGGCCGGCATGCGCCCGGGGCGCGGCCGACCGTTCGTTTCGTCGGTGGTGGGGGTGTCGTGCTCGGTCATCGTCATCGTCGTCTCTGTTCGTCGTCTCGGGGGACTCGCCCGAGTGGGGGATCCGGTGGTGCGTACATCGTACGCAGTGCTGGTCATCATCATGCGTACGATGTACGCTGTCAAGGCCCTGTTCGAGTGAAACGGATCACACCGGTTGACCGACCGCCCCACGCCTGTCCGAGAACCGCTCGATGCCCAACGGATCGTCGACGTCGGGATCGCCCTGGCCGACGCCGACGGAGTGAGCTCGGTCACGATGCGGCGGCTCGCCGACGAGCTCGGCTACAAGGTGATGGCGCTGTATCGCCATGTCGCCAACAAGGACGAACTCCTCGGCCTGATGGTCGACGGGGTCGCCGGCGCCATCACCATCCCGGGGCCCGACACCGAACCGATGCAGGGGATCCGTGAGCATGCGATCGCCACCCGCGACGTGTTCGTCCGCCACCCGTGGGCACCCACCCTCTGGCTGCGGTTCCTTCCCGGGCCACATCGGCGCGACCATATGGAGTACCTGCTCGCCGCCTTCGACCGCAGCGGCCTCCCCGACGACCTCGCGCACCACGGCTTCCATGCCGTCACCAACCACGTCATCGGCTACACCCTCCAGGCCCAGGAGATGGACGCCGGCGCCGGCGACGAACCCCTCGAAGACATGGCTCGGACGTACATGGAGTCGCTGGACCCGGTCGGCCATCGCCACTCGATCGTCCACATCGAACAGCATCTCGCCGGCGACACCGGCAGCAGCTTCGAGCTGGTGCTCGACCTGATCCTCGACGGCCTCGTTCGACTCGCCGACCGATCAGCCGACTGACGCCTCGGCTCGCGGGCCGATCGCCAACACCACGGCACCCACCCGTTCCTCGGTCTCCACCAGGCGATGGGCCTCGGGTGCCTCCTCCATCGGCAGGACCCGATCGACGATCGGACCGATGACGCCCGCGTCGGCCAGCGCCGCGAGCTCGGTGAGGACCGCTGGGGTCTCGTCGGCGAAGGCGACATGCATCCGTTTGTCGGTGAAGCGTGACACGAACGGCGCCCGCAGCAGGGTGCGGACCCTGGGGTTGCCGTGCGCGTAGCGGCCGCCGGGCCCGAGGAGCCGCAGCATCGGCCCGACCCGCGTCGACGCGACCATGTCGAAGATCACGTCGAACCGCTCGTCGAGCTCGGTCACGGACGTGCGCTGGTAGTCGACGAACGACGACGCCCCCAGCTCGCGGACGAACGCCTCCTTGTGACCGGCGTCGACGGCGGTGACCTGCGCACCCCACGCCGCCGCCAACTGCACGGCGTACGCACCGATCACCCCACCCGCACCGTTGATCAGGATCCGCTCGCCCTGCGTGAGATCGGTCGCCCGGAGGAAGTGCAGCGCATTGATCGCGCCGAGCGGGACCGCCGCCGCCTCGGCGAACGACATCGACATCGGCTTCGCGGCGATGACCGCATCGGCCGGGAGTGAGAGGTACTCGCCGTAGGCGCCTCGACGCATCCCGGGTGAGCCGTAGACGGCGTCGCCGGGCGTGAAACCGGCGACGTCGGCGCCCACCTCCTCGACCACGCCGGCGAAGTAGAGGCCGAGGATCGAACGCCGCGGACGACGGACGCCCAACGCGAGGCGAAGCGGGAGCCAGAACCACTTCACCGAGAAGTCGAAGCCGCGCATCTCACAGTCGGACTTGCACGCCTCCGCCGCCTGCACCCGGATCAGCACCCGGTCGTGGGCGGGCTTCGGGCGGTCGACCGTCTCGACCGCAAGCACCTCGGGCCCGCCGTAGCGGTGATGGGTGATCGCCCGCATCGTCGAATCGCCGGTCGGAGGCATGCTCGGATTCTGGATCGTCGTCGCCTACCGGGCAATGGCCGACCCCGTTGACCGGCCGTTCACCTCGGTGTCGGCAGGGTCGGGGTCATGAAGCGAATCATCCCCCTCATCGTGTCGATCGCCGTGCTCGCCTCGGGCTGCGGCGAGGACGGCCCCGTCGAAGGTGCGCTGGAGGCGGTCGGCCTCAGCGAGAACGTCGATGTGGCGGCACCGCCGGCGCCGGCGGATCTCGACGACGTCATCGCCCAGCTCGACGCCTCGGGATTCAACGGCATCGTGCTCGTCGATCACCGCGGCGGACTGCGCACGCACTCGCTGGGCGCCGCCGACGGGCCCGACGGGCCGGCGATCGACGAGAATACGGTCTTCGACATCGGCTCGATCACCAAGCAGTTCACCGCCGCTGCGATCCTCCGGCTGGAGATGGACGGCCGGCTCGCAGTGGACGACCCCATCGGTGATCACCTCGCCGGTCTCGACCCGTCGCTCGCGGGACTGACCCTGCATCAGCTGCTCACCCACACCGCCGGATTGCCCGACGGGATCGGCGACGACGACGAGGTCATCGACCAGGCTGCGTTCGTCGGACGCGCCGCCGACTGGATCGGGGATCCGGGCCCGTACCGCTACTCCAACGTCGGGTACAGCCTGCTCGGCATGGTCGTGGAGTCGGTGTCCGGTCAGGGCTACGAGGCGTATCTGCGAGACGTGTTCTTCGAGCCGCTCGAGATGGACGCCACCGGCTACGTGTTGCCCGACTACACCGGCGTGGCTATCGCCGTCGGGTACGACGGGCCCGATCGGCTCGGCGCGCCGAACGACCAGGTGTGGGCCGACGACGGACCATGGTGGAATCTCCGGGCGAACGGTGGCCTGCTGTCGTCGGCTGCGGACATGCGTCGGTGGAGCGATGCGCTCGACGGCGACGAGGTCCTCTCCGCCGACGCGAAGGCGGAGCTGTTCGCTCGTCATGTCGAGGAAGGTGAGGGTGCCGGCACGTACTACGGGTATGGCTGGGTCAGCTTCCCCGACGGCGACGGCGGATGGTTCCACGGCCACAACGGTGGCAACGGGATCTTCTTCGCCGACATCCTGCGCTTCCCCGACGACGACCTGCTCGTCTTCATCGCCTCCAACACCTCGGGCGCTGACGAGGACGCCGCGTTCCGCATCGCCGAGACGCTCCTCGACGGTGGAATCGGCGCAGACTGTCTTCCGCCCATCGACCCGACGGCGTTCCCGGCCGCCGACGGGTTCCCCGACGGTGACGCTGGTGCGACCGCGTCGGCGATGGTCGAGATCCTGCTCGCTGGCGACGCCGACGCCCGCCGCCGTTTCGCTGAACGCCACGTCTCCGAACGGCTGGCGCAGGGGCTGTCGGTCGACGAGCAGGCCGGCGAGATCGCCCGGATCCAGGACGAGTTCGTCGGCTATACCGTCGACATGATCCACGTCGAGGACGGGCGCCGCACCCATGTGGTGCTCACCGCGCCCGAAGGCCCGACGATGGTGGTCAGCGTGGTCGTCGACGCCGACGATCCCGAACGGGTGGCGTGCGTCCAGATCGAGGTGCCATGAGGGTGCTGCTCGTCGAGGAAGACCGATCGTTGGGCGAAGCCGTGGTGACCGGCCTTCGGCTCGAGGACCTCGCCGTCGACTGGGCCGTCTCGGCGACCGAAGCGGAGGAACGGTTGGTCGCCACCGAGTACGACGTCGTGTGCCTCGACCTCGGACTCCCCGACGGCGACGGCCTGGAGCTGTGCCGCCAGATGCAGGACGGGGTGCTGGTCCGGCCCCAGCGGCTGCTCATGTTGACCGCTCGTGACGGCGTCGCCGATCGGGTCGCGGGTCTCGACGCCGGAGCCGACGACTACCTGGTGAAACCGTTCAGCCTGGTTGAGCTCGCCGCCCGGATCCGGGCGCTGCTGCGTCGGGAGGTGCAGCGCGGCTCGGTGATCGAGATGGGCGACCTCCGCATCGACGAGGCCGGTCGCCGGGTGGCCCGCCGAGGCGTCGGCGTGGACCTGACGGGTCGGGAGTACGCCGTGCTGCACTACCTGGCCGTTCATCCCGGTGAGGTCGTGCCGGCGGAACGGCTGCTCGAGCACTGCTGGGATGCACACGCCGACGATCTCAGCGGCAGCGTGAAGGTCATCGTGTCGCGCCTGCGCGGCAAGCTCGGGGAGCCGGCACTGATCTCGACGGTCCGCGGGGCCGGCTACCGCCTCGACGCGCCATGAGTCGTGGTTCGCTTCGTCGGCAGTTGGTGGCGTTCGGCGCCGTCGCCGCCGTGATGCCCGTGATCGTGTTGGTGCTCGTCGTGTTCGGTGTCGAAGAGGACGAGAGCATCGACGCCACGGGCGACGGGCCACTCGAGGTCACCACCGAATCCGGCGTGTCCCCCTGGATCCCGGTCACGGCGGCCCTGCTGGGACTCGCCGCGCTCGTCGTCGTGTGGTTCTGGGCCAAGCGTGCGGTCGACCCCATCGAGCAGATGACCCGGCTGGCCGATGAGATCCTGGCCGGTTCGCTCGATCGTCGTCTCGGCCTCGTCGGAGCGCCCGACGAACTCGATGCGTTGGCGGCGAGCTTCGACCGGATGCTCGACCGACTGGCTGCCGCGTCGACGCTCGAACGGCGACTGCTCGAGGACGCCAGCCACGAGTTGCGCACACCGTTGGCCGCGCTGGTCGCTCGGCTCGACGTCGCCGTCCGGCGGGTCGGGACGCCCGAAGTCGCCGAGGATCTCGCCGCGTGCCAGGCCGACGCCGCGCGCCTGCAGGCGACCCTCGACGATCTGCTCTCGTCGGCCCGCGCCCGACAGAGCGAGGTCGAACAGATCGACAACGATCTGGTCGCCATCGTGGCGAGGATCGTCGATCGCCAGCGGTTGGTCCGGCCCGAGGCCGGGATCGACGTTCGTGCGCCCGAGGCGCTGGTGATCGGCATCGACGGGCCCAGTGTCGAACGGGCCGTCGCCAACCTGGTGGAGAACGCCCTCGAGCACGGCGCATCGCCGGTGTCGATCGATGTCGAGCGGGTCGGAGGCGGCGCAGCGGTGACCGTCACCGATCGCGGCCCTGGCATCGAGCCCGAGCGAGTCCCGCACGTGTTCGAACGCTACGCCGGCTCGCGCCACGGGCTCGGTCTCGCCCTGGTCAAGCAGGTCGCCGATGTGTACGGCGAGGTCGTTGTCGAGTCGCCGGTGGCCGATGGTCGAGGTACGCGGGTGCGGCTTCGTCTCGACCGACTTCCGTCGCCCGGGTCAGACTGAGGCATGGCTGCCTCGATTCCGACCTGTGAACCGGGCGCGAGCATCGATGAGATGCACGCGCTGCTCGAGGACGCGGGTGCACTCGTTGTGCGGGACGTGTTCAGCCCCGAGCAGCGGACGGCGGTGCGGTCCGAGCTGGCGGAGCCCATGGGCTCGGCGGGGGTGGGCGCCGACCGGCCCGACGACTTCTACCCCGGTCTCACGCGTCGGATCGTCGCTATCCCGCACCGTTCACCGACGATGCGGGAGCTGATGATGCACGACGTCGTGACCGGCCTCGGCGATCGGCACCTCGGTCCGAACTCGACCAAGTGGCAACTCAACGTGAGCGCAGCGCTCGAGGTCGGCCCTGGCGCCCGCGACCAGGTCCTGCATCGAGAAGAGGATCTCTACCCGTACTTCCCGGTCCCGCGGCCGAATCTCATCCTCGCGTCGATGTGGGCGGTTTCGGACTTCACCGCCGACAACGGCGGAACCCGGATCGTGCCCGGCAGCCATCGATGGGAGGCCGACCGGGTGGCGCGGCCCGACGAGATCGTCCGGGCCGAGCTGGCGGCCGGATCGGTGCTGTTCTGGTTGGGCGGCACGCTTCACGGTGCTGGTGCGAACGTCACCGAGAACGAGTGGCGCTACGGGGTCATCTACACGTTCAACCTCGGCTGGCTCCGCACCGAGGAGAATCACCACGTCTCCATGCCGCTGGCCGATGCCCTCGCATTGCCCGACGAGATGCGCAGCCGCCTCGGGTTCGACATGGACTACGGCGACGGCGGACTCGGCTTCTACGACCCTTCGGTGCTGCTCTGATCGGCGTCGCCCGGACCGGGCGACGCCGACGCTCGCGGCCATGGTCGCGACCGCCGCCGCCCTCGACTGAATCGTCTCTTGCGCCCGGTCGGCGTCCTCGGCCATCGGTCCCGACCACTCCCGTCGAGCGCCTCGGTCACACCGGCTACCGTCGTTCCATGGGGGAGCAGCCGACGGGACCGCTCAGCGGGATCCGCGTACTCGAACTGACCACGACCGTCTCCGGTCCGATGGCGGCCATGACGCTCGCCGACCAGGGCGCCGATGTCATCAAGATCGAACCACCGATGATCGGCGACACCGCGCGCTACCTCGGCCCGTCCCGTGGTGGCGTGAGCTCGCTGTTCGCCAGCCTCAACCGCAACAAACGCTCGGTCGTGCTCGACCTGAAGGCGGAGGACGAACGCGACCTCTTCCTTCGACTCGTCGAGACCGCCGACGTCTTGATCGACAACTACCGGCCGGGCGTGCTCGATCGACTCGGGCTCGGCTACGACGTCCTCTCGGCTCGACGCCCTGAGCTCGTCCATGCCTCGATCACCGGATACGGCGACGGTCCGTACCACAACCGCAGGGTTTTCGATCCGCTGATCCAGGCGACCTCGGGCACGGCGGCCGCGCAGGGCATGGGCGAGCCCGCCAACGTCCGCACGGTGATCTTCGACAAGGTCACCGCGCTCACCACCGCCCAGGGCGTGACCGCCGCCCTCCTCGAACGGGAACGAACCGGACGGGGACAGCACCTCCCGATCACGATGCTCGAGTCGGCGCTCAGCTACCAGTGGCCCGACGTGATGTGGTCGCACTCGTTGGTGGGGGAGGGTGTCACCGACGGTCCGGCCGAGCTCGCCGACTGGTTCCCGCTCTTTCGGGCCAAGGACGGTCCGATCGCGATCATCCTCACCTCCGACGAGGCGGTCGAGTTGCTGTCGGTATGGCGGGGGGCCGAACTCCACCTCGACCCGCGGTTCGCCACCCTGCACGACCGCATTCGCAGTGGTCAGGAGTTCGTCGACGCCGTGAACGCGTTGCTCGCCGACGTCGAGATCGCCGAGGCCTGTGAGACGCTCGATGCCTTCGGCATTCCGGTCGCACGGCTCAACGCACTCGACGAGGTGGGCGACGACGAGCAGGTCCGTCACCTCGGCAGCATCATCGACGCCGAACACCCCGACGCCGGTGCGATGCGGCTCGCCCGGCCACCGGTCCCGTTCGGCGGGGAGCGGCCGACGGCGGAGACCTTCCCGGCTCGGCCGGCGCCCCGAGTCGGCGAGCACGTGGCCGAAGTCCTCGCCGAGCTGGAGGTGGACCCCGCCGTGATCGAACGCATGACCGCTCGTGACGCCGACGCCGCCGTGACCCTGCAGGCGATGCTCGCCGCACGAGCCCAGCGCTAGGCGAACGCTCGACTGCGCATAGGGGGCGACGGCTCGTCAGACTGACCTCGTGCCGTCGCGTCCCCTGCTCGCCGCCATCGCCATCGCCTTCGCCGCTGCATGCGGGAGCTCGGAAACCGAAGCGACGGAGGCGCCGGCCGACCCGGCCTCCACGAGCTCGACGACGACGTCGACCACGACGGCGCCGACCACGAGCTCGACCGTGGCGCCCGAAGTGTCGACCACGACCGTGGCGCCGGACGCCTCGACCACGACGACGCTCGGCGCAACGCCCGCATGCGTGCGGGTCACGGACTTCGACGACACGACGTGGTTCATCGTCAACGACGGCGTGATGGGCGGTCGGTCGAGCGCCGACGGTGCCGTCGACGAGGTCGGCCTCACCTGGACGGGAACCATCGTGACCGCGGGAGGCGGTTTCTCCTCGATCCGCGGCCCGGTCGACGGCGAGCTCGACGGAGCGACGTCGCTGACCATGCGGGTCCGCACCGACGGTCGTCGCTACGAGCTGTTGGCCGACGATGCGACCCGGGGCCAGGCCCGGGTCACCCACTATGCGCCGATCGATGCGATCGGCGGCGACTGGGAGGAGGTCATCGTGTCGCTGGTCGGCATGGAGCCGAGGATCTTCGGCAGTCTCGTCACCGCCGAGCCCTTCGTACCGGATCTCGCAACCCAGATCGGCGTGATCCTCGCCGACGGTGTCGACGGCGAGTTCGAGTTCGAGATCGACTGGATCGACGCCTGCCCCTGATCAGATCGGCGAGCCACCGAGCACCAGCTCGGCCGCAGCGGCGCCCCACGCGTCCGCGCCCTTGGCGCCGGAGCCGTTGCCGGCGGTCGCCACGACGAGCCCGGGCGCGACCTCCTCGATCAGCGGTATGTGATCCGGCGTGTAGGTGACGATGCATGGCTTGGTCCGGAACGAGACGAACTCGATCTCGGGCCACAGCGCACGCAGGGCCGGCTGCAGGATCGGCAGGTGGTCGGGGTCGGTGTCGGACGCGAACCAACTCCGCATCTCCTCGAGCGAGGTCGGCCAGGTGTCGAGCTCGGTGTTGGCGCCGAGCTTCACCCAGTGCCGGCCGTCGGGGAATCGAAGCGGTGGCGTCATGTAGATGTCGTCGATCCGGCCCGGATCGATCTGGTGGAGCACGGTCGGATAGTCGGCCAAGCGTTCGGCGTCGGCGTCGGACACCTCGCCGAGGACGACGATCTCGGTCTTCACGGTGATGGCCGCCGGCTTCGGAAGCAGGCCGTGGACATTGGCGAACGCACCGGTCGCGATCACGACCCGCTCGGCTTCGAACATCGCGCCGGTCGTGGTCTCGATCCGGTAGCCGCCACCGGTCGCAGGCGTCACCGACGCCACGGTGTCGTCGACCAGGTGACCGTCCGCCTCGGCGGTGAGCGCCTCCTGGGCCGCGATCATGCGCTTGGGTCGGATGAAACCGGCGGGCGCCGGGTCGTGGTGGATCGCATGGGTCGCCGGGAACTCGAGCATCGGCCACCGGGCCTTCCACCCCCGGTTCCCCGGCTCCCAGACATCGCCGTGCGGGCTGTGCTCGACCAGGAACGGGATCGGGTCGCCGTTCTTGCCATCGCCCCCGGGCCGGGCCGCCGTCAGTCCACCCACCGGCCGGTAGAAGTCGATCCCGCTGCGTTGCTCGATCGTCCGGTAGGCGTCGACGGCCCGTTCGGTGAAAGGGGCCCAGCGCTCGTCGGCGTCCACCCGTCGGGTGAGGCGGGCTTCGTCGTCATGGCTCGATGGCATCCCCGTCGGCCCGTCGTCGGTGGTGGGGCCGATGGCGGCGACACTGCACCCCGCGTCCGCGAGGTGGCGGGCCGCGGCCGATCCGAAGAGCCCGCGGCCGACCACCGCGACATCGAAGGTACGCATCACCGCAGGCTAGGCACGGCCGAGAGTCGGCCCGTGTCGTGCGGTCCGCTCAGGTGGTGGCGGGCGCGGCCGGTGCCGTCTCGGCCGGCTCCCAGCCGGGCCGGTTCCACAGCCGGCGCACGCGGGTGCCCCAGTCGGTGTCGCGTCGCAGGTCCTCGGCCAGCAGCGTGATCTGGGAGAACTGGATGTCGAGCGGGTTGGCCGACTCGATCTGGGTGGTCAGGCCGTACTCGGGCCGGTTCGCCTCGGCTCGGAAGGTGCCGAACAGACGGTCCCAGATGATGAGGATGCCGCCGTAGTTGACGTCGAGATAGTGCTCGTCGGCACCGTGGTGGGCGCGGTGATGGGACGGCGTGTTGAAGACAGCCTCGAACCAGCGAGGCATCTTCGTGATCGTCTCGGTGTGGATCCAGGTCTGATAACCGATGACCAGACCGGTCGCGGCGAGGACGAGCACCGGGGAGAAGCCGGCGAGCACGAGCGGCAGGCTGAAGACGGTGGTGATCAGACCGTCGAAGATGCCGAGGCGCAGGCTGGTCGTCTGGTCGAACTCCGGTGAACTGTGGTGGACCGAGTGCCAGAGGTCCCACGGCAGTCGATGCTCGTGCTCGAAGCGGTGTTCGAGGTAGTAGATGAGGTCGGCGAGGACGATGGCGAGGACGACGGTGCCGAGGTTGGTCGGGATCGACCAGGGCAGCATGCTGCTGATCCCGTCGAAGATCGGGAGCCAGATGACGACACCCAGGATCGCTGCGGGGATGAAGAGGAGGAACGCGCCGACGTTGCCGAGCATCTCCTTGATGCGGTCCCAGCGCAGGTGGCCTCGGCGGTAGAGCCAGATCAACTCGATCAGCAGGATCGGGATGAAGAGGGCTTCGAACAGTTCAGCGGTCGTTTCGATGATCTCGGTCACGAACTCAAAGATAGGAGTCACTTCGATATTCGACATCATTCTCAAGTAGGATCTTGATAGCGTTTTCGCATGCGGTCACTTCGCGAGCGCAATCGTCACAACGCCATGCGCACCACCCAGCGAGCCGCGCTCGACCTGTTCGAAGCCACGGCGTTCGAGGAGGTCACCGTCGCCGACATCGCCGAGACGGTCGGCATGGCCGCGTCGACCATCTACCGCCACTTCGAGACCAAGGAGGCGATCGTGCTCTGGGACGAGCACGACGCCGATCTCGATGCGGCGTTCGTCGACGCCTTCGGCCGACACCCACCGCTCGACGCGATGCGTTCGGTGTTCGTCGACGAGCTGGGGCCGCGCTATGACGACGACCTAGCGTTCCAGCTGCGACGGGTGCAGTACGTCTACCGGACCGAAGCGGTGCACCTCGCCGCCGGAGAAGCGAGCTACCAGGAGACCCTCGAGCTCACCGATGCCCTCCGTCTGGTCCTCTCACCCGAGAACCGTCATGCTGCGCCGATTCTCGCGGGCGCGGCCATGGCCGCGCTCGACGCCGCCTTCGACCGGTGGCAACAGGCCGACGGTGCGAGCCCGCTCGGCCAGCTGATCGACGAGGCGTTCGACGTCTTGACCGGACTCGAGCAGCTGCGATGAGCCTCTCGCAGCTCGTCCGTCGCTTCCCGTGGCGGGTCGGGGCGACCGTCGGGCTCGTGCTGATCGAAGCGATCATCGAACTGCTCTTCCCGTTGTTCATCGGCCTCGCCATCAACGACCTGCTCGACGATCGCTACGGCGGTCTGATCGCATTGACCTCACTCGGTATCGCAGCACTGGTCGTGGGCAGTGTGCGCCGCTTCGTCGACACCCGGGCCTACGCGGGCATGTACGAGGTGATCGCCGCTGAGATGGTCGAACGGGAACGGGCTCGCGGCACCGAGACGACCCGCATCGCAGCCCGCACGACGCTGCTCGGCGAGTTCGTGGAGTTCCTCGAGGACTCGATGCCGCAGATCATCAGCGCAGCGATCGGGACGGTCGGCATCTTGATCATCATCGCGGGACTCGACGTCAACGTCTTGTTCGCGTGCCTCGCCCTGTTCGTGTTGCTGGTGGCGACCTACTGGGCGTCGGCCCGCCACAACTTCCGCCTCAACCGCGGCTACAACGACGAACTCGAAGGCCAGGTCGCAGCGATCGAGAGCGGCGATCAGGACCGCGTGGGGCTCCATTTCCGCACACTGATGCGCTGGAACCGCCGCCTGTCGGATCTCGAGACCGTGAACTACGCCGTCATCTGGCTCGGGGTCATCGCCGTGCTCGTCTACGCGCCGATTCAGGTCATCGAACCGGGGGAGACCGAGTACGGCTTCGCCTTCTCGACGATCCTCTATGTGTTCCAGTACGTGGACGCGATCGTGATGCTGCCGCTGTTCATCCAGCAGGTGATCCGGTTGCGCGAGATCACGACGCGGCTCAGCGCCGACGCCGCCTCGTGACCCTCAGCGGGTCGCCGCCCGCTTCGCAGCCGCCTTCTTGCTGGCCTTCGCGGTCGCCTTCTTCGCCGGCTTGGCCTTGGCTTCGGCCTGGATCTGCTTCTTGGTCGCCGCCCACGAGCAGATCTCGCACGCGCTGAGATCGTGGTTGCGTGCCGGGCAGTAGTCGCGGCCGAAGAAGATGATCTGGAGGTGGCGGCGATTCCACGTCTCCTCCGGGAAGACGGCCTTGAGGTCGCGCTCGGTCCGCTCGACGTTGGTGCCGTTGGAGAGGCCCCACCGGAAGGCGAGACGGTGGATGTGGGTGTCGACCGGGAACGACGGCACGCCGAACGACTGCGCCATCACCACACTGGCCGTCTTGTGGCCCACCCCGGCCAGCGACTCGAGGAACTCCCAGTCGGGGATCACCTCTCCGGGGCCGTCGAGGATCTGGTGCGCCATCGTCGAGAGGTTCTTGGCCTTGGTCGGGGCGAGCCCGACCTCCCTGATGCAGCCGAGGATCTCCTCGGGCGGCAGGGCCGCCATCTCCTCGGGCGTGCTGGCGGCGGCGAACAGCGCGGGCGTGACCTCGTTGACCTTCTTGTCGGTCGTCTGGGCCGACAGGGCGACGGCGACCAGCAGGGTGTACGGGTCGGTGTGATCCAACGGGATCGGCGGCTTCGGGTAGAGATCGTCGAGGATCTCCCCGATCCGGTCGGCTTTCTCGGCGCGGCGCATGAGCGTGAACCTATCGGTCGGGTGCGACAGCGGAGACGGCGAGGTCGACGACGACACCCCAGTGGTCCGAGCCGGTCACGCCGTCGACCGGATCGAGCCCGAACCGAGTCGCGTGCACCGGATTGCCGTTCGGCCGCCGCCGAGGCCACGACACCATCACATAGTCGAGTCGACGCTCCGGCCACGCCGAGTCGGTGACGTAGGGGTTGGCCTCGGAGTAGGTCTCCCCGGGACCGTCGCCCGCCAGCTCCCACGCGTCGCTGAAGACGAGGCCGTCGACCGCAGGTGCGGCTCGCCCCGTCAGCCGGCGGATCTCGTCGCTGTCGGGAACCGCGTTGAGGTCGCCCATCAGAACCGGCGGCAGGGAGGCATCGCGGTCGGCCCGGCGCCGCTCGTCGACCCACGACGCGATCTCGTCGAGCTGGCGCGATCGGAGTGCGCTCTGGTCGAAGCCGTGCGAGAGGTGGGTGGTGAAGACGTCCCAGGGGCCGTGCGGCGTGCCGATCCGGGCCCACAACACGGTGCGGTGCTTGGGCTTGTCGCCCACGTCGACGAAACGCCAGTCCGACTCCAGGATCGGCCAGCGCGATGCGATCGCGTTGACGATGGTGAAGCGGTCGTCGTCGCCACCGGGGGCGGCGACGATCTCGACGCCGAGTTCGTCGCGCAACCACGCGACCTGGTCGGGTTCGCGAGAGCAGACCTCCTGGAGGCCGATCACGTCGGGATCGATGCGACGGATCGTCTCGAGGATGGCCGGTGCGCGGGCGTCGAGGTCCCCATGGCGCCACCAGAGGTTCCACGTCGCCAGGCGCAGGGTCTCGCTCACAGCGGCGGAGCGTACCGGGGACCGCTGGTCCGGGTCGGGTCGGCGTGCCAGCATCGGAGCATGCCGTCGATCTGGTCCCAGCTGATGTTGGTCGTTTCCGATGTCGAGCGATCGAGTCGCTTCTACTGCGAGGTCGTCGGGCTCGAGAGCGGCCACGGCGGCGACGAGTACGAGCAGCTGCTCCACGACGGCGAGCTCGTCATGCAGCTCCACGACGACGGCACCGACGATCACCATGGCCCGCTGGCCGACCCGGACCAGCCGCGTGGCAACGGTGCCCTCGTCTGGTTCGAGGTCGCCGACTTCGATGCCGCCGTGGCGCGGGCGACGGCTGCGGGGGCGCCGGTCGAGCGAGCGGTGCACGAGAACCCCAACGCCCGGCAGCGCGAACTCTGGATCCGCGACCCCGATGGATACCGGGTGGTGCTCGCCGGTCCGTCTGCCTACCGCCCGCGGGAGTAGGGGCCGCGCACGTAGCGCCTTGACCCGAAGATTAGTAACTGCTAATCATTAGTCATGTCTCATGAAGCGGCACTCGATGCGGTCGGCAACCCGACCCGGCGCGCCGTGCTCCGCCTCCTCAACGGCGGCGCCAGCACGGTCGGCGAACTCACCGACGCCCTGCCCGTCACCCAGGGGGCGGTCTCCCAACATCTCAAGGTGTTGCGGGAGGCCGGCCTGGTCACCGTCGAGGCGGACGGCACCCGCAACCTGTACGCCGTCGACCTCGGCGGACTCGGCGAGGTCCGGGCCTGGGTCGACTCGTTCTGGGACGACGTCTTGACCGCCTTCACCGAACACGCCGAATCCGAGGAGTCCTGATGACCGCCATCCCACCCGTTCTGCGATCCGCCGTCGTGGCCCGCGCCCTCGACGACACCTTCCGCATCTTCACCGACGAGATCGGGGCCTGGTGGCCGCTTCCGACGCACTCGGTCTTCCAAGCCGAGTCCGGCGGCGTGCACTTCGAGGACGGACGGCTGGTCGAGTGGGCGACGGACGGGCGCGAGAGCGTCTGGGCCGAGGTCTCCGAGTGGTCGCCGCCCGGTCGCCTGGTGCTGGAGTGGCACCCCGGCCGAGAGCTCGGTGCGTCCGGCACCGTCGAGATCACCTTCGAGGCGTTCGACGGCGGCACCCGAGTCGACGTGATCCATCGAGGGTGGGAGGCGTTCGGCGAGGATGGACTGGCCCGCCGCCGCGACTATGTCGGCCCCTCGGCCTGGGGTCACGTCCTCGACCACCTCGCCGACGGTACCGAGCTCCACGTCGACGGCCCCGACCTCGAGGGACTCGAAGCGGCCTACGCCGCCTTCTTCGCCGAGGCGACCGCCGGCGACTTCGACGAACCCGACGACGGCGGATGGACCGGCGATCAGGTCATCGCTCACGTCGCTCTGAACGACCTCGCACTGTCGGCGGTGGCGCAGGCGCTCGTGCATCGCCGTGACCCGACCTTCGCCAACGCCGTGTGCCAGGACCTCGCCAACCTCGACCGGGTGGTCGATCGATTCGGCGACCGCTCGGCGCTCATCGCGTTCGGCCGCCGCTGCGCCGACCAGGCGATCGGGGCGGTGCGCCGCCTCGACGACGAGCAGCGCGCCCATCTCGTCCCCGGTCGCTTCGAACACGACGGCGCGGTCGTGATGGAGCAGGCGATGCCGTGGGCCAGCGTCGCCATCGAGATCCAGGCCACCCGGCACCTCCCCGCTCACATCGAGCAGCTGCAGGCGCTGCGGCGCTGATTCGACCGTCCGCCGGCCGGGTTCAGCCCAGCGCGTTCGCGATCATCTCGGCGAGCATCGCGGCGTCGCCGGCGACCTGGCCCGACGCCGCTCGGGTCAGTCGGTCATCGATCGCTCGCCCGATGCCGTCGGCAGCGGTGAGCTCCACCACGATCAGCGAAGGTGCATCGGCGTCGAGGCGCCGGAGGGTGTCGTAGAGGTCGTGGCCCACCGAGGCCAGCTCGGTGCGGCGGCCGAGCCCTTCGAACCGCCATCCCCGCGGCAGGGTGATCGGTCGATCGGCGTAGCCGGCGTAGACCACGTCGCCCGTGGGTGCGTCGGTGGGCGCTGCAAGCGTTGCGATGGTCGGCGTGCGGGGCGAATAGTGGCGCACGTCGTGGCCAGGTGCGGCCGTCCGCTCGGCTTCGTCCGCCACGGTGCGTACCTGCACGTGGTCGGCGAGTGCTTCGCGTGTGACCGCCCCGTCGCGCAGGACGACGACGTGCTCGTCGTGGACGGCCACCACCGTCGACTCGAGCCCGTGCTCGGCCCGGCCCGCATCGACGATCATCGCCACTCGTTCGCCGAGCTCCTCGGCGACGTGGTCGGCCGAGGTCGGGCTGATCCGGCCGAAACGGTTGGCGCTCGGCGCCGCCACCGGGAGGTCGGCCGCCGTGATGATCGCCCGGGCGACGGGATGGGACGGACAGCGCACGCCCACGGTCGGGCCGCCGCTGGTCACCGCGTCAGGCACCCGTTCGTGGCGGGGCAACACCATCGTGAGTGGGCCCGGCCAGAACGCAGCCGCCAGCCGAACGGCGGGCGCGGGCAGCGGGCCGTCGATCACCCGGCCGGCCATGTCGAGCCCGTCGACGTGCACGATCAGTGGATCGGTCGACGGGCGTCCCTTCGCGGCGAAGATCCGGTCGACCGCGTCGGCATCGAGCGCGTTGGCACCGAGGCCGTAGACCGTCTCGGTCGGGATCGCGACCAGCTCACCCGCACGGAGCAAGTCGGCGGCGAGCGCGATCGACGCGTCGTCGATCGAGGACGGATCGATCGTGACCCGGCGGGGCTGCTGCGGTTCGGACATCGACGATCGAGTCTAGGAATGCCATCCCCCGGCCCATCGAGATGTCCATGGGCAGGCCCGTCAGTCGACGGCGATCTCGGCGCGGAGGGCCTTGCTGATCTCGTACTGGCGGACGAGGAATCGTTCCTCGTCGAGCTTCTTGCGTCGCATCCAGCCGGTGACCTCGTCGTTGCATTTGCTCGCGTTGCACGAGCGGCATGCCGGCACGACGTTGTCGAGCGTGTACCGGCCGCCCCGGGAGATGGCGAGCACGGTGTCCTTCTGGAACGGACCCTCGTCGTTCTCGCAGTAGGCGCACCCGCCCCAGTGGGCCTGGAGCGCGGCCCACTGGTCGTCGGTGAGGTCGTGGTCGCGTTTCGCCATGCGGTTGGCGCGCCGCTTGGCGTAGCGAGCTCGTCGGGTCCGGCCGGCCATCACCCCATCGTGGCGGGGTCAGTGCGCCGGGGTGGTGATGCTCAGGTCTTGCCCCGCAGGACGTCCCACGCCTTCAGGGTCGTGTCGGCCATGACGCGATGCTCTCGCGCCATACGGCGAGCGTCGTCGTCCTCGACGCGGCCACCGATCGCGATCGCGGCGTACATGTTCCCGCGGAAGTAGGGGCCGACGTCGACGGGTCGGAAGAAGCCCCGCAGGTCGTCGGGCACCTCGGCGTCGTAGCTCCACGGCTCGGGATCGACGGCGGGGAGGTCGAGTCCGGCCAGCGCCTCCCAGAGGTCGTCGTCGTTGGTGCGGTCGGCGAAGTCGCGGCCCTGGTAGCGATAGATCTCGTCGCCGTCGGGGGAGATGATCAACATGCCGGGGAGTGCGATACCGCCGCGCTCCTCGGGATCGAACAGGTTCGCCGCTCGCAGGTAGGTCTCGCCGCCCGGGTCGGAGACGAATCGGGTGTGGGGTGACAGCCAACGCTCGGCCATGCCGGCCTGGCGGACGTCATCGTCGACGCTGATCGCGACCAGTTCGGCCCCGGCGCCGTGGATGCGGTCGTACTCCGTCGCCAGCCGAACCAGCTGGCCGCAGCAATACGGTCACCAATCGCCTCGGTAGGTCATCAAGATGACCGCGGCGCCAGGGGTGCCGCGCAGGGCGAGGAGATCGTCAGCGAGGGCCATGCCCGCAGTTCTAGCCGATCACCGAAGACGGCGAAGTGCCGTCGCGCCGACGAGAGCGACCGCGGCGACGATCGTGAGACGCTGACGGTCGATCGGTTCGTCGTCGATCGCCAGGATCCGGCCGCTGCTCCGGATCGAGAGGATCGAGCCGGCCGATCCGACCGACAGGATCGATCCCGCGCTGCCGATCGACGCGATGCTGCCCGCCGATCCGATCGACACCAACGACCCGGCGCTGCCGATCGAGCCGACCGAGGTGAACGATCCGATCGATGCAACCGAGGCCATGGAGCCGACCGATCGGACCGAGAACGCCGATCCGATCGAGTCGATCGAGCGGTGCGAGTTCACTTGGGATCGAGTGAGCCGGTGTGATCCCAGCTCGTGGCGAACCAGTGCTCGAGGTCGGTCTCGGCCATGTCGGCGGGCGCGCTCGCGAAGTCGGGCATGTTCTTGCCGTACTGCTCCACGGCGCCGCCGCCGGCGGCGATCAGGTCCTCACGCTCCCGTTCGTCGAGTCGGAAGCAGATCAGCCCGTCGGGATCGAGGAAGCTCGACATCCACCCGTTGCGTGAGGTGTAGGGGTTCTTCGCGCCCTTGAGTTCGGCGTGTCCGTGGGCGTCGACGATCGCGGCATAGCGCTGGAGGTCGTCGGGGGATCCGGGGTAGGCGTTGCCCTTCGGCATGGCCCCAGCGTCCCACATCGCTGCCCGGTCGGTCCGGCGTGGTAGCCAGGGGCGGTGGACGAGTGGTCCGAGCTCGACGCTCCTGCTGACGTGGTGGACACGATCGATTGGCTGCTCCGGGCCGGGTTCGTGGTCGAGCGACGCCTCATGCGTGATCAACCCAACGGGAACAAGCTCGTCGGGCTTCGTCGTGACGATGAAGCGGTGACGATCGTTCGCGATCGGGGTGTGTGGGAGCTGGCGGTTCGCGGGGAGGACTGGGTCGCAGGACTCCACACCTTGCACGAGGCGGTGACCGGCGAGGTCTTCGAGCACGTCCCCGGCGCTCGGTTGCCCCAGCAACACCCATCGGACGAGCTCTCGTGGATG
The DNA here is from genome assembly GCA_039193795.1 of Actinomycetota bacterium. Taxonomy (GTDB): domain Bacteria; phylum Actinomycetota; class Acidimicrobiia; order Acidimicrobiales; family Aldehydirespiratoraceae; genus UBA11606. The sequence goes on along the minus strand of JBCCWI010000069.1, from coordinate 1,459 downwards.
GACGCGGTGCCGGGGTTCTTCACATGGCGCGACCACACCGGTGATTGGCGGTCGAAGGTGTCGGCCGCGGAGGCGGCTGGTGCGGAGCGGATCAGGCGGCGGTCGGGTTCGCCGCCGCAGCCGCCAGATCATCGATGAACCCGCTGAAACCCTTTTCGAGCTGGCCGGTGAGCATGCGCCCGACGAGCGGGGCGATCGGCCCACCCTTGGCCTGGAAGCCATAGTCGAGCACGAAGGCGGTGCCGCCGTCGGCCGGCGACATCTCGAACGTCATCTCGCCGCGTTTCACCGGGATCCGCTTGGCGCTGTCGATCGAGATGACCATGCGCTGATCTGGCTCCCAGACCAGGACGGTCTCCTCCAGCTCGCCCATCGGCGCGAGATCACAGTGCCGCTGGGCGCCGACTCCGACTGTCTCGTGGGAGCCGGTCGCGTGGCTGGTGGTGACGCCGCCGTTCCAGTCGGCGATGTTGGCGAAGTCGGCGAGCACTGCCCACACCGCGGCCGGGGATTCGTCGAGTGTGCGCTCGATGCGGACGCGGTGGGGGAGCTCGGGCATGCGGTCAGGCTGCCAGCAGGGCCTCGAGCTTGTCGAGGGCCATGTTCCAACCCATCCCGCCGGGCGAGTCGTGGGGGATGCCGATGTGGTGCATCGTCATGTGGGTCTGGTCGCCTGCCTCGGTCAGTTCGACGACGACCTCGGTGATCGACGGCCCGTCGCCGGGCATGCCCATGTCGGCCGGGGAGAGGACATCGCCGGCCTCGTTCGACATCGACTCGGTGTAGACGAGCCGGGTCATGGGTGAGATCTCGGTGTACTCGCCGACGAACCACATCTGCATCGGGCCGTTGGGCGTCTCCATCTCCATGCAGAGGTGGCGGCGGCCGCCGATCTCGACGTTCATCTCACAGGTCGGGATCGACGCACCCATCGGTCCGTACCAGGAGGCGAAGTGTTCGGCCTCGGTCCACATCTGCCAGATGGTGGCGATCGGGGCGGCGAACGTGCGCTCGATCTCGACGGACTTGAACTCGGTCATTTCGGGTCTTTCTGATGGTCGGGCTGATTCTGGATTCGGCGGACGTAGTCGTCCAGGCGATCGAAGCTGGTCTCCCACACCTCGCGGACCCGTTCGGTCCAGGCGGTGACCTCGGCGAGGGGGGCCGCGTCGAGGCTGCACGGTCGGTACTGCGCTCGGCGGCCCTGCTGCACCAGGCCCGCTCGCTCGAGCACGCGGATGTGGCGCGACACCGCCGGCATCGACATCGCGAAGGGCTCGGCGAGTTCGCCGACGCTCGCCTCCCCTTGCGCGAGGCGGCCGAGGATGGCGCGCCGCGTGGGGTGGGCGAGGGCGGAGAAGATCAGGGTCAGCTGATCGTCGCTGTCGGAGTCGAGGGTGGCGGTGGGAGGCATGATTAACGTCTCTGTTAATTAACGTTGGAGTTAATCAACCATCTC
>JBCCWI010000068.1:0-23669 GCA_039193795.1 Actinomycetota bacterium | reverse complement strand
CCATCGGACCGGACCGGTGGCCGTCGCGATCGTCACGGCGCCGACCACCGCGTTGACCGCCGCCGACGCCGCGGAGGGGATGCGGCGCGAACGCGACTCGCGGTAGAGACCGCGCACCGTGTCGGAGAGTTCGTCGCGGTCGTCCGTGCGCTCCGACACCTCGAGCAGCCGTTGACGCACCGGGTCCAGCCCGACGATACGCAGCTGTTCGAACCCGACCGCGATGTGATCGGCGGACCCGCCGAGCGCCTCGGCCAACTCGATCAGCGTCGCGGCGACGGCGTCCTCGTAGCTGCCGGCGTGTGCATCGGCATCGGCGACGACGACCGCCACGGCCTCACCGCCGCTGCGGCGGATGCCGTCGAGCAGCGTCCCCTGCTCTTCGACGACGATCTTCTTGAGGGCGCGGGTCGCGACGCTCACGGCGCGGGCTCGGGGCTCGGCGGCGGGATCCTCGATCGCTGACGAACCGGACTCGGGCTCGGGCTGTGGCTCGGGATCCGTCTCGAGCTCCGGCTCGGGATCGGGCTCCGGCTCCGGCTCGGGGTCGGGCTCCGGCTCGGGCCGGGCGTCGCGCAGTCGAGCGAACAGATCGCCGACGTCGTCGTTCTCGCCCGTCGCCGACGTCTCCGCCGGCTCCGGGTCGGCGGCTTCGGGTTCCGGCTCATCGTCCGGGTCCGGCTCATCGTCCGGCTCAGACTCCGGCTCGGGTTCCGGCTCATCGTCCGGGTCGGACTCAGACTCGGACTCGGGCTCCGGTTCGGGTTCCGGCTCATCGTCCGGCTCGGGCTCCGGTTCCGGTTCGGGATCGTGGTTCGGCTCCGGGTCGGGGTCGTCGTTCGGCTCGGGCTCCGGTTCCGCCTCGGGCTCCGCGTCGTAGGTGAGCAGGTCGGTGTCGGGCACCTCCGGCTCGGGTTCGGGTTCCGAGTCCGGCTCGCCGGGCGGGGCGTCGCCCTCGAGGGCGGAGTCCAGGTGGGTCAGCGCTTCCATCTCCGCGGTCACGAACGCCGGGTCCGGCAGCGGCTCGGCATCGTCGCCGGACTCGGGCGACGGCACACCATCGACCAGCGGATGCCCCACCAGGCGGGCCGCCTCGATCTCGGCCTCCAACGCCTCGACGGTCGGACGGGTCTCGTTGGCGATCCGCAGGCCCGCCCGCTCGGCGGCCCCGCGGGCTTCGGGGACGGCGTCGACGAGATCCTTCAGCGCGGTGTCGAGGCTGTGCTGGGCGATCGTGAGCGCCTCGAGGAGACGATCCCGGCCGGCACGGAGCTGTTCGACCTGGGCCCGGCCGGTCTGGCGTTTGCGAGCGAGGTCGGTGAGCATCCGCTCCCGAACGACCTGCGCCTCGTTGACCATGTCGCGGCCGCGCTGACGGCCGTCCTCGACGACCTCCTCGGCCCGTCGAGCCGCGTCGTCGAGGATCTCGTCGCGGGCGGTGGATGCCTCGGCACGGGTCTGGCTCGCGTCGACCATCGCCTCGGAGCGGATGCGTTCGGCGTCGGCCGAGGCTTCGGCGAGCGCAGTCGCCGCATCGCGTTCGGCCCGTCCCTCCCGCTCGCTCGCCGCCGCATGGGCCGCTTCCAACACCTGGGCGGCTTCTGACCCCAGCGCCTCGGCGACGCGGCTGGCCTCCAACGACTCGACCGGGGTCGACTCCAACTCGGTCAGCCGGGCCCCGAGTTCGTCGCGCTCGCGCTGGAGGTTGCGGATCTGCTCGGCCGCCCGCTGCAGCGCCCGCTGCACGGGAACGGGGTCGTACCCGCGTCGGACCAGCTCGAACGAGGCGTTCTCGAAGTCGCTGGGATCGAAGGACGACGTGCCGGCCATCCCGAAGATGGTAGGAGTGCACGGGCGAGGGGTGCGGTATCCCTCCCGCCGGCGGGCTGTTCAGCTGGAGGCGCCGGCGGGCAGGTCGAGTGCGAGCTCGTCCACCTCGCCGCCCAGTTCGGCGAGCGCAGCCAGCGCGTCGTCGAGCGTCTCGACACCGACGATGCGCAGGTCGTCGGTGGTCGATTCGGCGGCCTCCACCGAATCGATCGGCACGATGAAGACCGCCACCCCCTCGGCTTCGGCGGCCGCCGCCTTCTGGGCGACACCACCCACATTGCCCACCCGGCCGGCCGCGGAGATCGTGCCGGTGACCGCCACCCGGTTCCCGCCGGTGAGTTCGCCCGGCGTGAGCACGTCGATCAGCGTGAGGGTGAACGCGAGGCCGGCCGACGGGCCGCCGATCGAGCCGGAGTCGATCGCCAGATCGAACGGGAGGTCGGCGTCGACGGCCCGCACGGTGATGTCGGCGATGCCGATGAAGCCGCCCTCACGCCCCTCTTCGGGATGCACCCCGAGGGTGATCGCCTGCGAGCGCAGTTCGCCGGTGTCGGCGCTCTCGAGTTGCAACAGCACCTCGGTGCCGGGAGCTCGGGCGGCGAGCGCATCGAGAAGCGACTCGATGCCGGTGATGAGATCGTCATCGACGGCGACGATGATGTCGCCGACCTCGAGCAGCCCGTCGGACGGGCCACCCTCGACGACCTCGTTGAAGCCGATCCCACTCTCGATCACCGCCTGGACCCCCAGGTGTTCGAGGGCGGCGACGATGGCGGTGTCCTTCGACGCCTGCATCAGCTGGAGGTTGCGCTCGCGCTGCTCGGACGCGGTGCGGGTGCCGAACACCTCGGCCCGGGTCCGCAGTTCGACGGCGTCGTCGACCTCGGAACGCACCCAGTCCGAAATGGTGACCTGATCGTCGATGGCGACGGTCGTGAAGAGGATCTCTCCCTCGGGCTCGAACACCTCGAGATCGACGACGGTCACGCGATCATCGGTGGGTCGGGCCGAGCCCGGCTTCAGCGCCACGGCGCCGTCGTCGACGATCGACTCGCCGGGGAGGATGCGGCCGACCCACTGTGCGGGGACGGTGCCGTAGGCGACGATGGCGACGACGATCAGCCCGACGAGGCCGAAGACGACCTGGGTGAAGCGATCCTGGTACCACGCCTTCGAAGCCGCCGCCGTGGGGCCCGGCGACGGGGGTAGCATCGCGTCCGGCGTGTCCTCCTCAGTCATGTTCCTCGTGCTCGTCTCGCTGGCGGGAGTGCTGGTCGGCTCGATGCGGCCGCCCATGTCGATGCAGCCTGCCATGGCGCACACCCCAAACGGGCGCGAGCGTCGTCGGCACCGCCCGGTGCATCCACTCGTGCTGATGACCGCACCGGTCGAGGACGACGACGACACCAACATCGTCATGGACACCCTGCGGGTGCTCGGCATCGTGCGACGGCGGGTCGATCGACCCGTCGTCGGGCGCAAGGCCTACGTGCGCTGGTGGGAACGACTGCGGGCCCTCATCGTGCTCGCCGCGATCGTGGTGGCGCTCGGCGTCGCGCTTGCGGCGATCGTCGGCATCACCGTGCTCGGCCTCGGGTTCCTGCTCGAGCGGGCCATCAGCTGACGGCCTCGTCGTCGCGGAACGGTTCGGCTCAGCGGCCGAAGAGACCGCGGCGACCCTCCGACGACGGCGCGGGCGGCACGACCTCGGGGGTTTCGGCGAAACCGAGATCGCCCAACGGCGGAGCCTCGTTCGCGAACGCATCGATCGGCGACGCCATCGCGGCCTCGACATAGCTGACATCGTCGGCGGGAGCGATCGACGCGGCGATCGGCTCGGCATCGGGCTCGACGAGCGACGGCGCCGGCGCGGCGGGGGCCTCGGCGGCGGGCATCGCCATCGCGGGCGCTTCGGCGGCGGGGGCCTCCGCAGCGGTCTCGGCGGCGCCGGTCTCGGCGATCTCGACCTTGAAGTAGGACTTCACCGCGAGGGGGATCTCGCGCAGCTCGAACAACACGGCGTCCTCGACGCCGGCGTTGCGCTGCTCTTCGACGAACTGGACGGCAGACCCCAGGTCGTCGAACTGGCGGTACTGGGTGGTGCCGTCGGCGGGCGTGTGGATGACCATGTGGGACATCGGAACTCTCCTGGAGGACTCCGTACTAGGGACCCTCCTTCCGTCGGCGCCACCACCGCGCTCCTTGAGGAATTCGCACCATGAACATGGGCCACACGACCCATGTCACCGATGCGCGATGACGGCCGCCGGTAGGGTCGGCGCATGGAGGAATCGGTGATGACCCGCCGCCGCGCGGCGGCGCGGGCGGGCTTCACGGGCGACACCGGGCTCGCACGCGCCGCGCTGACCGACGCCGAGGCCGACGTGCGGATCGCCGGTCTGCGCAGCCTGGACCGCCTCGATCACCTCGACGACCCGGTCCTGACCGCTGCGCTCGCCGATCCGGTCGCCGCCGTTCGGGTCGCAGCCCTCGAACTCGCCGCCCCCCGAGCCACCCCATCGATCGTCCACCTGCTCGATGACCCCGACCCGACCGTCGTCGAACAGGCCGCATGGGCCTGCGGCGAGCGCGAAGCCGATCCCGAGCCGCCGATCGGGCGCCTCTCGTCGCTCGCGGTCGATCACGACGACGCCCTCGTGCGCGAGGCCGCCGTCGCCGCGCTCGGCGCGCTCGGCGACGACGCGGGGCTCCCCGCCGTGCTGGCGGCGACGAGCGACAAGCCCGCGGTTCGCCGCCGGGCGGTCCTCGCGCTCGCCGCGTTCGACGGTCCAGAGGTCGATGCGGCCTGGGCGAAGGCGCGCTCGGATCATGACCACCAGGTCCGCGATGCGGTCGACGAGTTGTTGGGCCCGGTCGAGCCCGACGACTAGCGGCGCCGCGACGACGGGTCGTCCATGAACATCGCCTGGACCGACTCGTAGTGCTCGATCACCTTGCCAGCACCGAGGACGACCGCTTCGAGCGGGGCCTGCACCCGGCGCACCGGAACCTCGGACTCGGCGCTGAGACGCAGATCCATGCCCTTGAGGAGTCCGCCGCCACCGACGAGATGCACGCCTTGCACGATGAGGTCCTGTGCCAGCTCCGGTGGCGCCTGGGCGAGACAGCTCAGCACCGAGTCGACCATCGCCGAGACCGGTTCCTCGATCGCCACCCGGATCTCGTCGGGGGTGAGGGTCACCGTCTTGGGCAGACCACTCATCAACTCACGGCCCCGCACCTCGGCGTTCACCTCGTCGTCGGTGGGATACGCCGAACCGAGGACGATCTTGATCTCCTCGGCGGTGCGCTCGCCGACCGCGATCCCGTACTCGCGACGGACATAACCCTGAATGGCGTTGTCGATGTCGAACGACCCGACCCGCACCGCCTCGAGAGCGACCACACCACCGAGCGAGATCAGTGCCGTCTCGCTCGTGCCGCCGCCGATGTCGATCACCATGTTGCCGATCGGCTCGTTGATCGGCATGTCGGCGCCGATCGCTGCGGCGACCGGCTGCTCGATGAGCCGGGCGTCGGCCGCGCCGGCGCGCCGCGCCGCCTCGGTGACGGCCCGGCGCTCGACGGCGGTGATCGCCGACGGGACACAGATGACGACGCGAGGTCGGTTGAGCCGGCTCACCCCGACCCGCTGCAACAGGAGTCGGATCATGCGCTGGGTGACGTCGAAATCGGTGATCGCGCCCTTGCGCAGCGGCCGCACCGCCACGATGTACGAGGGCGTGCGGCCGATCATCTGCCATGCCTCGTGACCCATCGCCAACACCTCGCCGGAGCGGCTGTTGAGCGCGATCACGGAAGGCTCGTTCAAGACGATGCCCTCACCGCGGGCGTAGACCAGTGTGTTGGCCGTCCCCAGATCGATGGCGAGGTCGCGTGCCAGGTTCAGGTCTCCTCAACGGGCGGTTCGTCGAGGCGAACGATACCGCTGGGCTGGGGGTGGGGTCGCGATCGCTCGTCGGGCGCCAGCGCCTGGAGATGATCGTGGAAGCCCGGTTCGACCGGACGACGGGCCCGAGCCCAGAGCCACAGCAGCACCGAGCCGGCGATCGCCGCCACCAACGGGATCACCAAGAACGCGACCGCGTTGCTCACGAATCGACCTCCTCACGCCCGCCGACCTCGGTGATGTGCTGGGCCTCGAGCCCCCAGGACTCCCCTTCGCTCCAGCGCTCCCGCTTCCAGATCGGCACGGTCGCCTTGAGGGTGTCGATCCCGAAACGGGCCGCCTCGAAGGCGGCGGGCCGATGGGGTGACGACGCGACCACGACGACCGACGATTCGCCGACGTCGACCGCGCCGGTGCGATGCAACAGCACGACGCGGCCGAGGTCGGGCCAGCGGGTGCGCATCTCGCGGGCGATGTCGGCCAGACGGGGAACGACATGGTCCTCGTACGCCTCGTACTCGAGGCGATCGACGCCCTCACGCCCGGGCGCGTGGTCGCGGGCGGTCCCGCTGAACAGCACGACCGCACCACAACGCGGCAGCACCGACCAGTCGGCGGCCGCGCCGACGGGAAGCGGGTCCTCGGTGAGACCGAGCCAGTCGTCGCCGTCGAGCGGTGGGGTGAGCATCACGACATCGTAGGACTGCGGCGCGCTTCGACCACCGGCAGGGGGCGCGGTAACCAACCGTGAGGTCATCGGTACCATCGCGTCTCGTGGCAGACGGGGACTTCGACGACGACCTTCCGATCGGACGTCGACCTCCCGCACCCGCCGATCGGACCTGGCGTCACCCAGCGGAGATCGCTGCGGAGATGCGGGCCGCCAAGCGCAGAGCGTCTCGACGCATCTGGGGCGTCGGCTTCGGCTCGGCGCTGGGCGGTGCCATGGCCGTCGCCGCCGTCTGGTACCTCACCGATCCCGGCACCGACGTCCAGGTGGTCACCCAGCGGGTGGCCGTCACCCCGGTCGAATCGGTCGCGCCGCGGGTCACCCCGGCCGACGAGTGGGCGACCGAGGTCGCCTCGACGGCCCGGCCCGCCACCGCCACCATCCACGGCGCCGAGGACGAACACGCGCTCGCCGGAGCCATCGCCGTGCACGACGAGGGCTACCTGCTCACCAGCGGCCGGGCGCTCGGCGACGCGACCGAACTCGTCATCCGCACCCACGAAGGGGCCGTGCTGCACGCCGTGGTCCTCGGCTACGACCGCGAAACCGACCTGTCGGTGCTCAAGACCGACGGTGTGGTCGCGGCGGCCGACGTCGCCGCCGTGCCGGCAGGTGATGGCGACGTCGTCGCCACCGTCGACCCGACCGGCGCTGCGAACCGTGCGGTCGTCACCGACCTGGCCGCGTCCGCCACCGCCGTCGACGGCGACCTGCTCGTCGGGCTCACCAGCCTCGACAGCCGCCGCGACGATCTTCCGCCCGGGAGTCCGGTGGTCGACTCGACCGGCGCCGTCGTCGGCATCACCACCGCCGCCGAAGCCGACGCACCCGTGACCATCGTGCCGATCGAGGTCGCGAACGCCGTCGCCGAGGCGATCATCGCCGAGGGACGGGTGTGGCACGCCTGGCTCGGCGTCAGTGTGGCCGCCACCGACCTCGACGGGGTGATCGTCACGGCGACGACACCCGGTGGGCCGGCCGATCGAGCCGGTCTGCGGCTCGACGATCGGGTCGTCGCGATCGACGGTCGACCGATCGAGAGCGCGGCCGCCTTGGTCGGCCGGCTCCGCCACTACGCACCCGGCGACATGGTCGAGATCGTGGTCGAACGTCCGGCGTCGACGGTCGTGCTCGACGCCACCCTCGACGTCGATCCGGCCGACCTCGCTGGCGACTAGCCGGCGGCGGCCGATCGTCGGCCGAGTCGCCGGATCGCCAACCCGCCCGCGACGAGCAGACCGACGCCCAGCAGTGCGGCGGCCACGAGCGCGAGTTCCTGGCGGCGACGGGCCGGCAGTTGCTCGAGCGGGTTCGGGTCGTGCGACACGACCCACGCCTCCTCGTTCGTGTACTCCGCCCGCCACCCGAGGGCCCGCATGCGGTCGTTGGCGACGACCCAGGAATGCGACGTGTACGGCACAACACCCGGCGGGATCGGCGCGAGCCCGGCTCGCGAGCGGAGGGCGGCGGCCGCCCGCGCCGCCCAGGCGGGGACCCGCACCCGCGGCTTGGGGCCTTCCAGACCGGCGAGCGCGTCGGGCGGGATCCAGCCGTCGGGCGCGACGTTGGCCACCCCGTCGAACCGGGCGTCGACCACGGCGACGATCGCGGCGGCGAGATCGTCGGCATGGAGGTACTGGACCGGCGGGTCGCCGATCGCCGCGATCCCGATCCGGGCCGTGTGCAACACCCGCGCCAATTGGCCGAGGGCGTCGTCGGTGACGACCGCCGTCGGGCGCAGCACGCTCACCGCCGCGCCGACACGCGCGCCCCACTCGGCCGCCGTCTGCTCGACCCGGGCCCGCGTCGTCGCCCACGGGAAGTCGGGGTTGGGGTGGACCGCGGCGTCCTCGGTGAGCGGGACCGGGTTGCCGACCCACGCGCCGTAGACCATCGCGGTCGACAGCACGACCACCTGGCTCACACCCACCTCGGCGGCGGCGTCGAGCACCCGGCTCAGGATCGCCAGTTCGAGCTCGTCAGCGGCCGGGTCGTCGACGTCGGGCGCGACCGCCGACGCGAGATGGACCACCGTGTCGGCTCCCGAGAGCACCGCCGTGAGGTCGTCCGCCGCCAGATCGACCTGCTTGACGTCGAGCCCGGGCCGGCTCCCGACCGCCAGCTTGTCGACCGCCCGGACGTCCAGCTCGGGCCGATCGCGCACGAGCCGGCGCACGACACGGCTCCCGACCGCGCCGGCCGCTCCCGTGATGACCACTGTCATGAACGCTCCGATCCACCGCGAGGACTTGTCCGGATCACCCCTCTACGATGCCGTCATGAGCGACGGTACGCCACCCGATGATCCCTTCGGCGGTCTGCCGTTCATGGCCGACCTCATGAAGCTGTTCCAGGGCCAGAGCGCCGGCGGCTCCGACACCGCCCGCCAGCTCGCCCATGCGATCGCCAACGACGGCGAGTCCGAGCCCAACATCGATCCGAGCGACCGCATCGCGGTCGAACAGCTGATCCGCGTCGCAGAGCTCCAGGTCGCGCAGGCGACCGACCTCGCCGTCGGGCCGATCTCGGTCGAGGTCGGCAACCGGTCCCAGTGGGCCGATCGTACGATCGCCGACTACCGGCCCCTGTTCGAGACGCTGTCGGAATCGATGGCCGCCGGGATGCAGCTGCCCAGCGATCTCCCGACCGACGACCCCATGGCCGCGATGATGGCCAGCCTCTCCAAGTTGATGGGCCCGATGATGATGGGGATGACCACCGGCTCGATGGTGGGTCATCTCGCCCGACGAGCCATGGGCGGCTACGAGCTGCCGGTGCCCCGTCCGGTCGAGCAACCGATCCTGATCAGCCTCCGCAACGTCGACGCCTTCGGCGACGACTGGTCGATCGAGCGCGACGACCTGCGCCTCTGGATCTGCCTCCACGAGGTCACCCACCACACCGTGCTCGCCGTCCCGCACGTGCGTGAACGGCTGACCGATCTGCTCCAGCGCCACGCCGCCGCGTTCGACGCGGACCCCGACCGCATCGGCCAGCAGCTCGGCGGCTTCGACCCGATGGCCGGCCCCGAAGCGCTCGCCGAGCTCCAGTCCTCCCTCAGCGACCCCGATCTCATCCTCGGTGCGGTCCGCTCACCGGCCCAGGACGCCATCCAGCCCGACCTCACGGCGTTGGTCGCCGCGATCACCGGCTATGTCGACCATGTGATGGACACGATCGGCGGCAACCTCATCGGTTCCTACGGCATGGTCACCGAGGCGTTGCGCCGACGGCGGGTCGAGGCCGATGCCAGCGACCGGTTCGTCGAGCGCATCCTCGGGCTCGAGCTCGACGCCGAGCAGTACGACCGCGGCACCCGCTTCGTCGACGGGGTCATCGAGCGTGCCGGCGCCGCTGGCCTGCGCCGGCTCTTCGCCGATCCGACGACCCTTCCGACCCCTGCAGAGGTCGACGCCCCCGGTCTGTGGCTGGCCCGGATCGACCTGCCGGGTGACGGGCCCGGCGACGACCGTTAGGTCGCTGCGTCGTCGGTCGACTCGTCGGGCCGACGGGTCGACGGCGCGTTCGGTGGGTCGACCTCCACCCCGTCGACCGACGAGATGATCGGTTCCGACACTCCCCATCCGAGCGCGTAGTCCGACGTTCCGGCCGGCGCCTCGGGCTGGCTCGGACGCAGGTCTTCGAGGGTGAGCTCGTCGGGATCGTCCGGCGCCGCCGGACCCGGCGTGCCCCCGGCTTCGGCGATCTCCGGAGGCGTCGCCACCGGGTCGGGGTCGGCCGCCGAGACGGGGGTGGCCGCCGAGTCGGTCGCGGCCGACGCACCGTTGCGCCCGAGTCGAGGTGACCGCACACTCGAGAACGACACGGCGGAGTGCGCCGGCTTGCCGATCAGATACGACACGAGCGCGAAGATCGCGGCCGCGGCGACGGCGACGCCACCGACGGCGAGGTTCAACGGGATCACCGCCGGCACGAACGCGCCGATCACCCACGCGCCCTGGAACCGCGCCTCGAATCGGGCGAACGAGCGTCCGTAGTTGGCGTCGGGGGCCTCGCGCTGCACCAGGGAGTCGAAGGCGAGCTTGCCGGTGGCCGCGCCGGCGGCGATGAAGAACGACAGCACGGCGGCACCGAACAGGTCGAAGGAGAACGCGGCGAACAGCGCGGCGAGGCCGACGGCCGCGAGCGACGACTGCAGCATGCGCTCCTCGGCCGTACGTTCGCGCAGGCTCGGCGCGATGCGCGCCCCGAGGAGTGCGCCGATACCGGCGACGAGCAGCACGACACCGAAGTGCCAGGCGGGCGCAGCCGGGTCGCCGGTGATGTCGATCCCGCGGTCGGTCGCGGTCATGCCGCCGGCGGCCGACCCGACGGTGCTGATGTCGAGCCCCTCCTTGCCACCGCGGAACTCGAAGGCCAACAGGAAGGTGACGAAGCCGACGATGCCGCGCAGGATCGCGGTGGCGTAGGCCGCGAGGACGATCTGGGTGTCGCGCAGCTCCTCGCGTTCACTCTCCTCGGCCGGCTCCGCCGCGACGACGGTGCGCGGCACCTGGGTCGCGAGCACGGTGGTGGTCACGAAGCCGACCATCGCGATCGCCGCTGCGAACGACGGGCCGCCGATGAGGGAGAAGATGCCCGAGATCGACGCGCCGACCATGCCCGAGACCGCGCTGATCAGGGCGAGGCGGCTGTTGGCGCTCACCAGATCGGTCTCGGATCTGACGAGCGCCGGCACGACCGCACTCTTCGCCACCGAGTACGCCTTCTGGAGCACGAGGAGGGAGAACGCGAGTGGGAACAGCCACAGCGAGTCGATGTTGCTGATCATCAGGAACGCCATGACGGCGCGCCCCGCAGCCGTACCCAGGATCATCCACCGACGACCGCCCTTGGCTCGGTCGATCGCTGGTCCGAGCAGCGGGGCCACGATCGCGAACGGCGCCATCGTGAGCGCCAGGTACAGCGCCACCCGGGCGCGAGAATCGTCGGGGCTGATCGAGAAGAAGATCGAGCTGGCGAGGGTGACCGCGATGGCCGCGTCGGACGCGGCCCCGAAGGCGTGCACGCGAGCGAGCCGCATGAACGGCGAGACGACGAAGGCCTCCGCGCCACGGCGTTCCGGGTCGGGTCCTCGCAGTGGGCGCCAGCCGTCCTGGGTCACGGGGCGATGGTAGACGATGCGATCCGCGACTCGACCTCGTCCACCAGGTCCCGATCGCGGTCGTAGGTGAGCACCGTTCGCGCCGATGCGAGATCGAACCAGCCGCACGCATCGACCTCGTCGTTGGGCTCGAACCGGCCCCCGACCACGACCATCAACCAGTACACGACCGCCTTGTCGCGCCCGCGTCCATCCCGGTACTCGACGATCGCGAGCCGCTCACCGGTCTCGCACCGCAAGCCGGTCTCCTCCTCGACTTCGCGCACGGCACACTCGATGAGGGTCTCCCCCGGATCGAGCTTGCCCTTGGGAAAGCTCCAGTCCTCGCGGTGGTCGCGGTGCACGAGCAGGAGTTCGACCACGTCGCCGACCGTCCGCCAGACGACACCGCCGCCCGCCCACACCTCGACGTCGGGGCGCCGCTCGGGCAGGGACTTCTTACCCATCGACCCGCGCCCGGGCGAGCTGTTGCAGCCGGACGTGCGTGTCGACCGCCGCAGGTCCGCGCCGCTTGGTCCAGACACCATCGCGATCGAGGGTCCAGGCCAGCCGGTCGTCGCTCAGCAGGACGTCGATCATCTCGTTCAGTCGGTGCCGCGAGGCGTCGCCATCGACCCGGACCAACGCCTCGACCCGGCGATTGAGGTTGCGGCTCATGAGATCGGCCGAGCCGATGTAGAACTCGGCGCGGCCGGGGCCGTTGGCGTTGCCGAAGAAGAAGATGCGGGAGTGCTCGAGGTACCGCCCCACGATCGACCGCACGCGGATGCGGTCCGAGAGACCGGGGATCCCGGGGCGGAGCCCACAACTGCCGCGCACGATCAGGTCGATCTCGACGCCGGCCTGCGACGCCTCGTACAGCTTCCCGATCATCGGGACGTCGACCAGGCTGTTCATCTTGAAGATGAGGCGGCCCCGGCCGGACTCGATCTCGCGATCGATGAGCTCGTAGAGGCGGGGGCGGAGCTGGTCGGGAGCCACCAGGAGGCGGTTATACTCGATCTCGCGGCCGTATCCCGTGAGGTGGTTGAACAGGTCGGCGAGATCGGCACCGACCTCCGGGTCGGCGGTCAGGATCCCGATGTCTTCATAGATGCGGGCGGTGCGGTGGTTGTAGTTGCCGGTGCCGATGTGGCAGTAGCGACGGATGCCGTCGGACTCCTCGCGCACGACCATCGCCGTCTTGGTGTGGATCTTCAGCCCGACGAGCCCGTACGCAACGTGCACGCCGGCCTGCTCGAGGCGACGGGCCCACTCGATGTTCGCCGCCTCGTCGAACCGGGCCTTGAGCTCGATCAACACCGCAACCTGCTTGCCCTCCTCGGCGGCGGTGATCAACGCGTCGACGATCGGACTGTTGCCCGCGGTGCGGTAGAGGGTGAGCTTGATGGCGAGTACGTCGGGATCGAACGCCGCCTGGCGGATGAACTTCACGACCGACCGGCTGAACGACTCGTACGGGTGGTGGACGAAGAGGTCGCCCTTGCGGAGCTGGGCGAAAACGTCGACCGGCTCGTCGTCGGAGTGGATCCGGGGATCGACGACGCCCCGCCACGCCGGCCAGTGGAGCGATGCGTGTTCGAGGTCGGCGATCTCGGCGAGCGACGTCAGGTCGAGGGGCGCTCGGGCGGTGTACACGGCCGAGGCGTCGAGGTCGAACTCCCGGATCAGCAGGTCGAGGACCTCCGGGGTCATCGACGAGCCGACCTCGAGGCGGGTCGCCCGACCGAAGCGACGACGGCGCAGTTCGTACTCGACCGCGCTCAGCAGGTCGTCGGCCTCGTCGAGGGCGTCGGAGAGGTCGGCGTTGCGGGTCACCCGGAACGGATGGTGCTCCTGGATCTCCATGCCGGGGAACAGGTCGCCGAGGTGGGCGGCGATGACCTGTTCGAGCGGGACGAACCGGGTCGAGTCACCGATCCGCTGCCAGCGGGGCAAGGTGTTGGGGACCTTCACCCGGGCGAACAACGACCGGCCGTCGGTGGGTTCGCTCACGACCACCGCGAGGTTGAGCGAGAGGTCCGAGACGTAGGGGAAGGGATGGCCGGGGTCGACGGCCAGCGGGGTGAGGACGGGGAAGATCCGGTCGCGGAAGCGCTCGCCGAGCAGGCGGCGATCGTCGTGGTCGAGATCGTCCCATGCCAGCAACTCGATGCCCTCGCGATGCAGGGCCGGGCGGACGACGTGTTCGAGGACCCGCTCCTGTTCGGCGGAGAGGTCGGCGACGACCTCACGGATCACCTCGAGCTGATCGGCGGGGAGCCGTCCGTCGGCGGCGGGGGTGGCGATGCCGGCGGCCCGTTGGTCCCACAGACCCGACACACGGACCTGGAAGAACTCGTCGAGATTGCTCGAGTAGATCGAGAGGAACCGCACCTGTTCGAGCAGCGGCACGTCCGCGTCGGATCCGAGCTGGAGGACGCGGGCGTTGAAGGCCAACCAGGAGAGCTCCCGGTTGAAGATGTTGCTCGAGGTGTCGTCCCAGCCGCCGACCCGCGCGACGACGTCGCCCACACGGGTATCGGGCGCGAGCGTCACTCGGAGGACTCCACCAGCAGCGCAGCGCCGACGGCGCCACCGGTGTCGCCGAGGCGAGCGGCGACGATCGGTGCGGTGGTGCCGGCGAACGCGCGCTCGGCCACCTCGGCCTCGAGGTCGAGCCGGAAGCGCTCGCCGAGCCGCTCGGCGAACCCGCCGCCGAGGACCACGAGCTCGATGTCGAGCAGGGTGATGACGGTGGCGATCGCGGCGGAGAGTGCTGAGCGCGCCTGGCCGACGAGTTCGGCGGCGAGCGGGTCGCCGAGTTCGAGCGCGTCGGCCCACGCCCGGGACTTGAGGCGACCGTCCTTGCGCAACCCGAGGAGGGTCTCGGCCCGCTCCGGCGATTCCGCCATGACCCGGCGTTCCAGGGCGGCGCGGCCGGCATAGTCCTCGAGTTCGCCCCGGCCGACCTCGGCGGAGGCGAGGTCGCGGAAGGCGACGAAGGTGTGGCCGATCTCGCCGGCCAGCCCGCGCGGTCCCTGCCGGAGTCGACCATCGAGGATGAGGCCGGCTCCGACCCCGGTCCCCGCGAACACACCGAGCACGTTGTCGTACCCGACCCCGGCGCCGAGGCGATGCTCGGCCAGCGTGCCGACGTTGACGTCGTTGTCGATGACCACGGGACGGTCGCCGAGCTGCTCGCTCATCAACGCGGCGACGGGAACCTCGTGGTCCCACCCCGGCAGGTTGGGGGGCGAGTGGAGCACGCCGGCTCCGGGCACGACCACGCCGGGTGCGCCGACGCCGATCGCGGTGGCGATCCCGTCGGGGTCGACCTTGCGGGCGGCCGCGACCATCGTGGCGATGACGTCGTCGGGCGTCCCGACGCGGGGGGTCGGCTTCTTGCACTTCGCGACGACGGCGCCGTCCTGCACGAGGACCGCCATCGTCTTGGTTCCGCCGAGATCGATGCCGATCGTCGTCATCGAGAGATCAGCGGTCGGCTCAGGCCGACTCGTCCTCGGGGTAGCCGAGATCCCATTCGACCAGGATGTTCTCGCGCTCTCCGTCACGGTTCACGCGCTCTCGGTTGCGGCGGAACTGGGGATCGTGGGGCGGCAGGAGCAGCAGGCGCGCATTGACGCGGTCGCGGAAGGAGTCCATCACCTCACGCTCGCCGAACACCGCCCGGATCTCCCAGTGGGGAGCTGCGGGGCCCAGGTACACGATCGTGGCCTGCCCGATGGGGGGCTCCTGCTCGATTTCGACGTCGGCGGTGTCGGTCATGGGCGGCAGTGTACTCCGCACAGGTCGGCACCGATACGGCCCTCGAACCGTCGCGAAAAGCACTCATGGGTCCCCCGACCCAGTGCCGATGACACCTTTACGGGAACTTTCCCCGGGTTCTGGGCGTACTACCCACACGCACGAAAAGCGGGCGGTTGGACGGCGGTCCGACCAAGGAGATCCGAATGGACACCAACTGGATGGCACGAGGGAATTGCGCCACCCAACACCCCGACACCTTCTTCCCCTCAGACGGCGTTGGCGTCGAAGTCGCCAAGCGCATCTGCGAAGGATGTCCCGTGCAGGAACGGTGCCTCGAGTACGCCCTGCGCAACCGCATCGATCACGGCGTCTGGGGCGGCTGCAGCGAGCGCCAGCGTCGCCGCATCCTGCGAGCCCGCAAGATGGCCGCCGCGGCCTGAGCGACCCCGGATCCCCCACGGTCCTCCCCCTCGACGCCGGTCCCCCCCCGCCGGCGTCAGAACCCCAAACCGAACGGCTCCACGATGGCTTCGGCCACGTCGTGGAGTCGTTCGCGTACGCCGGACGAGCGCGTCGGGAGCTCGTCCATCATGTCGTCCATCATCGAGTCCATGGGCTCGTCGACGTGGTTGATGAAGGTCCAGACGTAACCGTCGCCGTCGACGACCACGACGTGGAGGTCGTCGACGTCTTTGACCCACATGGGATGACCGGCCATCTCGCCGGTGTCGCCGCCATCCATCTCGTCGACGAGACCGTCGATGTCGAGCTCGCCCTCCTGCCGGAAGACCGACACGACCGAGCCGGTGCCGGTGATGTAGACCGCGTGGACGAGGTCCTCGTCGATGGTCTCGCTGTGGGCCATCTCCATCGCGCCCGGCATCGCCGGCATGTCGTCCATCGGACCCGAGTCGTGCTCGGGCATCTCCGCCGCTGCGGCGTCGTGGCGAGCGATCAGATCGCCGACAGCAGGCAGTGTGCTCGATCCGCCGAGCCCGCCGACGATGCTCACGATGATGGCGAAGCTGGCCGCGACGGCTGCGAAGGTCGGCACGCGTCGCCGGCGGCTGGCGAGGTCGACGACCGGGGCGGGTGCCGCCGACACCGGTGGGGCCGCCGGCGTCGCGGTCTCGACACCGTCGGCCTTGACGGCGGCGACGATGCGGTCGAGCGAGGACGCGGGCATGGCGAGCATCGCCTCGGCCCGGATGAGGTCGCGCACCGAACGCAGCGCGTCGAATTCGGCGGCCAGCGCCTCGTCGGCCGCGAGTTCGGCCTCGAGCACGACGATCTCGGCGTCGTCGAGTTCGCCGTCGAGCCAGGCGCTGTAGCGGTCGTCGAGCGTCATGACAGGACCTCCCGCAGGCGCAGGCGGCCTCGGTGGACGCGGCTGCGGACGGTGCCGACCGGTACGCCGATCTGATCGGCGATCTCGTGGTACGTGAGCCCGGCGACGTCGCAGAGGATCACCGCGGTGCGGAACTCGTCGGGGAGATCGTTCAGCGCCGCCTGGAGATGGTCGGGCAGCGACTCCATCGCCAGCGCCTCGTCGGCGGCCGGGCCGCCCTCGATCACCCGGTCGGGGTCGTCGGGGAGGTGGGTCTGAGGTCGCCGCTTGCGGCGTCGGGTTTCATCGAGGAAGACGTTCGTCACGATTCGGGCCAGCCATCCGTGAAGGGAACCAGGGGTGTAGCTCTCGAGACCGCGCTTCACGCGAACGAGTGCATCCTGGACAACGTCCTCGGCATCGGATTGGTTCCCGGCGAGCCGAAAGGCCACCGAATACATGAAGCCCGCGTGGTCGCGCGCGATCTCGTCCCACGTGGGGACGTCGTCAGGAACGGGCGGCTGGTGACCCGAGGTCACCGGACGGAATCAGGACTTCGCGTCGTCGCCACTGTCGGATTCCTCCGACAGACCTTCCTTGAATTCCTTCTGCGCCTGCCCCAGGGAACGGGCGAGCTGCGGGAGCTTCGCGCCACCGAACACCAGGAGGATGATGATGAGAATGATGACGAGTTCGCCAGTGCCAAGACCTGCCATGGGGCAAATCGTACCGCGCCGATGATGAAGACGGCATGAGGGCGGCGTAAGCGCCGGGCAAAACCCGCGCGATTCGGGGTTCGACGCCGGAACCGGCCGTGTCGTGGACGGGTCAGGCGGTGACGTTGGACGCCTGGGCGGCCGCTGCGGCCCGAGCCAGCGCCCGCTGCCGGCGGATGCGGCGGCGCTCGCGTTCGCTCATGCCACCCCAGATGCCGAACTTCTCGCCGTTCTGGAGGGCGTACTCGAGGCAGTCCTCACGCACGACACACCCCCGGCAGACCTCCTTGGCCTCGCGGGTGCTCGCGCCCCGCTCGGGAAAGAAGAGGTCGGGGTCGACGCCCAGGCAGTTGGCGTAATCCTGCCAGGATCGTTCTTCGGCTTCGGTTTCGTCATACAGCGCCATGAGTTCCTCCGGCAACGAATGGCCCGAACTGGGCCCCCGCCAGCCGCCACGCGTGTAATTACAGCACTGTAACCCTACGGTTGTAAAGGCCGGAAGCGACCGTTGGCCCTGAAATTCCAGGGCAAACGCTCTCCGTCCCGATTCGCTGACCGGCGTTCAGTCGACCCGACGGGCCAGCATCGACTCGACCTCGGCCGGAGGCGCGGGTCGGGCGAGGTGGAACCCCTGCCCCCGCGAGCAGCCGAGGCGCACCAACTCCTCGACCTGTGTGGTGTCCTCGATGCCCTCGGCCACCACGTCGAGCCGCAGCGTGCGGGCCAGGCCGATGATCGAGCGGACGATCGCGGTGTCGTCGGGATCGACGCCCACACCGTCGACGAAGGTGCGATCGATCTTCAAGATGTCGACCGGCAGACGCTTGAGGTACGCCAGCGAACTGAAACCGGTACCGAAGTCGTCGATGGCGACCAGCACGCCGAGGTCTCGGAACTCCTGCAGCATCCGGGCCGAATCCTGCACGTCGTCCATGATCGCGGTCTCGGTGACCTCCAGGCACAGCCGCTCCGGTGCGAGACCGGCGGCCGACAGCGCCTCCTGGACCTCGGCCACGATCGCCGGGCGCAACTGTCGCGCCGACAGGTTGACCCGCACGATGAGATCGTGGCCGGCGGCGATCCACGTCGCCGCTTGACGGGTCGCGACCCCGAGCACCCAGCGCCCCAGTTCGACCACGAGACCGGTCTCCTCGGCGAGCGAGATGAACGACCCGGCACTCAACAGGCCTCGTTCGGGATGATGCCACCGCACGAGGGCCTCGGTGCCGACGATCTCGCCCGTGTCGAGCACGTACTCGGGCTGGTAGTGCACCTCGAGCTGGCCGTGCTCCATCGCCCGCCGCAGCTCGGTCTCGGTCCGCACCCGTTCGAGGATGGCGTCGCGCATCGATCGGTCGAAGCGCACCCACCGATCGCGGCCCTGGCCCTTGGCCTGGTACATCGCCGCGTCGGCGTGGCGCATCAACTCGTCGACGCCGTCGTCGGCTTCGGGGATCGCGATGCCGATGCTGGCGGACGGGAACACCTCCTCGTCGTCGATGCGGACCGGCTCGCTCAGCAGGCGCAACAGCCGGTCGGCGACCACCGCGGCAGCCGCGGCGTCGGCCGGGGAGCGCAACAGGATGGCGAACTCGTCGCCGCCGAGCCGGCACACGAGATCGCCCGGCCGCAGCGACAGGCGGATGCGATCGGCACAGGTGATCAGCAGTTGGTCGCCGGCACCGTGTCCAAGGGAGTCGTTGACCAACTTGAATCGGTCGAGATCCAGGATGAGCACCGAGAAGTCGAGCCCGTGCCGCAGCTCCGTCGCGACGTGAGCGACGAACGAGCGACGGTTCGGGAGACCGGTGAGTTCGTCGTGGGTCGCCTGGTACTCGAGCAGCTGGCGGCTCCGACGGCTCTCGGTGATGTCCTCGCTGTACATGAAGTACACCGGCTCGGGCCGGCCCGGGATCTCGACCGGGGTCGTGCGCACGCGCGCCCACACCACGCTCCCGTCGCGCCGCCGATAGGCGAGCTCGCGCGCGGCCTGTTCGCCGAGCGAGAGCGACTGCAGGTCGCTCATCGCATCGTGGAGGTGCTCGGGGCTGATCACCGTGTCGAGCATCGAGTCGACCAGGTCGGCCTCGGTCCGCCCGGTGAGATCCACGTACGCCTGATTGCACGAGATCAATCGGCTCTCGCGGTCGCGCATGCAGATCGCGATCGGCGCCGAACTGAACGCGGTCGAGAAGGCCCGCTCGGCCGCCGTGCGGGCCTCGTGCTGGCTGATCACCGACAGGGCGGTGGTCATCGAAGCCACCAGATCGCGCGACATCGGTGCGTCGCCGGGACGGGTGAAGAACAGCCGCCAGTCCTCGGTGTCACCGATCCACATCAGGCGACGCGGGCCCTCGAGCGGCAGTACCCGCCGGGCGAGTGCGACCAGCGAACTGTCGTCGTCGAAGGACCATTCGGCGAGCCCCTCTTCGATCGCGTCGCCGTGGCCCCGTCCCGGGCCGAGCGGCAGCACGTGATGTTCGACACCGATGCGGAGGTCGGCGACGGCGCCGAACTGCATCCGCAGCTCCGACGTGCTGGCGGCGTCGTCGTAGCGGGTCCGCCACACCGACGCGTGATCGACGCCGAGCTGACTCATCAACCAGTCGAAGGCGCGGGCGGCGGAGTCCTGCTCGCTCGTCGGTGCACTGACCAGACGGGTGGCGAAGTTCCGGAGGAGGTCTTCGGACGCGAGCCGGCGGCCGATCGCCGCGTCGGCCTCGAGCCGGCGCCAGAGCTGGCGGATCAGCTGGGCGAGCGCTTCGAGCAGATCGGTCAGGATCTCGGCGTTGGGGACCAGCGCCAGCGGTCGATCGTCGGTCGTGCTCAGGAGCCCGAGGAGGCCGTCACCGTCGGAGATCGGCGCGAACCCGCAGGCGAGTTCGGCGAGGTCGGGCGAGGGCGCGTGCTTCCCGGGCGAGACGATGAACGCCTGCGTCGTGGTCTGCGCATGCTCGACGACCGGATGGTCGGGTCCGAGATGGCTGTCGGGGTCGGGGTCGGCGTCGGGGTCGGCCCGCCAATCCGCTGAGCGGTCGAGCCCGCCGTCGCCGTCGGCGACCCAGAGCGAGACCGAGCGCAGACCGAAGAGCTCGCCGACGCGTCGGGCCGCGAGGTACACGCCGACCGCGACGTCCTCGCCGGACCGCTCGACGAAGTCGGCGGCGATGTCGCCGAGCAGCCGATCGGCCCGAGAGCGCATCGCGGTGGTCCGTTCGAGCAGGACGCGGGTGCGGAGCTGGGCGAGCAGGCCGGCGAGCGACTGGACCGCCGGGACCGCACCCGGCGCGAACGGCACGCCGAAGCGGTTGGCGGCCGAGAGGATCAACAGGTCGGTGCCTCGCACGGACGGGACGATCACGAGATGGGTCCGGTCGGTTCCCTCGGGCAGCCCGATCAGGTCGGTGAGCCGCCACTCGGGGCCGTGGTCGGGGTCGAGCAGGCGCTGGATCGCCGGGTCGTCGCGGTGCAGCGGCGCATAGTCGGCCTGCACCGGCTCACCGTCGACGGTCGCCTCGCACGGGCAGGTGATCTGCAGCGTCTCCGGGTCGAGCTCGAACACCGCGACCGAGTCGCAGCCGAGATGGGCACGCAACGACTCGAGCGCGTCGTCGACCACGTCGCGCAGCGAATCCACGTTGGCGTCGAGGAAGGCGGACGCCGCCTCGTTGAGCAGGCGCTCGGTGACCTGCTGACGTTCGAGCGCACGGGCGACCAGCATCCGCGAGCGGAGCTGGCCGATCGTGTCGGCCACCGACCGGATCGCGTTGAGCTCGTCGCGGGACCACCAGCGGCCGATCGGATCGACGAACACGAGCACCCCGAGATGGACCGATCCCCCGGCATAGGGGGTGACGAGCACGCGGGAGGTCTCGGGAGCGACGATCGGCCCCGGGGAGAACTCGCGCAGCTCGTGCAGCGGCATCGAGAGCGAGCCTCGGGTCTCGATCGTGTCGACGTCGGGGAACGGGACGGTCAATCCGGTGGGGCCGGCGGCGCCGTCGGGGCGGTGGTTGATCCGGAACGTCGCGACACCGTTCTCGACCCGCCAGATCTGGGCCTCGGTCAGATCGAAGTACTCGACACAGCTGCGCAGGATCTCCTCCAGCAGCAGGTCGACCGTCTCGGGTTGAGCGTCGACCGCCAACCCCGCGATCCGATGCGACAGCTGGGTCAGTTCCAACCGGCGAGCCACGGTGCGCTCGGCGTCGAAGCGCGCCAGCCCCTGCCCGACGATCAGCCCGACCGTTCGACAGGCGGTGATCGTCGCATGCCCCCAGTGGCGGTCCTCGTCGCCGGTCAACACGATCACACCGTCATCGCTGCCCGTACTGCCCAGGGGCACCACCAGCAGCGAGTCGGACGGATCCATGAAGTCGCCCTCGAGCCCGTCGAGGTGCTTGTGCTTCAAGACGCCGTATCCGCGCTCCTGGAACCGCTGCACGGAGAAGACCGAGAGCGACGCCCGGTCGGTTCCCTCATCGAGGGAACCGTCGCGCAAGCGGCCCCGCCGGCGGACGAGACCGGCGCCGTCGTCGGTCCAGCGCCAGATCGACGCCGCTCGCAGACCGAAGTGACGGTTGAGACCGAGCAAGATGTCGTCGAGGAGGTCGAACTCCTTCTCGTAGGACGCTTCGCCGACCGCGCTCGCCGCCTCGCGGAGGAACTGTTCGGTCGCCGCTCGCTGTGCGTCCTCGTCCATCGCCCGACGGCGGGCCAGGAGCTTCTGCACGCTGCGGGCGACCGACTTGGCCGTCGACGGGTGCATGTCGCCGGGGTCGATGAACGCGAGCACGCCTTCACCGCCGTCGGGACCGACGATCGGAACGACCAGGGTCGGCAGATCGGCGGCGAACGGGGAGACCGAGGCGGCTGCGGTGTCGCCGACGTCGAGCCGGGCGTGGCCGAACTCGACGAGGAGGTCGAAGTGGGCGGGGTCGGAGGGAACCGCAACACCGAACTCGACATGTCGCTCCTCCCCCTGGAGCGAGGACTCGCTGAGCCGGAGGTGATCGCCGTCGATCTCCCAAACCGTCGTCGAGGCCGTGCCGTAGCGATCGGCGACCGACGCCAGCATCCGATGCAACGCGTCCGGTGAGTCGACCGCGGCGATGGACGAGATGCCGTTCAGGAACTCCTGATCGTCGAGCCGCGACTCGAGGACGCGGGTCGCTTCGACCCGGGTGCGAGCCGCGGACACGGCGGCCCCGAACAGGCCGAGCATGCTGGTCTCCTCGACACTGAACCCCTCGTGGGTCCCGGCGAGGATCGCGAGATGGTGCGAGAACGAACCGGGCGGGTTCGGCACCGCCATGCCGGGCCGGCCCGACGGCGCCTTGATCGAGTAGGGGCCGCCGGCCCCGACCCCGGTCTCGAGCATGGGGATCATGGCGACCATCTCGTCCATGTCGGTGGCGTCGGGGTCGAACCACTTGACACCCTCGGCGGGGTCACCGTTGCACTCGCCCATGGCGGCGATGCCGAACAAGCGGGCGATCTGTTCGATGACCTCCAGGAGCGTGAGCTCGAAGTCGTCGGCATCGCAGGTGGCGAGGCGCGCGGCTGCCGCTTCCACGTCGCGAGCGACGCGGCTCAGCCACGCGGACTACGAATCGCGAGGAGTCACCACCTCTTCTCTTTCGGCATGCTCCCCCACCTCCTGAGCCCGCCCCGTACCGCCGGTGGCTCAGCGGCCCCGCACGAGGCTGCGCTTGTGGTCGACGAAGTCCATGAGGACATAGTCGCCGAGGTTCTCGTTCGTGGTGAAGAACGCCCGACCACCGTTCATCTTGGAGATCTGCTCCACGAAGTTCTGCAGGTAGTGGGTGACGTCGAGCACGAAGGTGTTGATCCGGATGTCCTCGCGGGTGCACTTGGCGACCTCGGCGAGGGTGAGATCGACCGTCTGCTGCGACGGCGGATAGTTGAAGTACGGCTGGCCGCTCGGGGTGATGTGGGCGGTGGGTTCGCCGTCGGTGATCATGATGATCTGCTTGGTGCCGGACTGCTTCGCCAGCATCTTGCGGGCGATCTGGAAGGCGTGCTGCATGTTGGGGCCGTACACATAGTCCCAGCTGAGCTCGGGCAGCGTTGCGGCGTTGAACTCGCGGGCGACCTCGCTGAAGCTCACCATGCCGAGGAAGTCGCGGGGGTACTGGCTCGAGATCAGCGAGTGCAGCGCCATCGTGACCTTCTTGGCCGGCAGGAAGTTGTCGCGCATCGCCATCGACATCGAGACGTCGAGCATCAGCACCGTCGAGGATCGCACCAGCTGTTCGGTG
>JBCCWI010000067.1:0-23987 GCA_039193795.1 Actinomycetota bacterium | reverse complement strand
CCTCCATGCCGGTGACGGAGTCGCCGTCGGCGAAGATGACCTCACCGGCGATGCCGTCGGCGTCGAGCGCCTTGTCGCGGATCTCGGGGTCGTAGGCACCCTTCAGGCCCCACTCGTTCTCACGCTCCCACTGCTCGACGTACTCGCCGTTCATCTCCTCGACCATCGCCCGGTGCTGATGGCGGGTGACGAGCCACTCGTCGAACTCGGGGTGCACGGAGCTCTCGAGATACTCGCGGTAGTCATCGACGTGCAGCCCGGCGTGGGTGTCGGAGCTGACGATGATGTACGGCTGGTTGGACTGATCGACGTCTGCGAGCGGATTCCCCATCCCGCAAGGGTTCCAGGCAGGACGCTCGCGACGCAAACCTGACGGACCGTCAGGCCATCACGTCTCGCCCAGGGCCTCACCACGTCGTCGACGGCGCACGACGAAGACCAAGAGCAGCACGCCCCCACCGAGGATCACGATCACGACCACGACGAGCACGGCAGGACCACTATCGCCGTCGCCGTCGCCCTCGACGCCGCCATCGCCGTCGCCGCCGTCGGGATCTGGTTGCGCGGCCTCGACGTCGTCGACCACCTCGTCAGCGGATTCCTCGACCTCCTCGATGACATCGTCGATCGCGCCCTCCTCTTCGGCCTCGAGCAACTCCTCTTCGAGCTCGTCGATCGTCGGCGGCGGGTCCAAGCCGAGGACCGTGTTCACATTGACGACGAAGTTCATCGCCGCCAACGTCGTCGCGATGATCCGCTGCACGAACCCCGGGACGTAGAGCGGGCCGTCGGTGGTGTGAAGGTGGAAGCCGAACAGGAGGTCGGTGAAGAAGTCGCCGGGGAAATGCGTCTTCGCGTCCTCCGCGTCGCCCGTGTAGAGCAGCGTCTGGCTCCTGCCCTCGCTCCCGGTCCCGGCCGTCGCATCGGCGTTTCGGCCCTCGTCGACCAGCGCCTCGATCGACGCCGCGTCAACGGCGACGGCCATGATGTCGCCGCTGCGGTAGTAGAAGGCCGGCATGCCGGTGTCCTGGAAGGCCTGGGGCGGAACGAAGCGGTTGACCCTGAAGTCGATGACGCCCTGCTCGACAACGGCGACAGGGATGATGTTCGCTCCCTCCCAGGTGTCGCCCGCGAAGCTCGACTCCCAGACGGGAAGCCCGGGGATCGCCATCGTGACGCCTTCGTTGAACGACAACGGTTGGGAGAAGTCGACCTCGCTGTCGAAGCGGGTCCACAGCAAGACGACGTCCGATCCTGGGGAGAAGGACGGCGTCGCCGCGAACGCGACGTCACCGTTGATCCCCCGTTGCGGGGTCTCCCACTCGGCCGGGACGTGCACCATCGTCACCCCGAAGGCGGTGACCAGCGAACCCGGCGGTGTGATGACGGGCGCAGTGGTCGGGTCGTCGCCGAAGGCATACGGGGTCGCGGTCACGTCGGCCTCGGCGAACCCGAGGAGCCGAGCGGCATCCTCGGAGAACAGGCCGAGGCCGTTCCACGACGGATTGGGTTCCAGACCGGTGAGCTCCTCGGCCGACGTCCCGAGGGTTTCGAGGATCTCGTCGGTCAGCTCGTGGTCGTCGGCCGCCGACGGCTGCACACCGGTCATGGCCACCGCCATGGTGGCCACCAGAGCCACGGCGATGCGATGTCGAAGGGTCGTTGTCCACGTCATGGCTCGAACACTCCCAAGGGCACGTCATCGGTGCGTCACCCGACGTTCGCTTTTCGTGCCCGGAGCCCGCGTGCGCGACCCTGGGGCCATGGCTGAAGCACCCACCGCCCGCAGAGGTGAGATCGCCGGCTGGCCCAAGCTCGTGATCACCTACCCCACCGAGGGAGGGCGGATCGCCGAACTCCTGCCACCCGGCCTCGAGCCGACCGGCGACGACACGGTCCAGATCGGGATCTACTGCGTGCCGATCAACAACGAACCCGAGTACGGCGTGTCGATCAAGGTGCCGGCCAGCTGGCAGGGTGTCGATGGCCAGTACAACCTCGGCATGGGCATCGACCAGGAAGCCGCGGTGCACATCAGCGCCGAGCGCAACGGTCAGCCCAAGTTCCTGTGCGACATCGACTACTTCCGGCTCGGCACGCTCGTCGGGGCCCGGGCGACCCACCAGGGCTACACGTTCGTCGAGTTCGAGGGGCAGGTCAACGGTGAGGGCGAACCGGCCCCGGAGTACACCGAGCACGAGTGGTGGACCAAGTACGCCCGACGGATCGGCGGCGGTGAGGGCTTCGACTTCGGCCCCGTGGTGGTCGATGTCGCCACCACGATGGAGCCGGTCCACGTCGAGACGGTCGACGGCGAGCTCACGCTGAAGGACTCCCCCTGGGATCCGGTCGCCCGCTACCTTCCGATGGCCGGTGATCCGACCGCGATGCTCGTCACCCACCAGATGAAAGCCCGGGAGATCACGAACGCGGGGCCACTCGATCCCGAGGCGTTCGCGCCCCACGCGGACGTGATCGGCGGCAGCCGCTGGCCCGGCACCAACGGCGGGCCCAAGCGGAACTGACGCACGACCCGGCCGCGGGCACCGCGGTGGGGCCAGGCGGAATCGAGCGAGTGGCCGGTGGTGTGACCCGCGCGATCGTCGCGTCCACTGCAGCGCCGTAGCATCGTGGAACCGACTCGCTCGCAGCCGCCCAGGCCCCTCCGACCACAGGACTGATCACCGCACATGAGCACGCTCGATTGGTGGCGCACCGGCGCCATCTACCAGGTCTACATCCGCTCGTTCGCCGACGCGAACGGTGACGGCACCGGCGACGTCGACGGTCTCCGGTCCAAGCTCCCCTACCTCGCCGACCTCGGCATCGACGCCATCTGGATCAACCCCTGGTACCCGTCCCCACTGCTCGACGGCGGCTACGACGTCGCCGACTATCGCGACATCCACCCCGACTTCGGCACCCTGGCCGACGCGGAGGCGCTGATCACCGAAGCCCACGACGTCGGAATCAAGATCCTGGTCGACCTCGTCCCCAACCACTGCAGCTGGGACCACGCGTGGTTCCGTGCCGCGATGGCCGCCGGCCCGGGCAGTCCCGAGCGGGCGCGGTTCCACTTCGTCGACAGCGACGCGGTGCCGAACAACTGGCAGTCGGTGTTCGGCGGATCGGCGTGGACCCAGGTCGACGATGGCCAGTGGTACCTCCACCTGTTCGACCCGAGCCAACCCGACCTCAACTGGGAGCATCCCGACGTCCGGGCCGAGTTCGTCTCGATCCTGCGCTTCTGGCTCGACCGCGGCGCCGACGGCTTCCGCGTCGACGTGGCCCACGGACTCGGCAAGGACACGACCTGGCCCGACCTCGACGGTCACGTGCAGATCCTCGGCTCGGCCAAGCAACCCAATCACCCCCACTGGGACCGCGACGAGATCCACGAGGTCATCCGGGAGTGGCGGGCGGTGCTCGACGAGTACGACGACCGGATGATGGTCGCCGAAGCGTGGGTCGCCCCCGAATCGCTCCCGAAGTACCTGCGCCCCGACGAGTACCACCAGTCGTTCAGCTTCGGCCTGCTCACCGCCGGCTGGGACGCGGCCCAGTACCGCAGCGCCATCGCCGAGGTCTACGACGAAGCCGACGCCCTCGGTGCGGCGAGCACCTGGGTGCTCTCCAACCACGACGTCATGCGCCACGCCACCCGCTTCGGCCTGCCCGGCGACGTCGACTGGCGGACCTGGCCGGTCACCGGCCCGGCCGACGCCCTCGACACCGCGCTCGGCGAGCGCCGCGCACGGGCGGCCGCGCTGATCACGCTCGGGCTGCCCGGTTCGTCCTACGTCTACCAGGGTGAGGAGCTGGGGCTGCCCGAGGTCTGGGAGCTGCCATGGGACGTGCTCGACGACCCCGTCGCCCGTCGCAGCGAGGGCACCCAGAAAGGTCGTGACGGTTGCCGCGTGCCGATCCCGTGGACCGCCGACGGTTCGTCCTTCGGGTTCGGCTCCAACGGCTCGTGGATGCCGCAACCCGAGCGCTTCGCGACCTACGCCGCCGACCGACAGGTGGGGATCGCCGGCTCGTTCCACTCGCTCTACCGCGACGCCCTTCGGGCGCGCCGGGCGCACTTCATCGACGACGCCACCATGACCTGGGTCGACACCGCGCCCGGACTGCTGGCCTACGAGCGCGGCACCGGGGTGCGCTGTCTCGCGAACATGAGCGACACGGCGGTACCGATGCCCGCCGGCGAGATCCTCCTGACCTCGGAGCCCGGCCTCGCCGACGAGCTGCCGTCCGACACCGCGGTCTGGTTCCGACCGGCCTGACCCCGTAGCGTCGCCGTCATGGCGACCTCGTTCCAGATCAACCGAACCTCGATCCGCGATCACCGATTCGTGGACCACGGTCACCGCGACCTCGCGCCGGGTGAGGTCCGGCTCGCCGTGGATCTCGTGGCGCTGACCTCGAACAACGTCACCTACGCGGTCGCCGGCGACATGCTCGACTACTGGGGCTTCTTCCCCACCGACCTTCCGTGGGGCCACGTGCCGGCGATGGGTTACGGCGATGTCGTCGAGTCGGCCAACGACGGGATCGACGTCGGGAGCCGCCACTTCGGGTTCTTCCCGATGGCCGACCAGCACATCGTGCTGGCCAAGGCGACCGACGCCGGCTTCATCGACATGGGCGAGCACCGGGCCAACCACGCACCGGCGTACCGCCAGTTCGCCGCCACCGCCAGCGACCCGACCCACGACCCCGACCGAGAGGCCCACGTCGCGCTGCTCCGGGGCCTGTTCCTGACCGGCTGGCTCGCTGAGGATCTGCTGTTCGACAACGACAACTTCGGCGCCGAGGCCACCATCATCACCAGCGCGTCGTCCAAGACGAGCATCGCGATGGGATGGACCGTGAGCGAACGCGGTGGTCACGCGATCGGCCTGACCTCCGAACGCAACCGAGCGTTCGTCGAAGGACTCGGCTGCTACACCGAGGTCGTCACCTACGACGAGATCGGTTCGATCGACCCGGACCGACGGTCGGTCGTGGTCGACATGGCCGGCAACGGGCAGGTCCTCGCCGACGTGCACAACCACTTCGGCGGAACGCTCGCACACTCGATAGCGATCGGCGGCAGCCACTGGGAATCGTTCGGCGACCGGCCCGAGATGGCCGGCCCGACGCCGGAGTTCTTCTTCGCTCCGGCCCAGATCGAGAAGCGCAACGCCGACTGGGGTTCGGGTGAGCCCATGCGGCGAGTGATGGACGCGTTCGCCCGCTACGTCACCTTCACCGACGAGTGGCTGACCATCGACCACGCGACCGGCGCCGACGCGTTGGCGAGCGCGTGGGACTCGCTGGTCGAGGGCGCGGTCGGGCCCGAGATCGGGCTCACCCGATCGCTCAACGGCTGATCGCCACGATCGGCGACGACGAGAAATCGGGGACGACGGCGCCGAGCTCGAGCAGCACCCGAGGGGGAACCGAGATGTCGGCGACGTGGAGGTCACCGACCTCCGCCGCCTCAGCCAGGCCGACCTTCGGTGCGGCGAGCGTGAGCGTCGCAGTGGCCGCGACCACCGCGCCCGGAGCGTGGCCCGTCGTGACGTCGAGCCCCGATGGAGTGTCGAGCGACAACACGGGGGCGTCGGACGCGTTGATGGCGTCGATCAGCGACCGGCTCGTGCCGGTCGGCGCACCCTGCAGCGAGTAGCCGATCACCGCATCGACGATCAGGTCGACCGGTCCCCACCGTTCGACCACCGGGATTCCCATCGCGTCGAGGATCCGTCGCTGTCGGGCAGGTACGCCCGACAGCTCCTCGCCGGGCCGGGTCGGTGCGAGCACCACATCGACGCCTCGATTGGCGAGATGACGAGCGGCCACCATGCCGCCACCGCCGTTGCCGCCCGAGCCGGCGGCGATGACCGCTCGGGTCGGAGCGAACCGATCGATCGCCAGCTGGGCGAGGTGGCGACCGGCGTTCTCCATCATCTGGATGAGCCCGATGCCGAGGTCGTCGATCATCACCCGGTCCACCTCGATCATCTGCGCTTGCGTCAACCAGCCGTCGAACCGAGTCATCCGATGACCCTATGCTCCGATCCATGGAGACACCCGACGTGCTCACCGCGTTCACCGCGGCGTGTCGCGAGGTCATCGACTCCGGAACCGATGTCCCCCAACGGATCGCGGCGTTGATGCGAAGGCTGGTGGGCGATCCCGAGGCGCTTGCGGCCGCCGTCCCGCGCTTCACCGATGCCGAGGTCGCCACGTCGCCTCGGGGATTCCGGCTCGGCGGGGAGCACGTCGTGCACCAGGCGCCGGACCTCACCGTCATGGTGCTCGACACCCTGCCCGGGGTCGTGCAGCCGGCCCATGATCATGCGATGAATGCGTTCATCGGCGTGTTCGAGGGGTGCGAGGAGCAGCGGTTCTGGGCTCGGACCAGCGCAGGGGTCGAGGCGACGACGGGCCGGCTGCTCGAGGCGGGCGAGATGGTGGCACTCGGCGAACGGGCGATCCATGCGATCAGCTCTCCGGTTGGCGAGGCGGCCCGAGCGGTGCACGTCTACCTCGGCGACATCTACGACGTCGAGCGTTCGGTGTTCGAGCCGGACACAATGGCCGAGCACCCGATGACGAGCGAGCGCTACGACGAGTTCTGTCGCCCGGCCTAGGGCGAACGAGCAGACCTGTCGCCCGGCCTAGGGCGAACGAGCAGACCTGTCGCCCGGCCTAGGCGAACGAGCAGACCTGTCGCCCGGCCGAGGCGTCGACGGCTCACGTGCCCGATACCCATACGGGGTATGGCATCCACTCCGACTGGCCCGCTGACCGCGAATGCACTGCCCGAATCCGTCCGCGACGACATCGATCGTCGCCTGGCACGCATCGAGGGCCAGATCCGCGGGCTTCGCCGACTCCTCGGCGAGGACAGCGAGTGCGAGCAGGTGATCCACCAGCTCGCCGCAGCCGGCGCCGCCCTCGACCGTGTCGGGTATCGGCTGATCGCGGCCGGGATGGAGTACTGCGTCGCCAACCCCGACAGCCCGATGACCGCGGCAGACCTCGAGAAGCTCTTCTTGAAGCTGAGCTGATGGCCTCGCGATCGATCACCGCCCGGCTCGTCGAGGCCTCAATCGCGCGTCCGCGCGCCGTCCTCTGGACGGTGCTCGTCGCGACCCTCATCGCCGCGGTCGGGTTCGTGCGGCTCGACGTCGACACCGACCCCGAGAACATGCTCCCCGCAGACGATCCGGTGCGAGTCCGCAACGCCGAACTCGCGGACACGTTCGGTGCCGGGCCGATGATCGTCGTGGGGCTGTTCGGAGACGTCTTGACCCCCGAGGGGGTCGCTGGCGTTCTCGCCGTTCACGGTGGTCTGGTCGACCGGGACGACGTCGACGGCGACGCGACCGTGAGTCTGCGATCGGTGGTCGACACGGCGCCGACGAGCACGGCCGAGGTCGACGAGATCGTCGCGCTCGTCGAGGGCGACCAGCTGCTGCGAGACAACATCGTGTTCGCGGACCGTTCCGGCGTGGCCGTGTTCGTCAGGATCACCGACAAGGACGTCGCGGTCCAGGTCGCGGATGCCGCGCGCGAGCTGATCGACGACGAGCCTGGTCTTCGTTCGAACCGCGTCGAGATCGCCGGCCAGCCACTCGCCGAAGACGCCTTCGGTACCCAGATGTTCGTGCAGATGGCCGTGTTCGCTCCGCTCGCCGGGATGCTCGTGTTCGTGCTGATGTGGGCGTTCTTCCGGAGGATCTGGCTCGTCCTCCCGGCCATGGCACTGGCGATGGCGACCGTGATCATCACGATGGGTGCGCTCGTGGGCAGCGGCAACACGCTCCACATCATGAGTTCGATGATCCCGATCTTCCTGATGCCGATCGCGATCCTCGACAGCGTCCACGTGCTCAGCGACTTCTTCGACCGCTACGACGGGCGCGACCGTCCAGAGCTCGTCACCTCGACCCTGGAGGAACTGTCCCGTCCGATCGGCTATACGACGATGACGACGGGGGTGGGGTTCCTCGCGCTGACGCTCGTGCCGATCCCACCCGTGCGGGTCTTCGGCCTGTTCGTCGCGCTCGGCGTCGCCATCGCCTGGTTGCTGACGATGACGATGCTCCCCGCGTTCATGGTCTCCGTGCGGGCCGATCGGGTCCGCCGTTCGGGCGACCTCGGCGGGTCGCGCGTCTTGCCGGCGCTGGGGCGGGCCACCACGCGCCGACGACACCTCGTGCTGGCCGGAGCGGTCCTCCTGGTCGCCGCCACCGCGCCCGGTCTCGCCTCGGTGACACCGAACGACAACCCGGTCCGCTGGTTCCGTGGCGACCACGAGATCCGGATGGCCTCCGAAGCGCTCGGCGACGCCCTACCCGGCACCTTCACGGCCTCGATCATCGTCACCGCCGAGCCGGGCGCCCTCGATCAGCCTTCGACGATGGCCGCGATCGACGACCTCGCGGATGAACTCCGCGAGGATCCCGAGGTCGGCGCAGTGCAGGTCTACACCGACGGCGACCATCCCCTGCTGCGCAACGGCGACACGGCCAACATCCGCCTACAGCTGCGCACCGGCGACAACACGGCGATGCAAGCCGTCGTCGATCGGGCAGAGGACCACCTTGCGACGAGTCCCGTCCCCGCAACCGACCTCGAGTGGGCCGGCGAGGCCTACCTCAACCTGACCTGGCAGGACGAGATGGTCCGAGGGATGCTCGTCGGGTTCGCGACGACCCTCGCGGTGATCTTCGTCCTG
Source organism: Actinomycetota bacterium (assembly GCA_039193795.1). Lineage (GTDB taxonomy): Bacteria > Actinomycetota > Acidimicrobiia > Acidimicrobiales > Aldehydirespiratoraceae > UBA11606. Next base: position 15,253 of record JBCCWI010000067.1, on the reverse strand, counting down.
TTGGTGGCGCTGTTCCGGTCACCGCGGTGGGCACTCCTCGCGATCGCTCCGGTGGTCGGCACCGTGGTCGTCGTCTACGGGCTGCTGTCGTACCTCGGGCGCGACATGGACATGCCGATCGCCGTGCTCTCGACCATGGTGCTCGGCATCGGGGTCGACTTCGCGATCCACTTCGTCGAGCGGTACCGGGAGCTGATCGAGACGGCCGGCGACGAGCGGGCCGCCCTGGTCGCCTTCTTCCGCGAGCCGGCGACGGCGATGACCCGCAACGCGGTCGTGATCGCGATCGGCTTCACACCCCTCCTGCTTTCGTCGCTCGTCCCCTACGTCGTCGTGGGCGTGCTCCTCGCCACGATCATCTCCCTGAGTTGGCTGGCGTCGATCATCGTGTTGCCGGCCGCGGTGGCCCGTCCCGCGACGTGATCGCCCGCGGCCAGCTCCTCGATCTCATGCCGGCCCCGATCGCACCGAAGCTGTAGGGCGAGTCGACGGATCGCGCTCATCCTCCAGGCCAGGGACGGCGTGGAACCCCAAGGACTCCGGGTGCTCCGCACGTCCCCTGTTCGCCATCGATCGACCGGCTTCCTCGCCGTCATCGCCGTGCTGGCCGCTCTCCTGGCCACCGGACCGACCGCGCCGTCCTTCGCCGCGGCGCCATGGGATCAGCTCGGCACCGACCTCGACGGCGACGCGGGGAACGACCGCGCCGGCCAATCGGTCGCGCTCTCCTCGGACGGCACCCGCATGGCGGTCGGGGCGACCCGCGGCGGCGTCTCGGGCGGCAACACGGGCTACGTACGGATCTTCGAGTGGTCGGGGACGGCATGGGTGCAACTCGGCAGCGACCTCGAGGGTGAGGGCACCGAGAGCGGCTACTCGGTCGCCCTCTCCGCCGACGGCAGCCGGGTCGCGTTCGGCGCCCGCCTCAACAGCGGGAACGGCACCTTCGCCGGGCACGTGCAGGTCTACGACTGGAACGGCACCGACTGGAGCCAGGCCGGCAGCGACGTGGACGGTCAGGCACAGTTCGAGCAGGTCGGCTACGCGGTCGCGCTCTCCGACGACGGCGACGACCTGATCGTCGGCGGGGTGGGCGCTGCGTCGAACACCGGCGTGGCCCGCGTGTACACGTGGGACGGGTCGGACTGGGCCCAGGTCGGGTCCGACATCGCCGGTGAGGCCGGCGGTGACATCTCGGGTTGGTCGGTCGGCCTGTCGGCCAACGGCAACCGGGTCGCGATCGGCGCACCCGGCAACGACGGTGGCGGATCGAACGCCGGCCAGGTGCGCGTCTTCGATCTCTCCGGCTCCTCGTGGGTCCAGGTGGGGGACGACATCGACGGCGAAGCCGCGGACGACTTCTCGGGCCGCTCGGTGGCCCTCTCCGCCGACGGGGCCCGGCTGGCCGTCGGCGCACCGAAGAACGACGGTCACGACACCGAGGCGGGCCACGTCCGGGTCTTCCAGTGGTCCGGCAGCAGCTGGGTCCAACTCGGCGCGGACATCGACGGTGCCGCAGGCGGCGACCAGGCCGGCGCATCGGTGTCCCTGTCCGAGAACGGCACGCGCGTCGCGATCGGGTCCCCCGGCGCCGGCGCCGGCGAGGTCCGCGTCTTCCAGTGGTCCGGATCGGCGTGGGTGCAGGTCGGATCCGACATCGATGGTGAAACCGATGGCGACTTCTTCGGCTTCTCGCTCGCCCTGTCCGCCGATGGCACGGCCTTCGCCACCGGTGCCACCAGCAACGACGCCAACGGTGCTTCCGCCGGCCACGCCCGCGTCCACGGCGCAGTCACCGCCACACCGGTGCCCGGCGCACCCACCGGCGTTCTCGTCACCGCGGGCGACGCCGAGGTCGCCGTGTCGTGGAGCGCACCGGCCGACGTGGGCGGCTCGCCGATCACGGGGTACACCGCGACGGCGTCGCCGGGCGGGGCGAACTGCTCGACCACCGGTGCGACATCCTGCACGGTCGGCGGGCTCACGAACGGCACCGCCTACTCCTTCACGGTCACCGCCACGAACTCCGACGGCACCGGATCACCGTCGGACGGCTCGGTCTGGGTGACTCCGGCGGCCGCACCCGACGCCCCCAGCAGTGTCTTCGGCACGGCGGGCGACGAAGCGGCGACCATCACCTGGCTCGCCCCGGAGAGCGACGGTGGCTCGGCGATCACGGCCTACACCGTCACCGCCACGCCGGGGGGCTCGACCTGTGCGACCGCCGGCACGCTCACCTGCATCGTGCCGAATCTCACGAACGGCACGGCCTACACCTTCGACGTCGTGGCGACGAACACCGTCGGCACGGGACCCGCGTCCACCGCATCGGCTCCGGTCACGCCGCTGCCGGTGCCCGACGCGCCCACGTCGGTCAGCGCCACCGCCGGGAACGGCCAGGCGACCGTGAGCTGGGCCGCGCCGGCGGACGCAGGGGGCGCGGCGATCACCGCCTACACGGCCACCGCGTCACCCGGTGGCGCCCGCTGCTCGACCACCGGCGCGACCAGCTGCACCGTCATCGGTCTCACCAACGGCACCGGCCACACGTTCACCGTGACAGCCACGAACGCGATCGGCACCGGGCCCGCATCGACCCCCTCGACCGCGGTGACACCGGTCGGCGTGCCCGACGCCCCCACCCAAGTGACCGCGACGGCGGGCGACACGACGGCTGACATCGGATGGACGGCCCCGACGTCCGACGGCGGCAGCGATCTGACCGGCTACACCGCGACCGCGTCACCGGGCGGCGCCAGCTGCTCGACCGACGGTGCCGTCACGTGCACCGTCGCCGGGCTCACGAACGACACCGTGTACACGTTCTCCGTCACCGCGACGAACGCGATCGGCACCGGGCCCGGCTCGACGCCGTCCGATCCGGTCACGCCGACCGGACCGGACCCGGCCGACGACCCCGACGACCCGGATCCGCCGTCGGTCGACCCCGACGACATCTCGATCACCCCCGACAACGACTCGGCCACCATCTCCTGGGAAGCACCCGACGATCCGGGCGGAGCGATCGACGGCTACACGGTGACCGCCTCCCCCGGCGGCGCGAACTGCACGACCGACGGCGAACTCACCTGCACGGTCACCGGTCTCGTCAACGGCACCACCTACGAATTCACGGTCGTCGTCGTGGTCGACGGTGAGGCCGGCGCGCCGTCGAGCGCCACCGGCACCCTGCCGCCGGCCGAGGACCCCGACGCCGACGACGGATCCGGGTCGACCACGGCGATCGGCGACGGCGGCGGCGCGACCCAGGGCGACGTGGTCGCCACCACCCCGCCGTGCCCGAGCCCGCTGCTGCCGTTCACCGACGTCGCGACGGTCATCTCGACCGCGGATGTCGCCTGCATCTACGGACTCGGCATCACCGCCGGCACCTCACCGACCACCTACTCACCCGACGACCCCGTCGACCGCGACCAGATGGCATCGTTCCTCGCCCGCCTCTGGCGCGCCGCCGACCTCGACTGCCCCGCCACGACCGCCGGCTTCAGCGATCTCGCCACCACCATCTCCCCGGCGGACGTCTCGTGCATCTGGGGACTCGGCATCACCGCCGGCACCTCACCGACCACCTACTCACCCGACGACCCCGTCGACCGCGACCAGATGGCATCGTTCCTCGCCCGCCTCTGGCGCGCGACAGGGCGCGCGTGCCCCACCCCCCTGCTGCCGTTCACCGACGTCGCGACGGTCATCTCGACCGCCGATGTCGCCTGCATCTACGGACTCGGCATCACGGCCGGCACCTCACCGACCACCTACTCACCCGACGACCCCGTCGACCGTGACCAGATGGCGTCGTTCCTCGCCCGCCTCTGGCGCGCGTTGGGGGCGAGCGACGAGCTCAGCCCGTGACGGTGAGGAAGTCGTCGACGACGGCCTGACCCGAGAGCGCCGCGATCTCCGACATCACCTGATCGGTGAGGGCCTGCTTCGTCGCCGCCGTTCGCGGTCGGCCGAGATACTCCCCAAGGCCGATCGGGGCGCCGACCCGGACGATGATGCGACCCCTGTGCACCGGCATCCGGTTCCCGACCGGCATCGCGGCCGCGCTGCCGATGATCCCCACCGGGATGATCGGTGCGCCGGTTCGCAGGGCGAGGTGGGCCGCACCGACGTGACCGCGGTGGAGGTGACCGTCTCGAGAACGGGAACCTTCGGGGAAGACGCCGACGCACTCCCCCGAAGCCAGCCGCTCCTCGGCGACCTTGAGACTCCACGCGACACTGCGGCCGCTGCGATCGACCGGGATCATGCCGACCCGCGGGAAGACGGTGCGGGTGACCCGGCCACGGAGGTACTCGGCCTTGCCCAGAAAGGTGACTCGGCGGCCGAGCTCGGTCATCAGCAGCGGAGAGTCGATGAAGGACAGATGGTTGGCGGCGATGATGGCCGCGCCTTCCGTCGGCACGTTGACCTTCCCCACGACCTCGATGTCGAGCCACCGCCGCCGAAGCGGCCCGGTCGCGATGCGCAGACCGCCGGCCCACGAGCCGATGATCGCCGGGTCGATGCGGCTCGGGTCGATCCGTCGAGCCTCGTTCGAGTTGGTGGCCCCCACCTCGACGCCGTCGATCGTGGGGGGATGCGCTTCGGATTCGATGGTGGGGGCCATGTCGATGACGCTACGCAACCGTCGCGAACGCCTCGTGTGGTGACGGTGAACCCCGTGTTACACACCTGTGGAAAACCGTCACAGCCCGGTCAGCGACCGACGGGGGCGAGCTCCGCTGATCACCGACCCGTTCGACCGGCGAGCCGCACGATCGCTTCGTGCTCGACCGCACAGACGAGGCGATCGTCGACGGTCATGCGGAGATCGACCACGGCCCGCTCCCCCCAGCGGGTCTCGAACCGATCCGTCTCGTACGACTCGATCACCACGGTGTCACCCGGGCGGGCCGCCCGGAGGTGCCGGATGCGGCTCCGGGTGTGCACCCACGATCCGTCGACGAGCTGGGACGCGAACACCCGGTTGGCCAGCGACGGCCAGACCGCCGGATGGACGAGCGCTTCGTCCTCGTAGAGCGCGAGATCCTCGCCGGCGCGTGCCGCGTAGCCCGTCCAACCATCGTGGAGCTCGACCACGACCGGCTCGAGGCGCAAGCCGGTCGGAGCGGCGGGCGCGACCGCGGTGCGCTCGGGAACGAGGCGGGCACAGAGCCGATCGCCGACCGTCGCCGTCACCTCCTCGGATCCACCGGCGACGACCACCGGATCGTCGGCCAGCACCGGTCCCCGGAACCAGACCTCGTGACCGCCACCGGTCACCCACGCGGCGCCCCATGCCTCGGCGACGGGACGGGTCAGATAGGCGAACACGGTGGTCCCCGCGACGACGGCCCCGTCGTAGCCTGCGGCGATCCCACCCTCGACCGTGTGCACGGGATTGTCCGCATGCTCGGCGAGGTTCACCGCGTCGATCGACCAGCGAGGGAAGGGCTCCACATCGCCATCCTGTCGCACCGGAAACTCCGGCGCATGTGTCAGTGCTCGCCGTAGCCTCCGGGCGTTGACCGACTTCTCGTTCGACCGGCGGGCCTTCTTCGCGGGGTTCCGCGACGTGATGCCGATCGCCGTACCGGGCATTCCGTTCGGGTTCGTACTCGGGGTCGTGATCGCCGACTCGGGCCTCGATCAGCTGGCCGCCTGGGCGTCGTCACCGATCATCCTCGCCGGTGCGGCACAGCTGGCCGCGATCGAGCTGTTGGCGGAGTCGGCCAGCGCCGCCGTGGTGCTGGTCACCGTGGCGTTCATCAACTCCCGCCACCTGATGTACTCCGCAGCGCTGCGGCCGAAGTTCGCCGGGTTTCCCGGCTGGTTCCGTGCGGTCGGCCCGTACGTGCTGCTCGACCAGTCGTTCGCGCTCGCCCTCGGCCAACCCGACGACATGGACGACCGCACCCGCATGTGGCACTTCCTCGGATCGGGCGCGTTCCTCTGGTCGATGTGGATGGTCGCGACCGGCATGGGAGTGCTGGTCGGCGATGTCACCGAGCCCGAGTGGCAGCTCGGTTTCGCCGTGCCGATCCTGTTCGGCGGACTCATGATCCTGTCGATCTCGAACCGCGCCGGGGCGGTCGCGGCGGCGGTCGGTGCCATCGTGTCGGTGCTCGGTGCCGACCTCCCCCAGGGCTCGGGCGTCCTGCTGGCGATCGTCCTGGGTGTCACCGCCGGCGGGTTCGTCGACACCCGCACCGAGGAGGCGACGCCATGACCCTCTGGCTCACGATCCTCGCGGCGGGGGCGATCACCTACCTGACCCGCGCCTCGTTCATCGCCGCCGGCGATCGGGTCACCTTGCCGCCGGCGGTCGAGCGGGCGCTGCACTACGTCGGCCCCGCCTCGTTCGCCGCCATCGCCGCGCCGGCGGTTCTCGGTGGCGATCAGTTCACCGAGTTCGGCGACGACATCCCGCGTCTGGTCGCCATGCTCGTCGCCGGCGGGATGATCTGGAAGACCCGCAGCGTGCCGTGGAGCCTGGTCAGCGGGATGAGTTGTCTCTGGGTGATCCTCTGGATCAGCTGAACTCGCCGGCCTTCAGGTGCAGGCCCTCGATCGACGCCTGCGGGTGCATCTCCTCGAAGGTGCGCTCATAGCCCGTGTGGCTGAGCTTCCAGCCCTCGTCGGTCTTGACGTAGCGGTCGGTGTAGAAGGCGGCGCCGCGGAGGTTGACGGCGAAGTCGGTGATGATCACCTGGTCCTCGAGCTTCCAGATGCCGGTGGCGGTGCCGTCGTCGTAGACGTCGATCTCGGGGTGATGGCAGGCATGACTGGACAAGAACTCGGCCCGGCCCATGTTCTCGTGGAGGAAGGCGACGATCCCGGCGAGGTCGTCGAAGCTGTACTCACCGTCGGAGTACGCAGCGGTGCAGTCGTCGGTCATGACCGTGTGGAGTTCGTCGAAGCGGTGCTGGTCGATCAGGCGCAGGTACGCGTACTTGCAGCGCTTGATCAGCTCGAGTTCGACGAGCAGGTCGGGCGTGACGGGCAGCTTCTCGGCCATGCCCCCATCGTGACCGGTCAGTCCTTCGGGGGCGAATCCCAGTCCTGGACGTCCTTGCCCTCGATCGTCGACAAGATGTCGAGCGCTGCGGCTGCGCCGTCACCGGCGGAGATGATCGCCTGACTGCGGGCGGGCCGCGCGCTCCGGCCGATCACATAGACGCCGGGGATCGAGGTGCGGCCGTCGCGGTCGACCGCGACGGCGTCGTCGGCGTCGGTGATGCCGAGCGACGATGCGAGTGGGGCTCCTTTGCCCTCACCGAGGATCAGATAGTCGGCGGTGTGCGTGCCGGCCTCGCTGGTCACGTCGAAACCGCCGTCGGACTGCGCGACGGCGCTGACCTCGGTGTCGATGAGCTCAGCGCCCTGGGCGGCCGCCTGGGCGCGGGCCGCGGTCTGGAAGTCGGTGCCGGAGATGTCGGGCGCGCCGAGATAGTTGTGCAGGTAGGCGAAGTTCATGACGGTGCCGTTCTTGCCGAACACCTTCACGCCGTGCCCGGCCTTGGCGAGGAAGAGGGCGGCGCTCAGGCCTCCCGGTCCGTCACCGACGATCGCGATCTCTGCCATGCCCGGCTCCTGTCTCGATTGGGGGCGTGGCGGGACCGTAGCCGCGAGTCAGCCGCTGTACATCGGAAGGGACTCGTAGCGGCGGACGAACGGGCCCGGGGCGAATCGGCCCGCCGCTGCATCGACGGCGAAGTCGGGGAAGCGTTCGAGCAGTCGGCCGATCGCCACCCTCGCCTGCAGGCGGGCCGCTGCGGCGCCGAGACAGTGGTGGGCGCCGTATCCGAGGCTCAGCATCTTGTCGATGTCGCGCTGCACGTCGAGCTCGCCAGCGTCGTCGCCGAACTCGCGCTCGTCGCGGTTTGCGGAGCCGTAGAGCAGCAGCACCTTCTCGCCGGCCCGGATGGTGACATCCTCGATCTCGATGTCGCGGGTCGTGGTGCGGGCGAGGTTCTGGACCGGCGACGTGAGCCGCAGCAGCTCCTCGACGGCACCGGTCAAGAGTTCGGGCTGCTCGATCAGCAGCTGTCGTTGATCGCGCCGCTCGGTGAGGAGTTCGGCCGAGCCGCCGAGCATGCCGGTCATCGTGTCGTTGCCGCCGGTGACCATCGTGAACACGAAGCCGACGATCCAACCAGCCGAAACGACGTCCTCGCCCACCTCGACGAGATCGGTGATGAGATCTTCACCCGGCTCGGTCTTCTTGATCTCCATCAGTTCGCCAGCGAAGCCGAGCAGCGCCATCGTGGCGTCCATCGCCGACTCGAACGAACCCTCGGCGTTGGCGGCGACGATCGCATTCGTCCACTCGTCGAAACGGCCACGAGTCTCGACCGGCACGCCGAGGTAGTGGGCGACGACGAAGGACGGCAGCGGCTTGAAGAGCCGCTCGACGATGTCGACCGGGCCGTCTCCGGCGTCGGCGATCCGATCGAGCCGATCGTCGACGAACGCCCGAACCGCATCCTCGATCAGATGGACCCGCCGGGGGGTCATCTGCTTGCCGACCAGCCGTCGCATCGCGGTGTGGTCGGGCGGATCCATCATCACGATCGGCTGCTGCCCCTCCTCGAACATCGCCATCGCGTCGGCGTTGGGCGTGAGTCCCTGGGCGGAGGAGAACGTCTCCGTGTCGCGGACCGCGGCGAAGACGTCGGCGAAGCGCGAGAGCACGTGGAAGTCGGTGTTGTCCCCCGCGGCCGGCACGAAGTGCACCGGTGATGCATCACGGAGCCGGCGGTAGTCGTCCCACGGATCACGCCACGCGTCGCCACCGCGAAGTCGGAAGGCTGCGTCCCCCATGGATCGAGTTGATCCGGCGAGGCGCCCTCGGGTCAAACCCGAAAACGGAACACGCCCGCCCTGCGTGCGCCCGGGGGCGTCTCGCAGGGACGGGCGCGTGCCTCGATCCGGTCGTCAGCCCAGGAGTTCGGGCAGTTGCTCCGCGACTTCCTCGGGCGTCACCATCGGCGACCACCGGGCGACCACTTCGCCGTCGGCGGTGACGAGGAACTTCTCGAAGTTCCAGGTGATGTCGCTGGTCTCGCCCTCGCCGGGCTGTTCGGCCCGCAGCCACTGGTAGAGCTCGGCCGCATCGTCGCCGTTGACGTCGATCTTGGCGAACATCGGGAAGTCGATGTCGAAGTTCTCGGTGACGAAGGCCCGGATCTCCTCAGCGGTTCCCGGTTCCTGGTTGGCGAACTGGTTGCACGGGAAGCCGAGCACGCGGACCCCGTTGTCGTCGTGATGAAGCGTACGCAGACCTGCGTACTGAGGCGTCAGGCCTCAATTGGAAGCGACGTTGACGACGAGGCAGGCCTGGTCTGCGAAGTCCGAGAAGGACACCTGCTCACCCTCAAGCGACGCCATGGAGAAGTCATGGAATCGGCTCATGGGCGAGGATCGTAGCGCGGGCTATGCCTTGGTCCGGCGTGCCGACCAGTGGGCGGTCGCACCTGCGGCCTGGAATCGCTCCGGGCGGTCGGCGGCCCCGAGGATCTCGGTCGCCAACCACAGCCGCTTGAGCCAGCGGACCCGTCCCGAGCCGGTGTCGTCCACGTAGGGCTTGCGTCCGTGGAGCACGTGGTAGTTGTTGACGAACTGCATGTCGCCCGGCTCGAAGGTCATCTCGACCCAGTGGTCGGGGTCGTCGACGAGGGCGGAGTACGCCTTCATCGCCTCGCGCTGCACGGCGGTCAGCCGCGGGGCCTCCTCGTGGCGCTGTGAGGCGAGGATGTACTGCGGGATGTAGCGGACGAACAACCGACCGCCGTGTCGACTGAATGCGGGCACGTGGTAGAAGGCCTTGCCACCCTCGGCCTGTTCACCCCGGAAGTCGTACGGGAGCCCCTCGTAGAGCGCTCCCGCGAGGTCGGGATCGGTTTCCGCCAGCAGGTTGTGGCACAGCAACGCGTTGGAGATGAGGCTCTCGCCTCCCGAGACGCCGGGGTCGAGGCACAGGAGCCCGACCAGATCCGATCCGTCGGAGTGGAAGCCGAGGCCGGAACCGCCGATCTCGTTGCCGCGGGCGGTGGGATCGTCGATCGACTTGCCCTGGTCCTTCACGTCCCCGAGGAGGTGACCCTTCACGTTCTGGGGCCACGGGACCCCGAGGTGCAGCCCGAGTCCCCAGTAGATCCACGACGAATCCTCGGGACCCAATCGGTCGACCGGCAGACCGGAGATGCGCTGGAACCCGCGACCGTTGATCAACTCCTCGGCGATGCCGGCGAGCACCGGGACGAGCGTGTCGAGCGGGAAGTGCTCTCGCTCGACGTCGAGGACGTCGTCGGCGTGGGATCGGGCGACGGCGAGGGCCGCCTCGAGTTCGGCGATCTCCGCAGTGGTGAGCCGATGGGTCCACCGGTCGGGGTCCGCGACATCGACCGCCCGCCATTCGGCGTGGCGTTCGAGCGGGGTGACCTCAGCTGCGGTGAGGGCGGTGGCCATGTCGGATCTCTCTCTGCTCGAGGTGGTCAGGCGTTCGGCGCCGGCTGCGCACCGCGGACGAGTCGACCGGGGAGCTCGCCGGTCGCCACCCCCTCGGTGTAGGTCTCGGTGCCGGCGACGAACGTGTGGGCGTAGCCGTCGGCCCGCTGGACGACGCGGCGTCCACCGGCGGGGAGGTCGTAGAGCAACTCGGGCTGGTGCACCCGCAACCGGTCGAAGTCGATGATGTTGATGTCGGCCCGGTACCCGGGTGCCAGCACGCCGCGATCGTCGAGGCCGACCAGGCGGGCGGTGTCGCGACACTGGCGCTGGATCAAGAACTCGACGTCGATGCGTTCGCCGTCACGATCGCGGCCCCAGTGCTGCAACAGGGTTGTGGGGAACGAGCCGTCACAGATCGTGCCGACGTGGGCGCCGCCATCGGAGAGCGCCGGCACGGTGTGGGGGTGGGTCAGGAGTTCGCGCGTGCCGTCGAGATTCCCCTGGCCGTAGTTGGAGAACGGCACCCACAACATGGCGGTGCCGTCGTTCTCGAGCATGGCGTCGAGGGCGACCTCGGGTGCCGGTCGGCCCTCACGTTCGGCGATCGCGGCGATCGCCGTGGACGGGTCGGGCTCGTAGTTCGGGCTCTCGCCGAGGGCGAACATGATGTCGAACTTCTCGATCAGCCGACCACCGACCGCCTGCATGTCCTTGCCGCCGGCCGCGTCGAGGAGGCGGGCCCGCAGGCCCGGGTCGCGCAGGGCGGCGGTGCGCTCGGCGCGGGGCAGGTCGGCGATCTCGCGGAACACCGGGTTGACGAGGAAGGGGTTGAGCGTGCACTCGAAGCCGAGCAGCACGCCGATGGGGCGAACGGCGGTCTGTCCGGTGACGGCGAGGCCGTCGGCCCGGGCCGCCTCGATGTGCCCGAGGATGGCGCGGTGATAGTCGTAGCCGCGCGGCGACTCGACCAGGGTGAAGCTGATGGGGCGCCCCGACGACTCCGTCATCGCACGAACGATGGCGAACTCGCCGTCGATGTCGACGAAGTCGCTGACCATCTGCAGCACACCCGTGCCGGTCGTGCCGATCGCCTCGGCGATCCCGACCAGCTCGTCTCGGGCTGCGGTCAGGGTCGGCGTGGGCTCGCCGAGCGAGGTCTTGTGGTTGACCGTACGGCTGGTCGTGAATCCCAGGAACCCGGCGCCGACCCCCTCGGCGGCGAGCCGGCCCATCTCGGCGATGTCGGACGGCGTGGCGTCCTCCCCCTTGGCCCCCCGCTCCCCCATCACGTGCAGCCGGAGCGCCGCGTGGGGGACCTGGGCGGCGATGTCCATATCCTTCGAGCCGCCCAGCGCATCGAGGTACTCCGGCAGCGAATTCCAGTTCCAGGACAGACCTTCGTGCAACGCCGTGCCGGGGATGTCCTCGACCCCCTCCATCAGCTGCACCAGTCGGTCGTGATCGGTGTCGTGCACGGGCGCGAACCCGACGCCGCAGTTGCCGAACACGACGGTGGTGACGCCGTGCCACGAGGACGGCTGCATCGTGGCCTCCCACGTCGCCTGGCCGTCGTAGTGGGTGTGGACGTCGACGAACCCCGGGGCGACGACGGCGCCGTCGGCGTCGATCTCCCGAGTCCCGGAACCCTCGACCCGGCCGACCTCGGAGATCCGTCCGTCGCGAACGGCGACATCGGCCGTGCGGCGGGGGCCGCCGGTGCCGTCGATCACCGTGCCGCCGCGGATGATCAGATCGTGTTCAGCCATGGCTCCATTCTCGCGGAGGGTGTGTCCCGAGTCACTTTCGTGGCACGCTGGGTGGGATGTCGCGCCCCTCCGTCTTCCGCCTCGCCACCGAGATGTCCGCCGTCGGCGAGTACGGCACCTTCAAGGTGAGCGCGCCCCTGCTGCGCCGGTTCCTGCCTCGTGGTGATCGTCCCGTGTTCGTCCTGCCGGGTTTCCTGGCCGGCGACACCAGCACCGGTCCGCTCCGCAAGAACCTCGAAGAGCTCGGCCACACCGTCTACGGCTGGGACCTCGGCCGCAACCTCGGCCCCACGCCGGAGATCCTCGACGGCATGGTCGAGCGCCTCGACGAACTCCACCAGAAGCACGGTCGCATCGACGTGGTCGGCTGGAGCCTCGGGGGCATCTTCGCCCGCGAGCTCGCTCGGTTGGCCCCGCACACGATCCGTCAGGTGATCACCCTCGGCAGTCCGTTCCAGATCGAGACACCCACCGATTCCAACGCGTCGCCGATCTATCGGTCGCTGAGCCATCTGCATGCTCCCCATCTCGAGATGCGGGTCCCCGCCTACGTCCGCGAAGAGTTGCCGGTCCCAGCGACCTCCATCTACACCCGGGCCGACGGCGTCGTGCGATGGCATCACTGCCTCAACCACGACACGCCGTTCACCGAGAACGTCGAGGTCTACGGCAGTCACTGCGGGCTCGGGTTCAACCTCGCTGCGCTCCTCGTGGTCGCCGACCGTCTCGCCCAGCCCGAGGGTGAGTGGACCCCCTTCCGGGTCCGCCGGCAGCTGCGGGTGTTCTTCCCGAACGCGCCGGTCTTTCGCGTTCCCGTCGACGCCTGATCCACGGCGTCGGGCCGGGTACGGATCACGACTCCAGGAACTCCTCGGTCGCCAGCCACCCCGCGATGTCGCGAGCCGGTGCGGTGATCATCGGCTGGAACGGCGAGTCACCGGTGAAGTTCCGGCCGAACCAGAAGCCGAAGTCGTCGGTCGCGGCTGAGCCGGCGTCGCTCGGGGGCGGGGTGATGACGCCGTCGACCAGCCACCGCGTCGGTTCGACGTCGGCGGCGAGGTCGGGGCGGGCGGCGAGCGCGGCGTTGGCGAAGATGACCTCGGCCGTCGTCGGCAGTGGCGGGCCGTCGCTGACCGGCTCGGCGATGAAGAGGTCGTGCAGGACCGACGTGCTGGTGGGATAGCGGCTCACGTCGTCGGGGAGGACGATCTCGCCCAGCCGGCTGATGGTCTCGCTGACCACGAACCCGGCCGCCACCGTCTTCCAGGTCGCGGGGCCGGCGAGGAAGGGGACGAGTTGTTTGGCACCGAAGCCGGCGCCGGTCCGGAAGGCGCCGCGCAGCAGGCTGCGATCGGTGGCACCGGGTTGCAGGCTGTCGAGGGCGTGATCGATGTGCTGGAAGGCCCGCAGTGCGCCGACACCGGCTCGGTCGACCGCGGTTGCGTCGCCCTCGACGAACGCCTCCGCGTAGAGGATCTCGAGATACGCGCCAAAGCCCGCCATCACCTCGAGGCGGGCCGTTTCGTCCTCGAAGATCTCGGCGAGGACCGCCCCGCCGACCGAATCGGTGGGACGCACGTCGTTGCCGAGGTCGGCGAGGTTGTGCCACTGGAGATTCCACACATCGGCCATCACCTGGCGGAACGCGGCGCTCCGGGGCAGCCCGAGCTCGGCGATCTCGTGGAACAGCCCCGGCACGTGGACCTCGTAGCCGTTCTCGTCGACCCGGGATCCGCCGGCGAGGAACCGGTAGATCTCCTCGGTCCGAGCCGGGTCGACCAACACCGATGCGAAGAGACTGGCCAAGCCGTCGCCGATCCGGGAGCCGCCGACCATGCGGCTCGGTGTGTTGGTGCGGTCGAGGTCGATCCCGCCGAAGGGTCCGTAGTCGTCGAAGTGGGCCAGCCGGGCGAAGGCGTCCTCCTCCATCACGAGGCGACGCGCGAGATCGGGCTGGCGGGCGATCGCCTCGAGGAGCACCGCATGGGGGTCGGTCAGCCGACCGAAGAAGTGCTCCGCCTCGATGAGCTCCAGGGCCCCGGGAAGACGGCCGAACCCGTTCCAGAAGTCCGAAGGTGTCGTGAAGATGCGCTCGTACAGGTCGAACAGCAGATCCTCGTCCCACTGGCCGTGCAGCAGAGCGACCGGCAAGAAGTTGGTGTCGGAGTCCGGCTGCTCGAGATGGAAGAGGTCCTCGATGAGCTCGGCACCCGTCTGGTGATGGCTGAAGGTCGCCAGCAAAACGCCCCAGGACTGGAACAGCGCGTCGAAGTCGGCGGCGACGGATGCCGCATCCTCGACCCACCCCTCGCGCTGCGCGAGGCCGTGTCGGCTCCACTCCGAGGTGACCTCGTACATGTCGATGTGGATCCGGTCGCGGAGATCACGGGCGCCGGCCGCCCCGAGACGTCGTGCGATGACCCGGGACGCCTCCGGGTCGGTCACGGCCCGGATCGCCAACTCGTCGAGCGCCTCCCGGTAGGCGTCGGTGTCGAGCATCTCGATGAGCTCGACGACACCGTGGTCCCGGAGCCGGGCGGATCGGCGAGGGATCGCGGTCGGGAGCCCGTCGGTCCCGAGCGCCTCGACGTAGGCGATCCGCCAGGCCAGGTCGTCGTGATCGGCGTTGAGCTGATCGGCCAGCGCCTGCAGTCGACGCAACACCAGCGGGCCGGGGTCGCCGTCGGCCGACCACCCGAGGAACGGCGTGGCCGCCGCCAGCTTGCGTCCGAGGACCTCGACGTCGTCGGCGACGTCGTCGGCACGCCAGCGATACATAGTGAGCAGGGTGCGGGCGCGGGTCACGTCGAGGACGAGGGTGTCGGCCATCACCGGACCCCGTGCGGGACGGGGGCGGGGTCTGACGGTGCGGTGTCCAGGTCGGCGATCGGGGTCGCGGCGGCGAGCGCTTCGGCCCGGTTCGCCTGCAGGCGGTAGTCGACGGCCGTCTGCTCGAGGATGTCGGCGCGTCGGCGCACCTGTTCGACGATGTCGGCGAGGCCGGTGCGGGCCCGCCCGAGGTTTCCGGT
>JBCCWI010000066.1:0-23997 GCA_039193795.1 Actinomycetota bacterium | reverse complement strand
CGGGTTGCAGACGTGGATGACGTCGTAGCGATGGGTCTTGCGCAGCCGACGGGCGATGCGCCAGGTGTGCCACAGCGCCAACCCGTACTCGCGGGCATAGCCCTGCGGGCCGCCGTCGGCCGCCCGCAGCGGGTACCGATGGATGCCGACCCCTTCGATCTCGGCGAACGGTTCGGTGTCGCGCTTGGTGCCCATCGGGCAGATCACATCGACGGCGAAGCCGGCCTCGACGAGGGCCTTGCTCTCCTGCCAGACCCGACGGTCGAAGGGGACCGACAGGTTCTCGACGATGATGAGGACCCGGCGGCCGTCGTTACCAGGCAATGCCCGAGTACCCGTCTCGGCCGGTGACCGCGGGATCGTCGACCCGCACGAGGTCCACGATGTGGGCGGCCTCGCTGCCCGCGGTCGCCTCGACGGCGTCGGTGCGCTTGGTGCCGAGCACCACGACCTCCGCGTGACGGGCGACGCTCTCGGCGGAGCTCACCAGCAGCTTCGAGAGGTGCGGGATGCGCGAGTCGATGAAGGCCCGGTTCGCGCCCTGGATCGAGGACAGCTGCACCTGGTCGTCCCAGATGAGCAGCTCGAGGCCGCGACCGTGACACCGCTCGGCCAGGGCGACGAGCGGGCTCTCGCGGAGGTCGTCGGTGCCGGGCTTGAACGACAGGCCGAAGAGGCCGACCCGCTTGGCGCCGGTGGCGAGGATCTGCTCGAACACCCGGTCGATGACGGCCTCGTTGGCCGGCAGCAGGGAGTCGACCAGGGGGAGGTCGACGTCGAGGTGGCGCGCGGTGTGGCTGAGCGCCCGGACGTCCTTGGGCAGACAGCTGCCGCCGAAGGCGAACCCCGGGGTGAGGTACGCGGGCGAGATGTTGAGCTTGGTGTCGCTCTTGAACACCTCCATGACCTCGTGGGAGTCGAGGCCGAGGGCCTTGGAGATGGTGCCGATCTCGTTGGCGAACGCGACCTTCAGCGCATGGAAGGAGTTGTCGGCGTACTTGACCATCTCGGCGACGGAGAGGTCGACGCGAAAGACCGGGCCGGGGAGCCCGTCGTAGAGGGCGGCGACCGTGTCGCCGGTCGCCTCGTCGGACTGACCGATCACGGTCTTGGGCGGGTTGTGGAAGTCCTTCACCGAGCTGCCCTCGCGCAGGAACTCGGGGTTGACGGCGTACCCGAGCCGGTCGCCGATCTCGCGCTGTGCGCCCTTCTCGAGGTTGGGGATCACGACCGAGCGGGACGTGCCCGGCACCATCGTCGAGCGGACCACGACCGTGAAGGGCTTGTCGAGCTCGTTGACCGCCTCGCCGATCTCGGCGGCCACGCGCTCCAGATAAGTCGTCTCGAGACCACCGCCACGACCCGACGGCGTGCCGACACAGACGAGGGCGAGGTCGGTCTCGGCGACCGCGGCCCGGACGTCGGAGGTCGCGGACAGCGACCCGTCGCTCACGACGGAGTCGATCAGTTCGCCGATGTCCTCCTCGAGCACCGGGGTCTGGCCGCTGTTGACCATCGCCACCTTGTCGGGGTTCACGTCGACACCGATCACCCGGTTGCCGCGCGACGCGAAACACGCCGCGGAGACCGCGCCGACATAGCCGAGGCCAAAGACTGCCAATGCATCACTCATCGAGCCGTCACCATTTCTGTGGGGGGGAACGAACCTGAGGTTCTTTTCGGCCGCCCGCCGGCGGTTTGAAGGGCCGAGGTTATCGGATTGCCGGGCCGGGTTCGGTCGGCGGCTCAGTCGACCCAGGGCGACGGGATCGACCGGAACTGCACCGGCACCGGCAGACGTTCGCCGAGCCGTTCGATGTAGGGCAGCCGATCGCGTTCGGGCAGGACGAATCGGACCTCGTCGGGTTCGTGGACGGTCACCAGGTCGGCGACGGCGGGCAGGAGCCCCAGGTCGACGCCGACCGAACACACGACGAGCACCCGCCGGTCGCCGTCGACGGCGAGCAGCGATGCGGGCACGACTTCGAGCAGGTTGGCCCGAGGCGGGATCGGCTCGACCAGTTCGGGGAGCGAGACGTCGACGAGGTCGGGATCCTGGACGATCAGATGGCGGAGCCAACGCTCGCGGGCGAGGCGGTTGACCGCGTGCGACACGGCGCCGGGCGTGCGGTGGGGACGGACCTGGGCGACGGCATCGTGCAACGACTCGGCGACGGTGCGACCGGCGTGGAGCAAGACACCGGCCTCGCGGTCGAAGCGGCCGACGCCGGCTTCGAGCACGGGGCCGTCGGGTCCGTGCAGGATCCTGCCGACCTCGAGCCCGGCGAGCTCGCCGCGCAGCAGGCCGTCCTCACAGACGACCTCGAGCCCCTCGTCGAGCAGCATCGCCTCGAGATGGGCGGTGTCGTCGGGGCGGGGCAGGGTCGGCGGGACCGGTTCGGTCTCGGCCTCGGCGACCGTGTCGCCGACGGCACGCCACACCCGCAGTTCGGGCGCCAGCATGGCGGCTCGGCGGGCGTGTACCGGGGCGTGATGGTCGACCACGAGGTCGGCGCTGGCCGGCCCATGGCGGTCGAGCCACACCAGCACACCGCCGAGCGCGGCGAGGTCGTCGCTCATCGAGACGATCCAGGCGTGGTCGTGGGCCACGACCGTGACACCGAAGGGTGCGGTGCCGGGGATCGCGGACGCGTCGACGTCGAAGCACTGTGTCACCAGCGCCACGGCGCGAGCCTTCTCGAGTTGAGCCCGACGATCAGCGTCGAGCGGCACGAGAGATCAGCTCTCGTCGCCCTCGTCGGCGGCGGGGGTCTCGGCCTTCTTGCGCCGGCCGTAGCGCTTCTCGAAGCGCTCGACGCGACCCGCAGTGTCGACGATCTTCATCTGACCGGTGAAGAACGGGTGGCTCTCGCTGGAGATCTCCACCTTGGCGAGGGGGTACTCGTTGCCGTCTTCCCACGTGACGGTCTCGCTGGTGGCGATCGTCGAACGAATGATGAACGACGTACCGGCGGACATGTCCTGGAAGACGACCGGGCGGTACTCGGGGTGGATGTCGGACTTCATAGCGATCTCCCAGGCTAGGAGGACGATGCCGAGGAAGCGACCTCGGCCAGGAATTCGTCGTTGGTCTTGAACTCCTCGAGGCGGTTCATCAGCATCTCGAGGCCGGCGGCGGAACCCTTCTCGTCGGACAGGGCGCCGAGCACGCGGCGGAGCTTCCACACCTGATCGAGCTGCTTCTTGTCGAACAGCAGTTCCTCGTGTCGGGTCGAGGAGCCGTCGATGTCGATCGCCGGGTAGACCCGACGCTCGGCGAGGCGTCGATCGAGCCGCAGCTCCATGTTGCCGGTGCCCTTGAACTCCTCGAAGATCACCTCGTCCATGCGCGAGCCGGTCTCGACGAGCGCGGTCGCGAGGATGGTGAGCGAACCGCCCTCCTCGATGTTGCGGGCGGCGCCGAAGAACTTCTTGGGCCCGTACAGCGCGGCCGCGTCGACGCCACCGGACAGGGTCTTGTTGGAGGGTTGGGTCTCGAGGTTGTAGGCGCGGGTGAGCCGGGTGATGCCGTCGACGATCACACAGACGTCGCGACCTTCCTCGACCATCCGCTTGGCCCGCTCGATCGCCAGGTCGGCGATGTGCACGTGCTCGTCGGTGGGCCGGTCGAAGGTCGAGGCGACGACCTCGCCGTCGCCCTTCATCCACCGGGTCATGTCGGTGACCTCTTCGGGCCGCTCGTCGATGAGCAGCACCATCACGTAGACCTCGGGGTGGTTGGCCTCGACCGAGCGGATGATCTGCTTCATCACGCTCGTCTTGCCCGCCTTGGGTGGGGACACGATGAGTCCCCGCTGGCCTTTCCCGATCGGGGCGACGAGATCGATGATGCGGGCGGTCATGTTCGCCCGATCGGCCTTCATCTCCATCTTCAACCGCTCGTCGGGGTACAGCGGGGTGAGGGCCTCGAACTCCGGGCGTTCCTTGGCGGCCTCGGGGTCGCCGCCGTTGACGGTGTCGACCGAGATCAGCGCCGGGTTCTTCTCGTTGCGATTGGCGGGGCGGGACGGCCCGGCGATCACGTCGCCCTTGCGCAGGCCGTACTGACGCACCAACTTCACCGGCACATAGGCGTCGTCGCGGCTCGGGATGTAGCCGTTCACCCGCAGGAAGCCGTAGCCCTCGCTGCGCAGATCGAGCCGGCCCTCGACGGGGATCGGTTCGCCGTCCCACTGGTCGTTCGACTCGCCTCGGTTGTCGCGATCGCGACCGCGACGCCGGCGCCGACGGTTGCCGGGTTCGGGCTTGGTGTCGCCGTCGTCGCCACCGTCGGTTGCATCGGACGCCTTGGCGTCGTCGACCTCGGCCTCGTCGGTGTCGTCGGTGTCGTCGCCACCGTCGTCATCGGCGGCCGACGAGGCGGCCGCATCGGCCTCCGCGCTGTCGTCGGCGTCGTCGGCTCCGACCGACGACCCGTCGCCGCCCGCGGCCAGATCGAGGATGAGATCGATGATCTCCCCCTTCCGGGCCCGCGACGACGGCTTCTTGCCGAGCGTCGTCGCGATCTGGGTCAGCTCGTCACGGTCTTTGCGCTGCAGCGTCGATCGACGCATCTCCGTGGTCTCCACGGCGGTCTCCTCGAGAGCATCCTGGCCACGGAACCCCACCGTGGCGTTTGTCAGGGGATCGTCGTCGTACCCAAGACTTCGGGCCTCGGCCTCGTCGCAACCGACGGCTGGCCGAATGAACGACGAGTCCGAGGGTACCCGGCTTCAGTGCCGACGCACGCCATCGACGAAATCTTCGACGGTGGCGAGGTCGTTCGGGAGGTCGGTGACCGTCTCGGTTCGCTCGAAGAGGTCGGCGAGGTGCGCGGGCAGCGGGGGTCGCGTCCCGGTCGCCTGCTCCACCGCGTCGGGGAACTTGGCCGGGTGGGCGGTGGCCAGGGTGACGACGGTCTCGTCGGGCCGCCGCAACCGGCGGGCCGCCGCGACGCCGACCGCGGTGTGGGGTTCGATCGCCATACCCGTCCGCCGGTGGACGTCGGCGATGACCGACAGGGTCTCGTCGTCGTCGAAGCGGGCGCCGGCGAACTCCGCGGTCAGCCGGTCGTGTTGGGCCGGGGTGAGGTCGGCCCGGCCGTGCTCGCGGAACGACGCGATCAGCTCGGCGGTGGCCGGACCGTTGTCGTCGAGGATCTCGAACAGCAGGCGTTCGAGGTTGGACGAGATCTGGATGTCCATGCTGGGCGACAGGGTCGGCACGACCGCCTCGGCGGTCATCGATCCGGTGGCGATCAGGCGGGTGAGGATGTCGTTGGTGTTGGAGGCGACGATGAAGCGTTCGACGGGGAGCCCCATGCGACGGGCGACGTGGCCGGCGAAGACATTGCCGAAGTTGCCGGTCGGCACACAGAACGTGGTGGGGGTGTCGCGGCGACCGAGACGGCTCGACGCCCACACGTAGTAGACGATCTGGGCCATGACCCGGGCCCAGTTGATCGAGTTGACCGCCGAGAGCCCGACGCGGGTTCGGAAGGACTCGTCGGCGAACATCGCCTTCACGAGGTCCTGACAGTCGTCGAAGGTGCCGTCGACGGCGACCGCATGCACGTTCGGAGCATCGAGCGTGGTCATCTGCCGACGCTGGACCTCGCTGGTGCGCCCCTTGGGGAACAGGATCACGATGTCGACGCGATCGCGGTCGCGCACGGCCTCCATGGCGGCCGAGCCGGTGTCGCCCGATGTCGCGCCCACGATCGTGACCCGCCGATCACGGCGGTCGAGCTCGTGATCGAACAGCCGGCCGACGAGCTGGAGGGCGACGTCCTTGAACGCCAGGGTGGGACCGTGGAAGAGCTCGAGCAGGTGGTGGCGGTCGTCGAGTTCGACGAGCGGACACACGTCGGGGTGGGCGAAGGTCGCGTAGGCGTCGGCGACCATCGGGGCGAAGTCGGCGACGTCGATCGAGTCGACCACGAAGGGCGCCATCACCTCGGTGGCGAGGTCGGCGTAGGCCGCCGGGTCGGCGGACGTCAGCGCCGGCCAGGTCGTCGGCAGGTACAGGCCGCCGTCGGGCGCGAGTCCTCCGAGCAGGGCATCGCCGAACCCGATCTCGGGGGAGCGACCTCGCGAGCTGGCGTAGCGCATCGGGCGACCTCAGCTGTCGGCGACGAGCCGGATCACCGAACCGACCCCGTTGACCGCATCGAGATCGCCCAGTGCGTCGAGGGTCGCGGTGACCGCGGCGTGGGCGGCGTCGTGGACGATGAAGGTGAGGTCGGCGGCGTCGCCGGTGCCCTTCTGTTCCATGGTCTGGATCGAGACGCCGTGCTCACCGAAGACCGCGGCGACCTGGGCGAGGACCCCGGGCCGGTCGGTGACGCGGAGGGTGATGTAGTACTGCGACCGCAGGGCGTCGGGGGATCGCAGGGTCGCGGGTTCGGTGATCGACAGCGAGGCCGCCGCTCCGGCCGCCTTGTTGACCGCGGCGTCGACGACGTCGCCGAGGACGGCCGAGGCGGTGGGTGAGCCGCCGGCCCCACGGCCGTAGAACATCAGGTCGCCGACGGCGGCGCCCTCGACGAACACGGCGTTGAACGCATCGTTGACGCCGGCGAGGGGATGGCTGGTCGGGACCATGGCGGGGTGGACCTGCACCGACACCTCGGGCCCATCCTCGCCGTCGTGACGTTCGATGACGGCCAGCGCCTTGATGACGTAGCCGAGCCGGGCCGCGGTCTCGATGTCGGCGGCGGAGATCGCGGAGATGCCCTCGTGGTGCACGTCGGCCGAGCTCACCTGCACGCCGAAGACGATGCTGGCGATGATCGCCGCCTTGGCGCCGGCGTCGTACCCCTCGACGTCGGCGGTCGGGTCGGCCTCGGCGAAGCCGAGCGCCTGCGCCTCGGCGAGCACCTCGGCGTAGTCGGCGCCCTCGGTCGACATCTTGGTGAGGATGAAGTTGGTGGTGCCGTTGATGATCCCCATCACCCGGCTGATGTCCTCACCGACGAGGGACTCCCGCAACGGCCGCATCAGCGGGATGCCCCCTGCGACCGCGGCTTCGAACAACAGGTCGACCCCACCCGCCGCGGCGGCGGCGTAGAGCTCGGGGCCGTGGGCGGCGAGCAGTTCCTTGTTGCCGGTCACGACCGGTTTGCCGAGCTCGAGCGCCCGCAGGATGAGGGTGCGAGCGGGCTCGATCCCGCCGATCAACTCGACGACGAGGTCGATCGCGGGGTCCTCGACCATGGCCGCCGCGTCGTCGGTGAGCCGGTCGGGACCGGCGATCGCATCGCGGTACTTCTCGACCGAGCGGACCGCGATGGCACCGATCCGGAGGTCGACACCCGTCCGGGCCACGATGGTCGCTCGGCGTTCGTCGAGGAGATCGACGAGCGCCCCGCCGACGTTGCCGCAGCCGAGAAGACCGATGGTGAGTTCCTGCACACGGGCAGCGTAGCTGGCCCGTCCATGCACGCCTGACTCGATTCCTGTGATTGCATTTCATGCATTCACATGCTTTGCTGTGTCTCATGCACTCGGGAACCGCATCCTCGCCGTCCCCGGGCCGGACCACCCCGACCCGGCCGTCGTTCACCAAGTCCTCGTCGCGCCGGCCTGCGCACGAGGCGCGGATCCTCCGCCTCGTCGACGGGCCCGGCGTCGTCCCCCTGATCGACGCCGACGGGGAGACACTGGTGCTCGATCGGGCCCGCTGTTCGGTCGCCGACGTGCTCGCCGATCGCGGCCGACTCACCCCGGCCGAGGTCCGGGGTGTGGCGGTCGCCACCGGCCGCGCACTCGCCCGATGCCATGCGCAGGAGATCGTCCACGGCGACGTCAAGCCCGCCAACCTGTTGTTGAGCGGCGAGGGCGACCTCTGGCTCGCCGACTTCGACACCGCCGGACGGATCGACGATCCGCGGGTCGGCCACTCCCCCGGCCGCGATGCCGGGCCGTACCTCACGATCGCCGACGACGTACGTGCGCTGGTCGCGACGGCGCTCGAGTGCAGCATCGGCCATCCGGTCGATCTC
This sequence comes from Actinomycetota bacterium, assembly GCA_039193795.1. Taxonomy (GTDB): domain Bacteria; phylum Actinomycetota; class Acidimicrobiia; order Acidimicrobiales; family Aldehydirespiratoraceae; genus UBA11606. The sequence continues at coordinate 15,995 of JBCCWI010000066.1, read as the reverse complement.
GGTGCTGCATGGTCCGCACTCCAACTCTCGGCGCTCGGCTGCCCGGCCGACCTGGCTGCGGAGCTGGCCCTGGTGTTGCGCCGGCCCTCCTCGGCGCTGACGGTCGCCGAACGCCTCGACCGGGCCGATGCCGTGCTCCCCCGCGCCGGCGCGCCGAGCCGGGCCGACCGGACGCCGACCGTGCCGTTCAGCCTGCTCGACTGGGTCTGATCGCCCGGACGTACGCGACGCGGTCGCGCCAGCCGAGCACCCGCAGCGACGCGAGCGACTGGCGGCGGAACCGGCCCTCGCGCGCGCGATAGCTCTGCATCAGCCGCCGATCGCGTCGACCGGGCGAGAAGCGCTCGGCCCACTCGACGACGCCGGTGCGCTCGGCCCCGATCGCTGCAGCGGCGTCGACGCCGGCGGCGAACGGTGCGCCGATCCCCCACCGGACCACCGTTGCGATCACCCGGTCGGCATCGAGATCCGGAGCCGACAGCAGCAGCGCGGTGTCGCGCACGTTCCCGAGCCGGGGGTGGACGTCGCCGAGCGCGACGTGGACGGCCGCGTGGATGAGGTGGTGGTCGGCGCCGAGGGTCGCGAGATCGACGCCGGCGAGCACGATCGAGTGTCGGTCGGCGAAGAGGGCGTCACCGTCGATGGTGAGCCCGTAGGGGCCGGGCGCGAGGGTGCGGTGGAGATCGAGCTCGGTCTGGCGCCATCGCAGGGTGATCGACTTGGCGAACCGACGCTCCCAGCGCTCCGACAGTGGCGGGAAGACGCGCATCGCCCCAGCCGCCTCCAGCGCAGCGGCCGCCGGGCGCAGCTGATCGGGCCGAACGAGCAGGTCGTTGTCACCGAACTCTCGGCGGTCGGGGTCGCCGTCGCGATGCGCGAGCGCCGCTCCCTTGAGCACCCGCGACTCGATCCTCGCTCGGTCGAGGACGTCGATCGCGTCGAGCAGGACGTCCTCGAGCAGCAGCGACCGCGCCATGGCGTCGCGATGCGCGTCGGCGACGCGGTCGGGGTCGTCGACCTCGAGGTCGCCCGCTCGCATCGCCGCATGCGCCACCCCGGTCAGGCGGTGCTCGGCCACGAGCGGCAGGTGTCGAGCCGCCTCGAACGGGTCGACGGAATCGATCACCCCGTCGGCGAGGCCCCAGCCGGCCACGACGTCGACGATCGGGCTCATCCGGCGATCACCACACCGTCGTCGACGAGTGTGACGAGCGCGACCTGCAGATCGGCGGTGACGGTGGCGGCGGGGGCGCCGTGGGCGTCGGCGAGCCCGGTGGCCAGCGCATCGAGCGTGGTCGGTTCGGCCAGTGCCTCCCACAGGGCCACGCCGGTCCCGGCCAGCACGGTGAGCCGGTCGTCGCCCCGTCGGCGGATCAGCACCTGATCACCGCTGCGCCGCCACAGCACCGGCGCTCGGCGCAGCGGCGTGGCGAGCGGGAGGGCGCTCATGTCAGACGTCGAGCCTCGTCAGATCGTCGTAGGTCTCGCGCCGCACGACCAGACGAGCGTCACCGTCGCGAGCGAACACGACCGGCGGGCGCAGGACCTTGTTGTAGTTCGAGCCCATCGAATGACCGTAGGCACCGGTGACCGGCGTGGCGAGGATGTCCCCGACCTCGACGTCGGCGGGCAGGAGCCCGTCGCGGACGAGGACGTCGCCGGACTCGCAGTGCTTGCCGACCACGGTGACGGTCTCGGGACGGTCGGCGCCGACGGCGCGCGGCAGGAACGTCTCGTAGACCGACCCGTAGAGGACGGGGCGCGGGTTGTCGCTCATCCCGCCGTCGACCGAGACATAGGTGCGGATCCCGTCGAGCCGTTTGATCGTGCCCACCGAGTACAGCGTCACGGCGGCGGCGGCGGTGATCGATCGACCCGGTTCGGCGGAGATCGTGGCGGTGACGCCGGCGGCGGCGCACGCGTCGGTGACGACCTTGCCCCACTCGGCGATCGTCGGGGCCCGTTCGTCCTCGACGTAGGGCACGCCCAGTCCCCCGCCGACCGACATCTCGGCGAAGTCGTGCGCCACCGCGATCTCGCCGATCGCGGCGGCCGCCTTCCCGAGCGAACCGACCGCGAAGACCTGGCTGCCGATGTGGGCGTGGATGCCGAGCAGCTCGACCGACGGCGATGCCGCGGCGCGGGCGATCGCCTGCTCGGCGAGGCCGGTCGACACGGTGAACCCGAACTTGGAGTCGTCCTGGCCGGTCGAGATGTAGTCGTGGGTCTCGGCCTTGATGCCCGGGGTGAGCCGCAGCAGCACCTTGGGCGCAACGCCGGTCTCGGCATGGAGTGCATCGAGACGATCGAGTTCGTCGAAGCTGTCGACGACGATGCGGCCGACCCCGGCGTCGATCGCCATGCGCAGCTCGAGCGGCGACTTGTTGTTGCCGTGGAGCACGAGCGCATCGGCGGGCACGCCGGCGTTGAGCGCGACGTGCAGCTCGCCACCGGTGGCGACGTCGAGGGCCATCCCCTCCTCGTGTGCGAGCCGGGCCATGGCTCCACACAGGAAGGCCTTGGTCGCGTAGGCGACGCCGGGCCCGAACGCCTGGACCGCCTCGCGGCATCGGTTGCGCAGGTGCTGCTCGTCGTAGACGAAGACGGGCGTGCCGAACTCGGCGGCGAGATCGAGCGTGTTGCATCCACCGATGTGGAGCACACCGTCGACGACCTCGGCGTGTTCGGGCAGGAGTCGGGTCGGGAGCGGGCGCATCTCAGTACCGGCGGCTCACATCGACTCGGGCGCGGACACGCCGAGCAGGTCGAGCGCGATCCGGAGCCCGACCTGGCTGGCCTCGACGAGCGCCAGGCGGGCCTGGGTGAGCTCGGGTGCCACCCCGTCGCCCATCACATAGCAGTCGTGGTAGAAGCCGTGCAGCGCAGCCGCCTGCTCGCGAGCCCATGCGACGACGCGGTGAGGAGCGTTGTCGGCGCAGGCCACGGCGACGATGTCGGGCAACTCCTGGAGCGAACGCAGGATCGCGAGTTCGCGCTCGTGGACGAGCAGGGAGCGGTCGAGATCGCCGACGGCGTGGCGTTCGACGCCCGCCTCGGCGGCCTTGGCGAAGATCGAGCTGATGCGGGCGTGGGCGTACTGGACGTAGAACACCGGGTTGTCCATGCCCTGCTTGGCGACCTCGTCGAGGTCGAAGGTCTGGCGGCTGTCCACCGACTGCATGAGGTAGGTGAAGCGGGCGGCGTCGGGGCCGACCTCGGCGATGATGTCGTCGAGGTCGATCTGGTTGCCGGAGCGGCCCGACATCTTCATCGGCTCGCCGTCCTTGGTGAAGTCGACCATCTGGGTGATGGCGATCTCCAGCTCGTCGGGATCGTGGCCGAGCAGCTGCATCGCTGCCTTCATGCGGGCCACATAGCCGTGGTGATCCGCGCCCCACACGTTGAACAGCTCGTCGGAGCGTTCGAACTTGTCGCGGTGGTACGCCACGTCGGGCGTCAGGTAGGTCAGGTCGCCGTCGCTCTTGACGAGCACCCGGTCCTTGTCGTCGCCGAAGTCGGTCGAGCGCAGCCACACCGCGCCGTCTTCCTCGAAGACGGCCTCGCGGGCGCGCAGATCGTCCATCGCCGCGTCGATCGCACCCGAGGGGACGAGCGACCGCTCGCTGAACCAGATCTCGTGATGGATGTCGAGCGCTTCGAGCGTGGCCCGATGCGAGTCGAGGCCGCGTTGCAGCCCCCACTCGAGCGGGTCGGCGTCGGCGGGCATCTCGTCGGCCCACTCCCGGATGTAGGCGCCCTGGTAGCCGTCGTCGGGGATGGGTTCGCCGGCCTTCGCCGCCGCGAGGGACCTCGCGTAGTTGGTCATCTGGACGCCGCGATCGTTGATGTAGGTCTCGCGGGTGACGCGGAACCCGCAGCGTTGCTTGAGACGGGCGATCGAGTCGCCGTAGCAGGCGCCCCGGCCGTGACCGGCGTGAAGCGGCTTATTGGGGTTGGCGCTGACGAACTCGACGTTGACGTGCACGCCGCCGCCGAGGTCGGGGGTCGCGTAGCGGTCGACACCCTGATCGAGCACGTCGGTCAAGACGTCGTGGAGCCACGAGTCGGCGAGGCGGAAGTTGACGAATCCCGGTCCGGCGATCTCGACCGCCGTCACGTGGGCGGGCGGCTGGGCCGTGAGGTGGTCGACCAGCGCCTGGCCGAGCTCGCGGGGGTTCGTGCCCGCGTGCTTGGCGGTGGCGAGTGCGACATTGGAGGACCAGTCGCCGTGGTCGCGCTTGGCCGGACGCTCGAGCGCGATCTCGTCGGGAAGCGGATCGACGCCCGCTTCGGCGAGCGCGGCCCGCAGGCCGGCGCGGAGATGGTCCCTGACGTCCATGAGGGCTCGATGCTACCGGCCGACCCTCGCCGATCGAGCGACGTTTCGTGCCGAGACGACCTCGGTCACCGAACCCACTACCGTCGCCGCGATGCCGCTGGCTCCGCACGAGATCGTCGCCGAATTCGTCGCTGCGGCCGTCGTCGAGTGGAGCCGGGATCGATCGGTGCAGATCGCGGTCACGATCGACGGCGACCGCGCCACGATCACCGACTCCGGCCGAGGCGTCGGCGTCACCCCCGGCGCCGGGGAGACGGTCGGACACGCCGAGATGGCCTTCACCACACCGTTCCCGCTGCGCTCGACCGACGCCTCGGTCGACGAGGTGCTCGACGACCTCGTCCGCGGTGGGCGTCGGTCGGAGGGGGTCGAGGCGGCGACGGCGGCCTGCCCCCACCTGCGCCTCGTGAGCCGCCGGGGGCACGAGGCCCACGCCCAGTCCTTCGCCCACGGCCGGGCGTCCGGCCCTGCTGAGCCCGTCTCGCTGCCGTTCGCCCGGGGCACCACGATCGAGCTGCGCTGCGCGGCGCCGATCGACCGCGCGGCGGTGGCGGCGCTCACCGAGACGCTGCGCAACCGGCTGACCGGTCTCGACATCGCCGGGCCCGACGATCGGGTGCGGCCCGCCGCACGCGCCCTCGTGACCACCCCCGACGACGAGGTCCTGCTCTTCCGGGGCTTCGACCCCGCCCGACCGGCTGCGGGTTCGTGGTGGTTCCCGACGGGCGGGGCCATCGAGGAGGGTGAAACGCCGGTACAAGCCGCCCGTCGAGAGCTTCGGGAGGAGACCGGGATGACGATCCGAGACCTCGGCCCGGTCATCGCCGAACGCTTCGCCGTCTTCTCGTTCGCCGGCGAGTGGATCCACGCCCGCGAGACGTACTTCCGGGTGGTCGTCGACCGCTTCGACATCTCGACCGCAGGCTGGAACGACGACGATCGGGCGGTGATCTCGGACCATCGGTGGTGGTCCCGGGCCGAGCTCGAATCGACCACCGACACCGTCTTCCCCGAGGCCCTCCTGGAGCTGCTCGCTCGGTGAGGACCGCCGGCCGTCGCCTCGTTGCCAGATCCGGGATTGCGGGTAGGGTGACGCACCGCTCCCTCGGGAGCCAGCCCTCGTAGCTCAGCGGATAGAGCATCGGCCTCCGGAGCCGTGTGCGCAGGTTCGAGTCCTGCCGAGGGCGCCATCACCGTCCCGTGGTCGACGTCGATCGCTGCCACACTGAGCACGTGCAGCTCTCCGACGACGACGTCGCCCGGGTCGCGGACGCGATCCGCACCGCCGAGGCGGCCACGATCGCGCCCCGCTTCGGCGCGCTCGCCGCCGGCGACATCGCCGAGAAGACGCCGGGCGACGTGGTGACGATCGCCGACCACGAGTGCGAGGCACTCCTGGTCGACGCACTGCGGACGATCGACGACGTGCCGGTGGTCGGCGAGGAGGGGGTCGCCGCCGATCACGCCGTGCTCGGTCACCTCCGATCGGGTGACTGCTGGCTGGTCGACCCCCTCGACGGCACCAAGAACTTCGCGAAGGGGTGGACGGGCTACGCGGTCATGGTGGCCCGGGTGGTCGAGGGTCGCTCGGTGGCGAGCTGGATCTGGATCCCGCACCGCGACCAGATGGCGATCGCCCGCGCCGACGCCGGCGCGGTCATCAACGACGCCCCGATCCGGATGGCTCCGGGCGACCCCGATCCGGCGACGTGGTCGGCGGTCATCCGCACCCGCTACGTCCCCGAAGCCGACCGTCCGCCCGTCGAGCGCTTCCGGGACGGCGTCGGGACGCCGGTCGGCGGGGTGGGTTGCGCCGGGATCGAGTACGTCGACCTCGTCACCGGCGCGGTCGACCTGCTGTTCTACTGGCGGACCCACCCGTGGGATCACGCGCCCGGCTCGCTGCTCGCGGTCGAAGCCGGCGCCGGGGCCCTGCGCCCCGACGGCAGCGACTACCGGCCCGACGACGACCGGCGGGGTCTCCTCGTCAGCGCGACGGCCGACGAGGCCGCCCGTCGGTTCCGAGCCGCGCTCGCCGGGTGAACCGACTCAGGCGAGCGGGCCCGGCTCGCCGAGGAAGAAGCCCTGGGCGTAGTCGACGCCGAGTTCGGTGACGGCGTCGAGTTGATCCTGGCGCTCGATGCCCTCGGCGACGGTGCGCATGCCGAGGGTGCCGGCGATGTCGACGATCACCCGGATCAACTCGATGTCGGGTTCGGGGTGGATGAACGCCCGGTCGATCTTCACACAGTCGATCGGGAAGCGGCGGAGCTGGCTCAGGCTCGAGTATCCGGTGCCGAAGTCGTCGATGAAGAGCTGCGCGCCCGCCGCCCGGAACCGGGTCAGGTTCTCCATCACCATCGTGTCGTTGGCGAACGCCCCTTCGGTCATCTCGACCACGAGGCGGCGCGTCTCCAACCCCGCGCCGGTCACCATGCGCAGCACCGCCTCGGCCGCACCCGATCGCGACAGCTGCCGCGGGGACAGGTTGACCGAGAAGAAGGCGGGCGGATGCTCGAGCGCCGCGATGTTGCGGCACGTCTCCGCGATCAGTTCGTCGCCGACGACGTCCATCAGCCCGGCGTCCTCGGCCAGGTCGATCCACGCCGCCGGGCGCAGGATCCCTTCGGACGGATGATGCCAACGGGCGAGGGCTTCGACCCCCGGCTCCAGCCCCGGCGTCGCGCCGGTAGGGACGATCGGCTGATAGTCGAGCCGGAACTCGGCACGATGCACGCCGTCGACGAGTTCGGTCTGGCGCCGCAGACGATCCGAGGCGTCGGCCCCCATCCCCTCGGAGTAGACCTCCACCCGGCCCCGCCCGTTGCGCTTGGCGGTGTACATCGCCCGATCGGCGTGCTGGATGAGTGCGTCGGCGCTGGCGGCGGCGAGACCGGTCACCGCGACGCCCATGCTGACACCGATCTCGAGCGAACCGGCCGAGGTCTGCACCCGTCCGGTGATCTCGTGGAAGATCCGCATCGCCAGCTGGTGGGCCTCGTCGGCGGAGGTGATGCCCGGCGCCACCACGACGAACTCGTCGCCACCGAACCGGCCGACGAGGTCGTCGTCGCGCACGGAGCTCGTCAGGCGGCCGGCCATCGTGGTCAGCAGCTCGTCGCCGGCGGCGTGCCCGAGACTGTCGTTGACCAGCTTGAAGTTGTCGACGTCGCAGAAGATCACCGCGGTCAGCAGCCCCCGGGTGATGTCGCGGGCCAGGGCGTCGTCGAGATACTCGATCAGGGCGGCGCGTTCGGCCAGATCGGTGAGGTCGTCGTGCGTCGCCCGGTACTCGAGCTCGGCCTGGGACGCCTGCAGTTGCTCCTGGGTGGCGACGAGTTCGGAGATGTCCTCGACGACCGCGGCGATGGTTCCGGCCGCACCTGGCGTGAGCGAGATGCGCAGCTTCGTGCCGGGCCGCTCCGGCGAGCTGACCGTGATGAGGTTGGCCCGGCCCAACTGGACCAGGGCGAAGGCCTCGTCGAGCGCGGCCCGCTCGGTCAGGCTCAAGGTGGCGAAGACGTCGGAGTTTGCGCCGGGGAGCAGTTGTTCGCCCGGCGTCGTGTCGAGCAGACGGGTCGAGGCTGCGTTGCGGTACAGCAACCGGCCTTCACCGGTCAGGACCATCAGGCCGACCGCCATGTCGTCGGCGAGGGTCGCAGGGGCGTACCGGGGTGCGGTGTCGGCGATGCTCGGTGCGTCGTCGTCGAGCCGGCAACGGATCAACACGCCGCCGAGGTCGGGGTCGTGCACGACCGACTCGACGATGTCGGAGAACCGGTAGGCCCGATCGGCGTTGAGACGATGGCTGATGTGGCGGACCTGTTCGGGATGCTCACCGACCTCGACGATCGCCTCGGCCATCGTCGCCATGTCGTCGGGGTCCATCATCTCGACCCAGTCCATCGGGTCGTCGCCGGGGAAGAGTGCGGCGGCGCGGTTGTTGGTCATCGACCAGACGACCTCGACGTCGGGCGAGACCAGGATGTGGCCGAAGTCGCTGCGGCGCAGCAGGGCCTGGAGCATGAACTCCCGGGCGAGGGACCGGATCGCCAGACGGACCTCGCCGTCGTCGGCGCCGATCAGGTGGAGTTCGACGGGGACGTCGCCGATGTCGGGACCGAGCCGGATGCGAACCGGCGACTCCCCGGCGAGCATCGCGTCGACCGAGCCGTCGAGACGGGTGCCGATGTCGGCGAGTCGGTCGCCGACGAGCCCGTCGGCGGGTCGACCGAGTTCTCGGGCCACACTCGACGCGACCGAGGTGATCACGCCGTCGCGCAGGGTCAGGTGCGGAACGGCATCGAGGAGGGTCGTGGTGTCGGTGGTCTGGTCCATCGAATCGGCGGGGTCACCAAGGTGCGTGGGAAACGGGGTTCACCCTGTCAATCGGCCTGCGGGCCGGCGAGCTGAGCCTCGAATCTACGAGAGCGAGACACGTGTGCTGCGGACCGTCTCGTCCGACGACAACCAGCGCGCCATCGCAATGAACCAGAGGCCCTGGAGCACGCCCCCCGCCGCACCGAATCCGCCCATCGCCGCGACGAAGAACCACCCGAACTGCAGGCCGTGGCACACGACGGCAACCCATCCGATCCTGAGCAGGTGGGCCGGGAACCCGCCGAGGCGCCGCATCCGTTCCAGCGCGAAGCCGGTCGCGACGGCGGTGGCCACGATGCCGGCGAAGTAGCTCGTGTCAGCGATCGCATGGGTGACGGTGGCCAGGTCGATCTGCGCCGCGGTCAGCTCGGCGATGTCGGTCGTGTCGGCGGCCTGATGAACGCCGAACACCCCGTGCACGATCCCGCTGATCGCGAAGCACACCGCCGAGAAGCCGAAAGCGGCGAGCGCGACGACCTGGAGCGAATCGGTGGGGCGCAGCGCCGCCAGCAGCGCGAGGAGGAACGGCACCAGCAGGATCTGCTGGGCGGTCTGGAGCCCCATCGCCGCCACCCAGACGCCACGGGCGCCGTTGACGTCGACCAGCAGCTCGGCCGGGGTCGGCACCCCGAAGCGCACGACGATCCCGATCACGCCACCGACGAGCCACCACCCGACGCCGAGCAGGGCGCCCGCAGGCGCCCAGCCCCGGAGCGGATCGCCGGTCGCCGGGCGGGGCAGGGGGGTCGTCACCGCCAGAGCGTAGGCAGGCGAGGACTCCAGATCGGCGGACCGGAGCCGATCAATGAACCATGTCCATCACCGACAGCACCGTGGCCGCGACACCCGTCGCCACCGCCGCGACGGCCCCCGGCCCGACCGACACGACGGCGCCTCCTCCCGCCGCCTGGCTCCCCGCGACCGAGGCGTCGGTCGTCGCGATCGCGGCGATCCCCGACGTCGCCGTTCGGAATCTCTGGATCACCCAGACCTACTTCGATCTGAGCCGCCGGCTCGGCGAGGTGATCTCGACCGACCACACCTGGTGCACGTTCGCGGTGTGGGCGTCCGGCACCGCGGGCCAGTCGATCCGCGAGGAGGAACTCGGGGCCACCGTCCAGGCGGTGCTCGACCGGACCGACGATCACCGCGACGCCGTCGCCGACGCCAATCGGGCCACCCGCTGGTTGCGCCGTCTCGGTCTCGTCCGACTGCTCGACGCAACCCGTCTCGACGACCTCCTCCGCCGATCGGTCGACATGGTCCGCGATCGGATCGCCGACGGGAACACCCTGGTGTTCGCCGAGCTGGCGCCGGTGTTCGTGCGTCTCCTCGAGCACATCGAATCCGGTCAGCCGGCCGGCTCGGACGACTCGGTGCTTCGCCAGATCGGGCTCGACCCCGACGCCGACGCCGACGACCTCGTCTCACGCGCCTTTCGCCTCTATCTGGAGGCGACCGATGAGCCGTTCTCCTCGACGCGCTCCCAGCGGGTGCTCGCCGCCAACATCTGGGCGGTCCTCCACGAGCAGCAGCGGCTCCAGGCCGACATCGCCGAGTCGATGGACGCCGGCTTCATCGTCGTCGACGACATCGTCGCCGACCATGTGCACCGGTGGCTCCCCGACCTCGTGTCCGATCGCATCGTGCGGCGTCTGCTCGCTCACCTCGAACGTCCGGTTCGGGCCCTGTTCCAGGACCTGGCGACGAAGCTGATGATGGAGCTCCACACGCCCGACGGCGTGCTCCATCTCGGACACCAACTGCCACCGCTGCCCACCGGCGACATGTTCCCGCCCGCCCTGCAGGAGGTCGACCTGCCGACACTGGTCGAAGCCCTCGACGCGTGGGACGGCACCGACGGGACCGGCCACCGCTGCGGCGCGAGCGACTGGTCGGACCTGCACGAGCGGATGACCTACATCGTCACCCTGTTCCGCAGCCGCCAGCACACGGCGTCGTTGGCGACGGCACCGTTCGACGAGGCCCAGCTCGCCGACCTGCACCGACTGCGACTGCCCGACGGTCCGTTGCTGCCGGGCTGAGACCGCTCAGGTCCGGCCGAGCGCCGGATCGAGGTGGGTCGGGATCGAGAACGTGGGGCGTTCGCCACCGCGCGTCACGTCGAGCAGGGCGTTGATCATGGCGCGACCGGTTCGCTCGCCGATCCAGCGCAGGACCGCGTTGTGGCGACGCCCGAAGGTCATCACCCGGGTCAGCTCCGCGAGTGGGCCGAACAGGATCCGGGTCCAGTTCGCCGCCGGCACCCCGATCATGTCGCAGACGTCGTCGCCGTTGAACCGGCGCATCGCGGTCGGGATGAACGCCCACATCATGCGCGGCAACCGCTCCTGTGCCTGGCCGAGCAGTGCAGCGGTCATGGCGACGCCAGCGGCGCTCGGGGCGTGCTGGCGCTCCCAGATCAGCCGCTGCAGTCGATCGGCCTCGGCGCGGCCGGTCGGCACGATCGCCGGGTCGATGCCGAGCAGGTGGGCGATCACCCGCCAGAAGTACAGGTGGTCCTCGACCTGATCGGCCGTGTACTCGACGCCGGTCGCGTCGAAGACCTCGTACACGACCGTGGTGAACGTCAACATCGTCCCGAGGAGATCCTCCTGGTTGGCCGGTCGGCCCCACGACGCCGACCACAGCCCCGTGTCCGGGTCGGTCGTCGATCCGCTCCGGGGCGGCTCGACGTCCTCGACCCGACGCACGACCGGATCGTGCTCGATCAGGTGACGGACCGCGGCGTGCATCAGCCGGATGTGCAGAACGCGCGAGATCCCCACGCCCCCCGGCGCGAAGGCGCCGGGTGCAGACGTGTCCATGAGGAACTGCGCCGTCTCGTTCAGCCGACGTTCGGTGTCGGTCCGCAGCCGGGCGGTCAGGTTCAGCACCTGTACCCCCTTCGCCGCGGCGTAGGCGGTCGGCAGCGAGGCCAGGTACATCGCGGTGAAGTGATGGGCGGCCCACTCGTTGAAGAACTCCTGGCCGGAGGCGAGCCGACCCTGATCAACCCACGACGGCAGCACCCCGGCCTCCTCGAAGAAGGCGCGGACCGCCGGCACCTGTTCCTCGGCGGGCATCGTCGTGTGGCGAGCCAGGGCGCCGAACAGCGCGTTCGGCTCGGCGGCGTCGACCGTCGCGAAGAACCCGGCGACCGCTGCGTCCGCCAGCGGGTCGGCGTGGGTGCGGAGGTCCTCGAGGTCGGCACCGGTCAGGCCACCCGTCGCGATGGTCGTGTCCGTGATCGTCGTGGTCATGAGGGTCCCCCTGCGTCGGTGATCACGATGCCCATCGGCGGGTGAACAGGGTTCTCAAGCGGTGGCGCCGCGTGGCGGACGGCACACCTGTTGTGGCAGCCAGACGACAGACACGCCGCCCGGCGTGGGCCAGAGTGACCACATGCAGAGCACGCACGCCATCGCCGGACACGAGCCGAAGGCGTTGCTCCTGGCGGTCCTCGTCGGATTGGCGGTCGGACTGGGTTGGATCGGCGGGATCCTCCTCACGTTCTGACGAACGAGACGTCCTCCAGGCGTACCACGGCCCACCTCCCCCTCGGCGGTGGGCCGTGGCGCGTGACTCCAGTCGGGCCCGACGCTGCCGATGGATGGGTATGGAGGGAACCGTCCCGCACCGCCCCATCCGGCTCGAGTACCCCGCCGACACCCGCGCGGCGTGGCAACCGTTGAAGCCGGAGTTCTCGGCTGCGTGCAACGCGCTGTCGCTCGGCATGCCCTACGGGGAGCCGTACGTGATGAAGTCGGTGCGCGACGCGCTGCCGGCGATCGAGGCGGCGGGTGATCACGGGCTCGCCGCCGAGGTCCGCGCCTATCTCGATCAAGAGCGCGAGCACGCCCACCAACACCGACGGTTCAACGAGATCCTCCGAGCGCAGCATCCGGCGCTGCGTCATGTCGAGCGGTGGTTGAAGCGGAGCTACTCCTTCCTCTCGCGACGGGCCGGCCACCGGTTCGGTGTCGCCTACGCGGCGGGCTTCGAGGCGACGGCGTTCGCCGCCGCCCGATGGATGGACGCCCGACGCCACACCCTCTTCCGGGGCGCCGACCCCGAACCCGCCACGCTGTTCCTGTGGCATCTGGCCGAAGAGGTCGAACACAAGACCGTCGCCCACGACGTGTGGGCGACCGTCGACGGCAACCGGCTGCGCTACGTCACCGCCATGGCGGTCTGCTTCGCCATGCTCGTCTGGTTCATCTTCTGCGGGGTCGTCGTCCAACTGGCGGCGTGGCGCAAGCTGCTCAACCCGGTCGCCTGGTTTCGCCTCTGGGCGTGGGGGATCGGCTTCTTCTTCGAGGTCGCCCCGACGATGGCGATCACCGCGCTGCCCTCCCACCATCCGAGCCGCCAGGCGGATCCCTCCTGGATGCCGATGTGGCTGTCGGCCTACGACCCGGAGACGAACACGATCCCGGCGTGGGACGCGCCGATCGACGCCTACCTCGACCCGTCCTTGGCCGCCGTCGCCTGAGGCGGCGGCGTGCGCAGGTGATCGAGCTTGCGCGGATTCAGCACGCTGCGGAGTCCGACGATCCCATCGGCACCGACGTCGAACGCCATCGCCATCTCGACATCGCCGTCGAGCCACACCACGACCCCCGGTTGGCCGTTGAGCCGCACCGGATGGAAGTCGACCGTCGCCGCGGGATCCTCCAGGTAGCGGCTCGAGAGGTTGAGCACGTACGGCACCACCCGGTCCCGCCCGACGACGGGACGACGAGCCGCCCGCCGGTCCCGCCCGCCGTCGGACCACGCCACGACATCGGCGGCGAGCACCGTCGTCAGGCCGTCGAGATCGCCGGTGAGCACCGCGGCGAAGAACCCGTCGAGCAGGCGCTGCTCCTCCTCCGGTGTCGGTTCGTAGCGAGCGGGCCGTTCGGGAGCCGTTCGCTGCTTCGCCCGGTGGACGAGCTGGCGGCACCCGGCCTCGGTGCGCTCCAGAACGGCGGCGATGTCGGCGTACGGCAGGGCGAAGACCTCGCGGAGCACGAAGGCCGCCCGCTCGACGGGATCGAGACGTTCGAGCATGGTCAAGAACGCGAGCGACAAGGACTCGGCGAGCACCACCTGATCGGCGGGGTCGTCGCCGGTGACGATCGGTTCGGGGAGCCAGGGCCCCACGTATTCCTCGCGCACCACCTGTGCCGACCGGAGGCGGTCGATGGCCAGCCGGGTGGTGACCGTGGTCAGCCAGGCGGCCGGATTGCGGATCTCGCCCTCGGCGGATGCGAATCGGAGCCAGGCCTCCTGCACGACGTCCTCGGCCTCGACCACCGAGCCGAGCATCCGGTACGCCAACTGCGCGAGTCGGCTCCGGTTCGCCTCGAACGTCGCCGCCGCCTCGCTCATCGCCCGGCCCCGCTCACCGCGCCGTGACCTGGTCGACGGCCCGAACGGCGGCGGCCGCCGCGCTCGCGAAGGTGGCATCGGCCAGCAGCCCGTCGGGCCCGACCCAGTCACCGGCGATCGAGACTCGGGCATGGCCGGGCAACGCGACCCCCGCTCGCCCGACGAGACCGCTCCGCTCCGCCTGCGGTTGGTCGTGGGTCGCCAGCAGCCGGGGCCGGAACGTCGCGTGGCGCTGGTCGTCGCGCCACCGGGGTCGAACCCGGTCGAGCAGGTGCTCGCACCGCTGCCGATCCTCGTCGGCGTCGGGCGTCTCGTCGGCGCGGTGGTAGCGCATGACCGACACCAGCGAGCCGCCGGTCGGGGCGAGATCGGCGACCGGCGCGTGGACCGACAGGTAGAGGGGATCGTCGAGTCCCACCGCGAACGTGGGCCCGCTCCCCCACGGCGTGCCGAGGCCCACATCGAGCGCGGCGACCGTGCTGGGACGGGCGAAGGGCGCCGGGTCGATGCCGGTCATCGCGTCGACCTGACGCGGACCACCCGCTGCGATCACCACGGCCGAGGCCCGGTACACCGCATCACCGGTCACGACCTCGACCACGTCGTCGACCTCGCGCACGGTGCGCGCCTTCTCGCCGACCAGGACGGTCGCCCCGAGCTCGACCACACGACGGCGAAGGCCATCGACGATCGTCCGCCAGCCGCCGTCGACGTATCGGACCGGAGTCGCCAGGGAGTCGCGCAGCTGGGCCACCGCCGCCCCGGCGCTCATCGCCGCCGGATCGTTGCCGTAGGTCGCGACCCGCAACAGGGCGTGCACGATCGCCGCGCCGCGCCCGGAACCGACGAGCGCTCGGACACCGTCGGCGACCGAAACGCCGTCGAGGGCGGCCGTGTCGAGCCGGTTCAGACCGGCGAACATCCGGCCGAAGCCCATCCGCTCACCGCGCAGCAGCGGGGTCCGCAGCAGCGACACCAGACCGGCGGGGAGGGGCGCCACCAGGCCCTCGGCGAGCGAGACGCCGACCGCACGATTCGACGCGGGTTCGCCACCGGCCGGTTCGAGCCCTTCGCGGCACAGAAACGCGAACGCTGCGCCCGTCCGGTACAGGGCGTGCGCCCCTTCGTTGAGCAGGAATCCGTCGCGATCGACCGTGCGGGCTCGACCGCCGAGCTCGCGCCGAGCGTCGAGGAGCACGACCGAGCGACCGGCGCGCCGGACGTCGATCGCGGCGGCGAGTCCGGCCAGGCCGGCGCCGATCACGATCACGTCGGCGGGGGCGTCGGGTGGGCCGGTCGTCGGGTCGGTCTGCATGTCGGTCACGAGGTCTCCTTCCATCGAAGCACACCCGTTCGACGGATCAGCCCGTCGGTTCGTGACAGCGAGCGGGATGATCCGCTCAGGCGCCGAGCCCGATCAGCCGGGCGTCGATGCCGAGCTGTGCGAGGTCGGCGCCGATCTCCTCGAGATAGATCGGGTTCATGACCACGATCGTGTCGACGTCGTAGGGCGCGAGGTCGGCCGGCGCGACGACGCCGAGACCCGAACCGGGAAGGTGCCGCCCCGCCTTCGCCGGGTTGATGTCGACGGCCACGAGCGGCTCGAACTCCGGCACGGCCGAGAGGAACGCCACCGCTTTGGAGCTGGCCGCCCACACGGCGGCGCGGCCGCCGCTCTCGGTGAAGGTGGTCGCCCAGGCGCGCCAGTGGTCGATGTGGCCGGCGAGCGGCGCGAAGTCCGGGAGCTCGGCGCGCGCCGGCATGGGCGACGGCTCGGCGAGCCGGGCGTGCACGACGAGGTACTGGCCCTGGTAGTCGAGCCGGGATCGCACCGGGTCGAAGCCACAGGTTCGGAGCAGTTCGTTGAACCCGGTCTCGTCCACGTACGAGCAGTGCTCGTAGT
>JBCCWI010000065.1:0-24269 GCA_039193795.1 Actinomycetota bacterium | reverse complement strand
GCGGCGCCGACCCCGACGCGGTCGCCGCCTTAGCCAACCACCCGCCCCGTCCCCCCCCGGTACTCGGGCGGGCCCACCCCCTTTTTGGGTGGGGTGGGGCACGATCGCGTGCATGAGTGATCAGGCCCCCACCCCGGAAGTCCCCGAGATCGTCGACCCGTCGCCGACGCCGACCGCCGAACCCGAGGAGGCCACCGTCTCGGATCCGGCCAAGCTGATCCGGCTCGGCACGATGATCCAGACCCTGATGGCCGAGGTCCGCGAGGCCGACACCGACGAGGAGAGCCGCAAGCTCCTCGCCCGGATCCACCGCGAGACCGTCGAGGAACTCGGGACCGTCCTGTCGGCGGATCTCATGGACGAGCTCACCGAGTTCACTGCGTGCTGCGACGACGACGGCATCCCGACCGAAGCCGAGATCCGCGTCGCCCAGGCCCAACTCGTCGGCTGGATGCAAGGGCTCCTCCAGGGGCTGCAGGCATCGATGGCCCAGCAGCAGGCCGCGGCCGCCATGCAGCTCCAGCGCATCCAGCAGGCGCGTCAGCAGCCGGGCCAGATGCCGCCTCAGCAACCGCGGGGACCGCAGCTGCCCGAGCAGACCGGCACCTACCTGTAGACGCCTACTCGGTGATCGTCGAGAGCCCGCCGCCGACCGGGATCACCGCACCCGTGACATAGGCACCGGCGGCCGAGGCCAGGTAGATCGCGACCCCGGCCATGTCGTCGGGCACCCCGATGCGACCCATCGGGATCCCAGCGGCGATGGCCGCACGGGCGTTCGGATCGTTGAGGGCGAACGCCATCATGTTCGAGTCGAACGGACCCGGCGCGATCGCATTGACCGTGATGTGGTCCGACGACAGCTCCTTGCCGAGATGGCGGGTGAGCATGTGCACGGCGGCCTTCGACGACGAGTACGAGAAGGTGTCCATGCCCGGGGGCGTCAGCCCGTTGACCGACCCCGTGTTGATGATGCGGGCGGGATCATCGGCGGATCCCGCCGCCCGCAGCAGGGGAAGCAACTTCTGGGTGAGGAAGAACACGCCTCGCACGTTGACGTTCATCACCTTGTCCCACCCGCTCGCGGAGAAGCTGTCGAGCGGCTCGCCCCACGACGCACCGGCGTTGTTGCAGAGGATGTCGAGCCGGTCCCATCGCTGCGCGACTTCGGCGGCCAGGTGATCGAGCCCCTCGTCGGTGGACAGGTCGGCGGGGATGCCCTCGATCGAGCCCTTGGCCGACAGGCGCTCCACCGCCTCGGCGACCTGGGTCTCCTTTCGTGCCGAGATGATCACCTCGGCGCCGGCATCGAGCAGTCCTTCGGCGATCATGGCGCCGATGCCACGGCTGCCGCCGGTGACGACGGCCCGCTTTCCTTCGAGTCCGAACAGTGACTGCAGACGACTGGTGTCCATGGCTCCCTCGGGGTCGTGGCGACGAGCCGCCATCATGACCGGTTCAGTCGGGCTGCACCACCCGGGCGAGCCGGCGGACCGCCTCGTCGAGCTGGTCGGCGCCGACCGTCGCGAAACTCAGCCGGAGGTGATCGCCGAGGTCACGGTCGACGGCGAAAGCACTGCCGGGAACGAAGGCGACACCGGCCTCGACCGCTTCGGTCAAGACGGCGGTCGTGTCGCTGCCGGGCAGGCGGAGCCACACGAACATGCCGCCGTCGGGCCGGTGGAACTCCGCATGCGGCAGGTGGGCACCGATGGCGTCGATCAAGGCATCGCGCTGGGCGGCGTACCACGGCAGGAGCCCGGCGACATGCGATTCGAACCATCCGGGCCGGCTCAGCAACTCGTGGACGATCGCCTGGGACACGGTGCTGGTGTGGAGGTCGACCGCCTGCTTGGCGATCACGACCGCGTCGACGACGAACTGCGGTCCCGACATCCACCCCACCCGCAGCCCGGGCACGAGGGTCTTCGACGCGGACCGCAGCCGCAGCACGCGGTCGCCCGGGATGGCGTCGAGGTGCTCGCCGTCGTAGCGGAGCCGACCGTACGGGTCGTCCTCGATGATCAGGAAGTCGTGGCGCTCGGCGAGCTCGGCGAGCCGGACCCTGCGGTCGGCTGCGAGGACCGCACCCGATGGGTTGTCGAAGTTGGCGACGACATAGACGAGCTTCGGACGGAGCCCGTCGGCGAGGCGCTGATCGAGCGCATCGACGTCGAGGCCGTCGCGGTCCACTCCGATCCCGACGAGCGAGGCCCGGTTGGCCTGGAGCACCTGGCGGGCGCCGACGTAGCACGGATCGCCGACCACGACGGGGTCGCCTGGATCGAGGATGACGCGTCCGATCAGGTCGAGCGCCTGCTGCGAGCCGGTGGTGATGACCACCGCCGCCGGGTCGCCGTCGGGGGCGACCAACTCGCGGAGGCCGAGGTCGCCCTCGGAGAGCCCGTACTGCAGGCCATCGCCGCGTGCGAGGACCAGGCTCGACGCCTCGGTGATCGCCGCCACCGGAAATCGCTCGGCGGCGGGCAGCCCGCCGGCGAGTGACAAGACGTTGTCGCGGTCGGCGTGGCGCAACAGGTCGCGGATGGCCGAGGACTCAGCCGATCGGGCGGCGTGGGAGAGCTGCATCGCTGCACGCTATTCGCTCCGCACCGGCGGGGCGGAGTGTTTGCTCGCCGCAGCGAGGTTCAGTTGACGGTCTCGCCGTACATCTCGCCGAGTCCGTCGGCCAACAGTTCGAGGCGTTCGCCGTCGGGGCCGTTGAAGTAGATCGACGACTCGTGCTCGAACACGATCTCGACGCCCGCCGCGGTGAGCTTGTCGCGCAGGTGAGCCTGCTTCTCCGGGGTGACGGAGATGGCGAGGTGGTGCATCGAGCCGAGCACCTCGGCGTACGGGCCGAGGTCGAGTCCGGGGAAGTCGAAGAAGGCCAGGAGATTGCCGTTGCCGATGTCGAAGAAGAAGTGGGTGCTGCCGGTGTAGTCGCGGTTCTCGAACAGCTCGGTCAGGGGGAACTCGAGCAGGTCCTGGTAGAACGCGATCGTCTGCTCGACGTCGGAGCAGAGCAGGGCGAGATGATGCACGCCCCGGGCGGAGCTGGCGGGGCGGTCTTCGTGGAGATGGGCGGCGCGCAGACGATCCCACTCGTCGGTGCGGTCGACATCGTCGCCGTGGTCGGTGATCGCGGAGAAACGGGGTTCGGTCGGTGCGGTCATGAGCCAAGTATTTCAGATTTGAAATACTTGGACAACCCCGGCGCCTATCGGACCCGCGCCATGCGCCGGTACTGGTGCTGCAGCGAGCGTTCGAAGTCGTCGTCGGTTCGCGCGATCAGCCCCGCGACCACGCCGAACACGAAGCCCGCGACATGCGCGACCCACGCGATCCCGGCGTCGTTCCCGATGAAGAACTGACTGAGCAACCAGAACCCGAGCAGGATGAGCGCCGGGATACGGGGCCAGATCGGGATCCACACCAAGAAGATGACGGTGCGAACCCGCGCCCACGGGAACCACACCAGATAGGCCCCCATCACCGCAGCGACCGCACCCGACGCACCGACCAGGGGCACGGTCGAATCGACCTGGGTGAGGACGTGGGCGGCCGTCGCGATGGCACCGCCGATCACATAGAAGAGCGCATACGCGAAGCGCCCCATCTGATCCTCGACGTTGTTGCCGAAGATCCACAGGAACAACATGTTGCCGAGCAGGTGGAGCCAGCCGGCGTGCAGGAACATCGAGACGAGGACCGACAACCAGACGTTCTTGTCGGGGAACGGGATGGCGGTCGACCCGCTGCGGTTCTCACAGGCGTTCGCGTCACCTTGCACGACCGTCGCCTCGATCTCCGACGCGATCAGCGGGCGACCCTCGCTGAGCTCACACGGGATGGCCGCCCACTCGTAGGTGAACTCGATGTCCTCGATCGTCTCCTGCTGGGTCGGCATGTCGACACTGCGGGTCGCCGACGGCTGCACCACGAGGAACACCACGAAACAGGCGATGAGCAGGACGAACGTGACGATCGGGGTCCGAAGGGTGGGGTTCTCGTCGCGGATCGGAATCATCGTCGTCTCGCCGTCGAGGGCGGTCGACCCCTCGATGCGGTGCCCATGATGGCCGTTCGAACCCGGGCGCGCAGGTCGCCCCCGGCCGGCTCGGCGACCGGACCGATCAGATCGCTTCCCAGGACCACCGCTTCGCAGCCTCGACACCGAAGACCTTCACCTCGGTGCCGTCGGCGGTGAAGACCGACTCGACCGGCTCGACGTCGTCGTCGGCGCGGCGGGTCAGGCGGACCCGCTCCGGCGAGCGAGCGACGCCGTAGTGGTCGGCACCGTGGTGGGAGACGAACCCCTCCAGCCGGTCGAGCACGTCGAGTTCGTGGAACAGTTCGGCGACCACCTCGAGGGCGTACGGGGCGTTGAAGATGCCGGCCGCGACCTTGGCCGACTCCTTGGCGCTGAGCGGATGCGGGGCGGAGTCGGTGCCGTAGAAGAACGACGGGTTGCCCGACGTCGCCGCGGCGACGATCGCGAGCCGCTCCTCACGGGAGTTGATGACCGGCTTGCAGTACAGATGCGGACGCATGCCGTTGGCGAGCAGGTCGGAGCGATCGCAGGTGAGGTGGTGCGGTGTGATCGAGCCGCCGACCTGCGGGTGATCCTGGACGATCTCCAGGCCGGCGCGGGTCGAGATGTGCTCGACCGTCACCCGCAGTTCCGGGATCTGCTCAACGACCGGCAGCAGCTGCTTCTCGATGAAGTCGGCCTCTCGATCGAACAGATCGATTTCGGGGTCGGTCGATTCGGCGTGGACGAGCAGCGGCACACCCGCGCCGGCCATCGCTTCGAGCACCGGTCGATAGCCGAGCAGCGACGCCCCGCCGGCCGCGCTGTTGGTCGTCGCGCCGGCCGGGTAGTACTTCGCCCCGAAGACGATGCCGTCCGCAGCTCCGGCGAGCAGGTCGTCGACATCGAGCTGATCGTTGAGGTACAGCACCATCACCGGCGTGAAGTCGGGGCGGGCGTCGGGGCCGGCGGCGGCGAGGATGCGGTCGCGGTACGCCTCGGCCGCAGCGGTCGAGGTCACCGGAGGAACGAGGTTGGGCATCACGACCGCGTGCCGGAACACGTTGGCGGTGTACGGCGCCACGGCGTCGAGCATCTCGTCGTCGCGCAGATGGACGTGCCAATCGTCGGGGGCGGCGATCTCCAGCGTGACCTCACTCATGCGCCGTACTCCTCCCGATACGCGTGGATGCGTTCGAGTATGGCGTCGTCGAGCACGACGCGGCCGTCGATCTCGCGACCGTGCAGATGGTCGACGATGTCGTCGAGGGTGACGATCGCCCGGGTGGCCATGTCGAAGTCGAGGGCCACCTGGGCGAGCGCCGACCGCTCACCGGTCCCGCGCTCTTGACGGTCGGCCGACACGATCAACCCGACGACCTCGACGGCTGCGTGCGCCTGCAGGACCGGCACCGTCTCGCGGATGGAGGTTCCGGCGGTGGTGACGTCCTCGACGATCAGCACCCGGTCGCCGTCTTTCGGGACCGCGCCGACCAGCACCCCACCCTCGCCGTGGTCCTTGGCCTCCTTGCGGTTGAACAGGTACCCGACGTCGCGACCGCGAGCCGCCAGGCCGATCGATGCGGTGGCGACCAGCGGAATGCCCTTGTACGCGGGACCGAAGAGGATGTCGATGCCGTCGGGCCACGTCTCGTCGATGGCCGCGGCGTAGAACTCGCCGAGGCGGGCGAGTTGCTCGCCGGTGCGGTAGCGGCCGGTGTTGATGAAGAACGGGGTCTGGCGCCCGGACTTCGTCGTGAAGTCGCCGAACGTCAAGACGTCGGATCGCACCATGAACTCGATGAACTCGCGCTTGTACTCCTGCACGGGTCGCAACCTAGCCGCGCCCCCTCATAGGGTCGGACGCCGTGCGGATCGCGACCTGGAACATCAATTCGATCCGCAGTCGGATCGACCAGGTGGTCGGCTGGGCGATCGATCACGACGTCGACGTCGTGCTGTTGCAGGAGACGAAGTGCGGCGACGCCGACTTCCCGTTCGCGTCCTTCGCCGATGCCGGCTACGCGGTCGCCCATCACGGGGTCGACCACTGGAACGGGGTCGCGATCGCCAGCCGCGTCGGCCTCGACGAGGTGGCGCGGGGATTCGCCGGCCCGCAGTCGGCGCCCTTCGACGAACCGCGGCTCGTCGCCGCGACCTGTGGAGGGATCCGGGTGTGGTCGGCGTACGTGCCCAACGGACGAGCGCTCGACGACCCGCACTACCTCTACAAGCTGGTGTGGCTCGAGCGGCTCCGAGCAGAGCTCGACCGGGCGGGCGCCGCCGACGGCCAGGCGGTCGTCGCCGGCGACTTCAACGTCGCGCCCGCAGACCTCGACATCTACGACCCGAAGCGATGGCGGCGGCGCACCCACGCATCCGCTCCCGAACGCGACGGCATCCGTCATCTGCTCGAACTCGGCCTGGTCGACATCGCCCGCGACCACCATCCCGACACCCACGAGTTCACCTGGTGGAACTATCGGCCCGGCCAGTTCGAGAAGGACGCCGGACTCCGCATCGACCTCGCCCTGCTGTCGCCCGCCACGGCGGCGCGGGTGACCGCGGTGTGGGTGGATCGTGCGGCGCGAGCACACGAGCGACCATCGGATCACGCGCCCCTCGTCCTCGATCTCTAGGCTCGGGCCATGCGGCGCCTCACCCTGCTCCTCGTGACCCTCCTCACCCTGGCTGCGTGCGGCGGTGGCGACGAGACCGCCGACGCCCCCGACGACACCGTGGCCGAGGCGACGTCGACCACGACCACCACCGAGGCGCCCACCAGCACCACCACGACGACGACCACCACGACGACGGCGGCGCCGACCACCACGACCGAGGCGCCGCCGGCGATCAGCCAGGTCCCCACACCGGTCGTGTCCACGGTCGCGGATCTGCTCGCGCTCGAGCGACCCGTCGTCGCGGCCCACGGCGGCGGCGACCGGTCCTATCCCCACTCGACGATGTACGCCTTCACCCAGGCGGCGCTCGACGGGGTCGATGTGCTCGAGATGGATCTCCAGCTGACCGCCGACGGTGTGCTCGTCGTGCATCACGACGCCACCGTCGACCGCCGCACCGAGACGACCGGACGGGTCCGGGATCTGACCGTCACGGAGCTCCAGGCCCTCGACAAGGCCTACTGGTTCCACGATCGCGGCGAGGAACGGGATCTGCCGGCCGACCAGTACCCCTTCCGCGGCATCCGCACGGGCGAGGTCGAAGCGCCACCCGGCTATGCCGCCGAAGACTTCAAGATCGAGACCTTCCGGACCATCGCCGAGGCCTTCCCCGACCATGTGCTCGACATCGAGATCAAGGTCCCGCCCGCCGAAGACGACCCGGAGGCGGCCGACATCGCCTACGCGACCGAAGCCGCCCGAATCCTCGCCGACGAGATCGCCGACCTGGGCCGAACCGACTCGGTCATCGTCACCTCCTTCTCGAGCGAGGTGGTGATCGCGTTCCGGGGCTTCGCGCCCGACGTCGCCACCAGCCCCGGCGAGGACGAGATGGTCGCGTGGTATCTCGGCACCGGCGCGATCGCCGAGCAGGACGTCGTCGCCCAGCTCCCGCCCGAACGCCTCGGCATCGACGTGCTCGACCCCGAACTGATCGCCCGGATCCACGACGCGGGTATCGATGTGTGGATCTGGCCCAACAGCGACGATCAGGAGAACGAGGCCTTCTACGCGTCGCTCTTCGAGCTCGGTATCGACGGTGTCATCGCCGGCGTGCCCAGCGAAGGGGTCGCCGCCGCCGGCTGAGCCGTCCGGGGACGACTACTCGCCGATGTCCTCGTTCCAGAGGTCGGGTTCGGCGGCGATGAACTCGGTCATCATCGCCACACAGCGCTCGTCGGCGGCGCGCACCAACTCGACCCCCCGCGACTCGAGGTAGGACTCCGCGCCCATGAACGTCTCGTTCTCACCGATCACGATGCGCGGGATGCCGTAGAGCAGGGCGGCGCCCGTGCACATGTCGCACGGCGACAGGGTCGTGTAGAGCGTCGCCCGCCGATACGCCGAGGCCGGCAGACGGCCGGCGTTCTCGAGACAGTCGGTCTCGCCGTGCAGGATCGCGCTGCCCTTCTGGACACGACGGTTGTGACCCCGAGCGACGATCTCACCGTCGATCATCAACGACGAACCGATCGGGATCCCGCCCTCGGCCCGCCCGATCCGCGCCTCTTCGATGGCGGCGTCGAGTCCGCGCCGGTCGTCGGCGGACAACTCCGGCATCAGAACTCGTAACTGCCGAGGCCGTAGAAGCCCGACGACGCCGTCTTCGGCAGCCCGAACGGCTCGCCGATGCGATCGGGCGTGTGGGCGACCGGACGGTCACCGAGCACGCTCGCCCGCCGCAACTCACGTCGGCCGTCGGTGTCGTTCACCATGATGTGGAGGGTCACCCGCTCGTCCCACATCACGACGTCGCCGGGCGACCATCGCCAGCGCACGGAGAACTGCACCTGCTCCTGCCAGCGGAACAGGTACGCCAGCAGCATCTGGGACTCGGGCCGCGAGAGCTGCGGGATGCGCCGCGAGAACTGCTTGTTGACGAACAGTGCAGGTCGCCCGGTGTCGGGATGGGTTCGCACGACCGGATGCTCGGCCTTCTTGTCGCCACGGGCGTCGTCGTGGATACAGGTCAGCCCGGCGAGGAACTCCTGCATCGCCGGCGAGAGCGAGTCGTAGACCGCATGGCAGTCGATGAACATCGTGTCACCCCCGTGCGACGGACACTGCACCATGTGGAGGAGCGCGATCGCCGGCGGCCGCTCGAGGAACGTCGCATCGGTGTGCCAGAGATCGGCCTTCACCTGATACATCGAGTCGAGGCTGATCACCTCGGGTACGTCGGGATCGACAGAGTCGAGGTACGGCACCGGGTCGACCGTGCCGAACAGATCACCGATGTCGCGCAGACCCGCCAGCGACGGGGACAGACCGGGCATTGCGAGCACGAGGTGGTCGGTGAGCGCCTTCTGGAGCTGGGCGGCCACGCCCTCGTCGATCGAGTCCGCGTCGAGCCCGTGGACCTCGGCGCCGAGCAGACCGGCGATCGGGCGGATGTCGAGTTCGGCCATGGGTCCCCCTTCGTGTTTTTCGAGTGTAGGACGTGGGCGAGAAGTCCTACATTCCGCTCAAGGGCCCCCGAGATCGTGCCGTTGAACGGCGCATGGATCACGGGCGAAGGATCTGGTCACTGGTCGTCACGGCGCTGCTCGCGAGCGTCGTGGTGGCCGTTCCGCTGGCATCTCCCGCCGCGGCCGCCGATCCGTGGATCGACACGTCGGACCGCGATGCCGTCCTCGCCGCCTGGCAGACCGAGTTCGGCCGCGCCGAGCCCGACATGGGCTTCACCGGCGACGTCGACACCTGCACCGCCGGCACGACCAGCCAGGCCTACCGCAACAGCGTGCTCCAGCGCGTCAACTGGTACCGCCGGATGGCCGGCATGGACACCGTGAGCGAGAACGCCACCTTCAGCAGCCACAACCAGCAGGCCGCGCTGATGATGTCGGCCGAGGGCAGCCTGTCGCACTCGCCCGGCGCCGGTTGGGAGTGCTATACCGCCAACGGCGCGACCGCCGCCGGCAAGAGCAACCTGGCCCTCGGGCTCGCCGGCGTGGAGGCGATCGACGCCTACATGCAGGACTTCGGCGCCGGGAACACCAAGGTGGGTCACCGCCGCACGATCCTCTACCCGCAGGTGCAGGAGATGGGCAGCGGCGACGTTCCGTTCGGCTCATCGTCGTGGGCCTCCAACACGCTGTACGTGTTCGACTCCCACCTGTGGGACGCCCGCCCGGACGTCCGCGAGGAGCGCGACTTCGTGGCGTGGCCGCCGTCGGGCTACGTGCCGGCGGAAACGGTCTGGGGCCGCTGGTCCTTCTCCCTCGCCCGCGCCGACTTCTCCACGGCCGCCGTGACCGTCACCGGGCCCGACGGTCCGGTGTCGGTGCAGGTCCTCGAACGGATCCAGTCCGGCGGCCTGATCGCCCCCGAAGCGGCGATCGTGTTCGCCGTCGACGGTGACACCAACTCCGCGGTGTTCGACACGCCGACCAACGGCGACGAGTGCTACGCCGTCACCATCTCGGGCGTGACGATGAACGGCTCGCCGATGGACCCGTTCGACTACTCGACGTGCCTGCTCGATCCGACCTCGACGATCGATCCCATCGGCTTCGACCCGGCCAGCGGCAGCGAGGTCTGTCCCGGCCTGACCTACTCGGCGTGGACCACCCCGTGTTGGGCGATCGGCTCGGCCCAGAACCTCCCGTTCCCCGACGTCACGACCTCGTGGCAGTTGGCACCGGTCGGGTGGATGGTCGCCAACGACATCACGACCGGCGTCGCACCGAACCGGTTCGACCCGAACGGATTCGTGACCCGAGCGCAGGCGGCGACGTTCATCTGGCGCATGGCGGGGCGACCCGCACCGCCGGCTGACGCGCCGACCTTCAACGACGTTCCCGCCGGGGCCTACTACGAGCAGGCCGTCCGATGGATGGCGGCGACCGGCATCACGGCCGGCACGAGCCCCACGGAGTTCTCGCCGAACCAGGTGGCGACCCGCGCCCACCTCGCGACCTTCCTGTGGCGCCTCGTCGACCAACCGTTCGGAGGCGACGCAAGCCAGTTCGTCGACGTGACCGCCCACTGGCAGCAGGGTCCCATCGGCTGGGCGGCGTCGGTCGGAGTCACGACCGGCACGACCTCGACGACCTTCGACCCCAACAGTGGGGTCACCCGAGGTCAGACCGCGGCCATGCTCGCCCGGCTCGCCGCAGCCCTCGCGGCCGAAGCCGCGTCCTGAGCGAACACATCGCGGGCCCGGTGAACCGTCGGGCGAGGTGACCTCGATAGGGGGTGCAAGGAGGTTCTTCCGTGCACCCGACATCCCCCACCGCACCATCGATCGAGCCCCCGCCGCTGCGGGAATCGTCCCTTCCACCGCCACCGCCTCGCCCGGACCGGCGCTGGCGGGGCTGGCGCTTCGTCCGATGGATCCACATCGCCGCCCTGCTCATCGCCATCCCGGCCGGGATCGCCTTCGGGCTCGAGGGGGCGGGCGCGATCGTCGCGTTGTTCATCCTGCTCGTCCCGTTCGAGAAGCTGTTCCGCCGCCACGACCAACCGATCCGGCGACCGGGGCTGCGCACCGATCTCACCTACGCCCTGATCAGTCCGGCTCTCAACATCTTCGGCATCGTCGCCGGCATCGGGATCGCACTCCTGGCCTTTCCCCTGTGGGCACCTGCGCTCCTGCTGCGACCGTTCGTGACCAGCCAACCGGGCTGGCTCCTCGCGATCGAAGGCGTCCTCCTGCTCGATCTGCTCATCTACTGGACTCACCGGCTGAGCCACGAGATCGGGTTCTTCTGGCGCTTCCACGCGGTGCACCACAGCTCGGCGAAGATGGACTGGATCTCGGGGATTCGGCAACACCCCTTCGACGGGGTGATCATCGCCGCACCCGCGGTCGTCTTGATCGCCGCCGGCTTCCAGTTCGAGGTGATCGGCGCCGTCGCGATCGTGCAGACGGTGCTGGGCCTGCTCGCCCACGCCAACATCCGGTGGCGGTTCCGTCCGTTCTGGCGGATCGTGATGACCCCGGAGTTCCACCACTGGCATCACGCGAACTACCCCGAGTCGATCCACAGCAACTACTCGGTCGGTCTCCCGCTGTGGGACATGATCTGGGGCACCTACTACATGCCCGAGGACAAGCGCCCGGCCGTGTACGGGCACGACGAGGACATGCCGGGACACATCCCGGGCCAGATGTGGTGGCCGTTCCGCTCGGACACCCG
The DNA here is from genome assembly GCA_039193795.1 of Actinomycetota bacterium. Classification (GTDB taxonomy): domain Bacteria; phylum Actinomycetota; class Acidimicrobiia; order Acidimicrobiales; family Aldehydirespiratoraceae; genus UBA11606. Next base: position 12,414 of record JBCCWI010000065.1, on the reverse strand, counting down.
GGACAAGTACCCGTTTCCGCCGGCGTGGCGGCAGCGGCTGGCGCGGCTGCGTCGGCTCAACCCGTTCCGTCGACGCAAGGTGATCGCGTTCTAGCGTGACGTTGGTGAACGACCCGACGGCGTCCGCTGGTGCGGTCCCCGACGCCGATGATCTCGCCCTCGTGCAGCAGATCGGCGAGGGCGACCGACACGCGCTCGCGGTGCTCTACGACCGCCACGTCGGATGGCTGACCGTGCGACTCACCCGGCGCTGCGGCCGTTCCGAGCTCGTCGACACCGCCATCCAGGACACCTTCCTCGCGGTCTGGAAGCAGGCCGCCGCCTATCGCCCGACGGGCGAGGTCGGTGCGTGGATCTGGACGATCGCCGTTCGCCGGCTGATCGACCAGATGCGCAAGTCGGCGCCGCCGCAGCCGGTCGCCGACATCGTGCCGTTCCGCGAGGTGGTGGCCGAGGAGGTTCCGCTCGCACTCGGCCACACCGATCTGGGCCAGGCGTTCCAGCGACTCGACCCGGATCTGCAAGCCGTGTTGGCGGCGACCGCACTCGACGGGCTGACCAACGCCGAGGCGGCCACCCTGCTCGGCATCCCGACCGGAACGGTGAAGAGCCGCCTGGCCCGCGCCCGGACCCTTCTCAAGGAGGTGCTCTGATGAGCGCCGGACCGACGATCCACGCGGTGCGACGCAGCACCGACCCGATGAGCACGGAGGTGCCCCGATGACGAGCTCGGCGGACAATCCGCTCGAAGCCGCCCTGGGCCGGGCGGGCGAACGTCCGCGGTTCCTCGCCGGCCCCGACGCGTCGGGACCGGGCCCCGACCTGCATCGTGTCTCGGCCAACTTCGCCGCGATCGAGGCCGAGATCGATGCGCCTCGACCATCTCGGCTCGCCCGGTTGTTGCGCCGGGTCGGCGTGCCCGACACGACGGTGCCGCTGGTGACGGCGACCCCGGCGTTGCGGCGTTCGTGGATCATCGCCGTGTTGATCGCGATCCTGTTCGCGCTGAACACGGCCTCGACCAGCACGGCGGACGGCGCCGACCGCATCATCGGGTTCCTGACCGTCGCGCCGCTCATCCCACTGCTCGGCGTGGCGCTCGCATTCGGCCCCGGCGTCGACCCGACCCACGATGTGGCGGTGGCGACCCCGGTGGACGGCTTCCGGCTCTTCCTCGTCCGGGCGATCACCGTCGTCAGCGCCAGCTGCGCGGTGCTGCTCCTGGTCGCCTGGGTCGTGCCGGAGGGCGGCTGGTACCGCATCGCCTGGCTGCTGCCGGCGCTGGCGGTCACCGCCACCTCGCTGGCGCTGGCGACCCGGTTCGACGCCCGTGTCGCAGCCGGGATCACGGCGGCGGCATGGTTGACACTCATGCTGGTGCTCACGAACCGAGCCGATGCCGCAACCGCGTTCGGTGCGGCGACCCAGCTCACGTCGCTGGCCGTCGCCGTCGTCGGGTACGTCCTGTTCGTCCACTACCGGCAGCGGCTCGACACGCTGTCGTTGGACTGACCGCCGTGGCCGCGCCCATCGTCGAGACCCGCGAGCTTTGCCAGCGGGCGGGCAAGACGACCATCCTCGACGTCGGTGAGCTGACGATCGGCCCCGGCGCGACCGCGGTTCTCGGGCCCAACGGGTCGGGGAAGTCGACACTGATGCGGCTGCTGGCGACGGTCAATCCCGCAGCCGGCGGCGACATCGCGGTCGACGGTGTGTCCGCCGACGAGCACGTCGCGCGATCCGCGATCCGTCGTCGGCTCGGCTATGTCCCCCAGCGCGACGGACTCCCGTCGCGCATGCGGGTCCAGGAGTACCTCGACTATGTGGGTGCGCTGAAGGAGATCGGGCCGCAGCGGCTCCGGCGACGGTGGGCGGCGTGGGCCCTCGACCGGGTCGAGCTGGCCGATCAGCGCGAGGCACGCATCCGGACGTTGAGCGGAGGGATGCAGCGGCGGTTGACGATCGCCCAGGCCCTGCTCGGCGGGCCGGACTATCTCGTGCTCGACGAGCCCCTCGCCTCGCTGGATGCCGAGCACCGCAACCGCGTGACCTCGCTGATCGCCGAACTCGGCGGCGCCGCCACGATCGTGGTCGCGACCCACCACGCCGACGAGCTCGCTGCGGTGTGTGGGCGCGTGCTCGTGCTCGATGCGGGTCGCATCGTGTTCGACGGATCCCCCGACCGGTTGGCGGCGCGTGCCGTCGGTCGGACATGGGACGCACCGACCCCTGACCCGCATGCGACCTGTCGAGCGATTGCGCCCGATCACCATCGGTGCGTCGGCGCATCGATACCCGACGGCGCGGTCGAGGCCGAGCCTTCGGTCGCGGACGGGTATGTGGCGGTGGTCCGCTACGGCGCCTGAGTCGTAGGCTCGCCGCGATGGAGACGCTGCCCGTTCTCGATCTCGGCGCGTTCCGGTCCGATCCGGGCGGCGACGAGGCGCACGCCTTCGTCGCCGACCTGCTGCGGGCCGCCCACGAGGTCGGCTTCGTGTACCTCACCGGCCACGGCGTCGACCCCGCCCTCGACACCGCCATGTTCGCGACGGCCCGCGCCTTCTTCGAGCTGCCCGAGGCGGAACGACGGGCGCTGGCCATCGCGCACTCTGCTGCATTCCGCGGTTACACGGTCCTGGGCGACGAGGTCACCAACGGGCACTCGGACTGGCGCGAACAGCTCGACCTGGGCCACGAGCAGCCCGAGCCGGAACTCGCGCCCGGCGATCCGGCCTGGCTCCGGCTGCGCGGCCCGAACCAGTGGCCCGCGTCGCTGCCGTCGATGGCGCCGACCGTGCTCGGGTGGATGGCCGAGATGGACACCGTCGGGCTCACCGCATTGCGGGCACTCGCCGTCGGGCTCGGGCTCCCGATCGACCACTGGGACGGCGGGTTCCTCCCCGAGAGCGACGTGCACCTCAAGATCATCCACTACCCGCCGGCACCGCCGGGCTCGGCCGCCGACCAAGGCGTCGGTCTCCACCGCGACACCGGGCTGTTGACCTTCATCCTCCAAGACGACGTCGGCGGACTCCAGGTCCAGGTCGGCGACCGACTCCTCGACGCCCCCACCGTCCCTGGCGCCTACCTGATGAACCTCGGGGAGATGCTCGAGACCGCCACCGACGGGTACCTGAAGGCCACGCCCCATCGCGTCGTCAGCCCACCCGACGGGCGGGATCGCATCTCGATCGCCTACTTCTTCAATCCCCGCTTCGAGCTGCCGTTCGAGCGGGTCGAACTCCCGCCCGAGCTCGCCGCCGTCGCGCCCGGTGCCGCCCACGACGGTGTGGGCCTGCGGGTCTTCGGTGAGAACAACCTCAAGACACGGTTGCGCTCACACCCCGACGTCGCCCGTCGCCACTACGCCGACGTCGGACAACAGCCAACCGGCGACTAGTCGTCGATCGGAGCGGAGGGGCCCGCCGTCTCGCCGACCACGAAGGTGATCCACGCCACGCCGATCATCAGGATCGCCCCCAGCGCAAACGCCGACGCGTCGAGCCCGGCGAGGTCGGCCACCGCCCCGACGACGAGCGGGCCGACGAACAGGCCCAGATTCGAGACGAGCGTGAATCCCGCCAGATAGGGCCCCTCCTCCCCCATCGGCGCGAGGTCGGCGCCGAGGGTCAGCACCGCGCCGGAGGTCACGCCGTTGCCGGCACCGATGAGGATGCTGGCGACGGCGACATCGCCGGCGCCGTCGGCCAGGCCCAACAGCACGAGCCCGACGGCCATCACCGAGAACGCGGGGATGATGGCGTAGAGCCGCCCGAAGCGGTCCATGAGAATCCCCGACGCAGGGAACACGGCGAAGTCGATGACGGTCCCGATCGCGAGCAGACCGCCGATCTCGGCCAGCGAGAGGCCGAGACGGTCGGCGACGAGCGGGATGACGACATAGCGCCCCTCACGTCCGGCCTGGATGAACATGGGTCCGATGCCGCCCCGCGCGACCAGACCCCGGTGGCGCCGCAGCGACGCCAGCACGTCCACCCGCTCCGCCGTCGTGACGACCGTCGACGATTCGCGTCCTCCCGGGACGATCCAGAAGCAGGCACCGAGGGCGACGACACCACCGGCGACGGCGAAGGCGGCGGCGAACCCCCACGTGTCGGCGACGGCACCGCCGACGACCGGGCCGATCGCGAGGGCGAACCGGTGGGTGCCACCCATGCCGGAGTTGACCCGGCCGCGGAACGCCATCGGCACACCCCGGGTGATGAAGAGCTGACGGGACTGCCCCAGCGCGCCGAACCCTGCGCCGGTCACGAAGCGCACGGCGATCAGCACCGCGGCGATCTCGGTCAGGCCGAACAGGACGATCGATGTCGCGGCCGCCCCGATCGCGACCAGCAGCAGGTGGTCGTTGGTCCGTCGCTCGGCGAAGGCGCTGGCGGGTACGCCGACGAGCGCGGCACCGACGCCGAAGGCGCCGACGACCACCCCGACGAGGGACAGGCTCAGCCCGGTGTCCTCGAGGTACAGCGGTACGAGCGGCAAGACGATGCCGACCCCGAGGGTCATCATCAACACGGGCAGGTACAGCGGTGGAACGAGCCGGCGGAGCTCGGCCCACACCGAGTGGCCCGGCTGAGGCTCGAGAGCGGTCACGTCAGTCGCCGAGATCCGGAGCCCAGGACGACCCGTTGATGTGGCCGCCCCCGTCGACGAAGAGCGTGTTGCCGGTCAGGTAGCGACTGGCGTCGCTGGCGAGGAAGACCGCGACCGGGGCGATGTCGGTGTCGGGATCCCCCATGCGCCCCATCGGGTTGGCGGCGTCGGCGGCGGCTTCCAGCTCGGGGTTCTGTCGCATCACGCGCCGGAACGCCGCGGATTTGGCGGCCGGACAGATCACGTTGACGGTGATGCCGGTCGGCGCCCACTCCCGGGCGGCCGTGCGGCTGGCGGCCCGCAGCGCCTCCTTGGCGGCGTTGTACTCGAGCGTGCCCATGTGGGCGTTGACGCCGTTGAGCGACGCCATGTTGATGATCCGCCCCCAGCCCTTCGGTTTCATCACCGCGTGGGCGGCGTTCATCGCCCACAGCGGACCGAGGAAGCCGACGTCGAGCCCACCCTGCACGAGCTCGGGCGTCTTGTGTTCGACCCGGCTGATCCGGCCGCCGCCCCAGGCGTTGTTCACGAGCACGTCCAACGTGTCGAACCGATCGACGGCGGCCGCCACCGCGCCCTGCACCTGCGCTCTGTCGGCGACGTCGCAGGCCACGAAGTGGCCGGCCCCACCGAGCGAGTCGGCGACGGCTCGGCCGGCGTCCTCGTCGATCTCAGCGACGACCACCCGGGCGCCCTCCGCGGCGAACACCCGAGCGATGCCCGCGCCGATCCCGTCCCCCGCACCGGTCACCAGTGCGACCTTGCCGTCGAGCTGCCCCATGCGCCGACCGTACCGCCCGATCCGCCGCCGCTCCCGATCTACGATCACCGCCGGGAGGCGCACCATGCAGACCGAGTGGAATCGAATGGGCGCTTACGTCCGGTTGTTCGATGGTCGGGGCCGGGTCCTGCTGACACAGTTCGAGCACGACTACCCCGACTCCGGCTCGTGGAATCTCCCCGGCGGCGGGATGGAGTGGGGCGAGCAACCCGAGGACACCGCCCGCCGAGAACTGTTCGAGGAGACCGGGCTCACCGCCACGGTCGGTCCGGTGCTCGGCTTCCAATCGAACTGGATCACCGCCGAGGAGTCCTGGCAGGGCGGACCCGGACACACGCTGGCGATCGTGTTCGCCGCCACGAATCCGTCGGGTGAGTTGCGCACCGAATACCCCGCGGAGGACTCGACGGTCGCCGCCGCGTGGTTCGACCTGGCCGACGTGCGGTCGCTGCCACGCGTCGACCTCGTGGACACCGCCCTCGCATTCCCGGGCTGAGCGGTCCAACCGCTACGTTCGCGCCATGCTGCCGCGCCCCGACGTCGCCCATCCCGAACTCGGCTTCTACACCCTCGCCGGCGCGCCGGAGACCACCCGAGCGCTCGTCGACGAGGTGCGAGACGCCGAAGCGCTCGGCCTCGGCTACGCCTTCATCTCCGAGCGCTACTACAAGAAGGAAGCGGCCGTGCAGAGCGGGGCGGTCGGCGCGATCAGCAGCGACATCGCCATCGCCACCGGCGTCACCAACCACAACACGCGGCATCCGATGGTGACCGCGGGCTACGCCCACACGATGCAGAGCCTCACCGGCGGCCGGTTCGTGCTGGGCCTCGGCCGTGGGATCGCCCGCATGCAGGACGCCTTCGGGCTGGGCCGGATCACGACGGCACAGATGGAGGACTTCGCCGGGATCATGCGCCGCCTCTTCCGCGGCGAAGTGATCATCGGTCACGACGGTCCGGCCGGGTCCTACCCGGTTCTGCACCTGAACGCCGGACTCGACGAACACCTCCCGATGGGAATCAGCGCATTCGGTCCCGAGACGCTCAAGCTCGGAGGACGCGCGTTCGATCAGGTCATCCTCCACACGTTCTTCACCGAGGAGACCACCCGTCGATGCGTCGAGACGGTGAAGCAGGCCGCCGTCGACGCCGGGCGTGATCCCGACGACGTCCAGGTGTGGTCGTGCTTCGCCGTCGTGAGTGACGAGATCCCCGAGGACATCCGGCTCAAGAAGACCGTCGGCCGGCTCGCCACCTACCTCCAGGGCTACGGCGACCTGATGGTGCGCACCAACGGCTGGGATCCCGCCGCCCTCGACGCGTTCCGCAGCGATGAACTCGTCGCCGGCTTCCGGGGCGCCCTCGACGACACGGGCACGACCGAACAGCTCGAACACGTCGCCTCGCTCATTCCCGCCGAGTGGCTGGAACCGATGGCGAGGGGGACGGCGACCCAGTGTGCCGACGCGGTGAAGGGCCAGCTCGCCCTCGGCTGCGACGGCGTGATCATGCACGGCGTCAACCCGAGCCAGCTCCGCTCGGTCGTCGAGGCCTACTGAGCGACGCCCCCGATCGGGACTCGACGAGCCTCAGGCCGGTTCGAGCGGGCCGTAGGCATCCGCACACGACGTGTCCGGCGGTGTCGACGGATCGTCGACGAACGCGAACGAGATCGACGCCGCACAGTCGTCGACCAGCCAAACCCCATGGCCGCCGAACGGGACCAGCACCGAGGTGGCGTTCGCCAGGTCGTCGGCGAGCGCCAGGGTCGGGCCGGGCGGCGTGATCGGATCCATGCCGCCTGCGTAGAGGAGCGCTGGGAGATCCGACACGATCGGCTCGTTGTAGTCCGGCGCGGTCGGGGTCCAGTCGGCCGGGCAGACCAGCTGAGACTTGGCGACCGTCGAGAGCCGGCCCGGGTCGGTCACGACGGCGAGGTCGGCATCGAGCAGGCCGAGCCCGACATTGTCGCTGCAGTCGGTCGCGTAGGCCATGAGATCGGCGGCGTCGGTCGAGAAGGGGACACTGTTGGCGATGAAGTCGGCGACGATCGCGGTCTCGCCCTGATCCAAGGACCCGACGATCGACGGCAGCAGCGGCAACAGCCCGGTGTCGTACATCGCCTGGAAGAGACCACCGATCAGGTCGTCGCCGGTGATGACGAAGTCGACGGGAGCGCCGTCGATGTCGACGGTCGATTCGATCGGTTCGGTGTTGTAGCGGTCGGTGACCCGATCGAGCATGTCACCGAGGTCACCGCGTGCTGCGCAGGGAGCCGAGGCGGCACAGGCGTCCACTAGGGCGTCGAAGGCGCGGTCGATCGCGTCGAAGGTCGAGCCCGGCCCGCCGTAGGAGACGTCGTACACCGAGTCGAGGATGACCGAGCGAATGCTCTCGGGGTGCTCTCGCATCGACGTGAGCGCGAACCGGCCGCCGTAGCTGACGCCCACGATGTTCCACTGCTCGTACCCGAGCGCGACCCGGATGTCCTCGAGATCGTTGACGTTCTCGACACTGTTGTAGTCGGTCAGGTCGACTCCGGCGGCGGTGATCTCGGCGATGCAACCTTCGGTCGCCGCCACCATGGCGCCGCGTTCTTCGTCGAAGGACGCGTCCTGCTGCAGGTTCTGCAGGAAGACGGCATCGGCGGCCGGACACTCGAGGCTGGGCTCGGCGGCGCCCGTGCCGCGCTGATCGAACCCGACCACGTCGCGCCCGAAGTCGACGGCGAGGCCGGATGCGCGGAAGATGCCCGAGAACCCCGGGCCGCCGGCGGGTGAGACGACGGCATCGCCGGGAACCTGGGCATCGACGGGCGACACCACCCGGATCGGCAGGCTGACGACCCCGCCGGTCGGGTCGTCACGGTCGGCGGCGACCGTGAGCCGGTAACACGTCGCGACCGTCCGGTCGTCGTTCACCGGCGCACACGCCGACGCGTCGGCGAGGTGGGGCGTCAGCCACGAGTCGACACCACCGTCGATCGGCTCGCCCTCGACACCGGGTGGCACGGTGACCGCCGGCGCCTCGTCCTCTGGCTCGGATTCGGGCTCGGTCGTCGTCGGGGCCGTCGTGGTGGCGGGAGCCTCGGTCGTGGTCGTCGCCTCGGTCGACGGTGACGGTGGATCGGCGGCTTCGTCGGCGCCTCCGCAGGCGCCCGCAACGAGCGCGAGCGCGAGGATCATCGTTCCGCCTGATCTCCACATGCGTCACAGTCTGGGCGCGCGCCGTCGGCCGATCCAGCCAGACGTCACCCGGTCGTCGCGAACGGCACGGCGTCGAGCCGATCGAGGAACCGCCGGGTGGTCGGCGAGACGGCCGCGGGGTCCCAGACCGCGCTCACGCCGGAGGGCACGGGCGGGTCGAGCGGGCGCGACTCGACGCCGTCGAGCCGGAGACGTCCGGCGATCGAGGGGAGCAACGACACCCCCATGCCCGCCCCGACGAACGCGAGCATCGACTCGAGGTGATCGACCTCGAGGACCACGCGACCAGGCTTGGCGTACTGCTCGCACATGCGGGCGAACGTCTCGTGCACACACGGTTCGCGCTCCCGACTCATCAGGAGGAAGGGTTCGTCGAGGGCCCGGCTCGTCGCCACGTGGTCGTGTCCGGCGAGCTCGTGGCCGGCGGGCAAGAAGACGTGCAGTTCGTCATCCACGATCAGCTGTGAGTGCACGGGCGCGTGCCGGTTGGGCAGGATGCTGAACCCCACGTCGATCGCGCCGACCCGAAGGGCGTCGATCTGCTCGGCGGTGCCCAGCTGACGGAGTTGCACGGCGACGCCCGGATGATCGTCGATGAAGCGCGAGATCAGATCGGGCAAGAACGTCAGGGTGCACACGGCGGTGAAGGCGATCGTCAGCCGGCCGCGCACACCGGCTTCCGCAGCGTGGGCCGCGCCGGACGCACGATCGAGCTGGGCGAACACCTGCTCGACCTCTTGGCGGTACGCGGCACCGGCCGCCGTGAGCTCGACCCGGCGATTCGAACGGTCGAAGAGCTTGAGGCCGAGCTCGCCCTCGAGTGCAGAGATCGTCTGGCTGACCGCCGGTTGTGCCACGTGCAGCCGCTCGGCGGTTCGACCGAAGTGCAGCTCGTCGGCGAGCACCAGGAAGGTCTCGAGGTGGCGCAGCTTCACCGGTGTCTCACCCGACCGAACATAAGTGGCAGCTTATCGATGACCGAGCGAACAGGTATTGGATCTTTTCGATCCGAATCCATACCGTCGACGGAGACCCCCGAACGACAGGACCGCAGTGCTCGACACCATCGACGACCTCCCCGCCCGGCCGGGACCCCGGCCCTCGACCACCCCGACCAACCCCCACACCCAGCTGGATCAGAACGCCCCCGCCGAACTCCAGGCGCAGGTCGCCGACTTCATGTTCGAACTCGACTGTGTCGTGGAGACGACGTCGAGCATCTCCGTCCCCGGCGCTCGGGCGATGTGGCTGCACGACGCATGCGAAGCGGGCCCACCGAACGCCTTCATGGTCGGACGCGAGTTCTGCCATCTGCATCCGCAGTACGACGGCAGCCTGCACCTCAACCTGCCGCTCGACGTGGTCGAGGTCGCGATCGAACGGGGGTGGGCCGAGAACCACCCGCTCGCGGCCCGGGGCATCGTGCCCCACAACGTGGTCATGGTCTACGGCCCGCGCGACGAAGCCGAACTCGAGGTGGTCACACGGCTCGTCGCCGCGTCACACGCCTTCGCTCACCCGGCGAACGCATCGTCGGCCGAGTCGAGCTGATACAGCACGTCGAGCACGTCGCTCCCCTCGTTGGGAGCCGTCCGGCCGGGGACCAGACGCCAACCGTGGCGCTCGTAGAATCGACGCGATCCGTCACTGATCTCGAGCGCCCAGAGGTTGATCGACGTCGCGCCGGCCGACCGGGCCGCTGCGACCAGGCGGGGCAGGATCTCCGCGCCCACACCGCTCGACCAATGATCCGGATGCACGTAGAGGCGGTCGATCAACCAGCCGCTCGGAACCGTCGGGTCCTCGCCGACGATCCCTCCTCCGATGATCTCGCCATCGAGTTCGGCGACCACCGTGATCCCGACCCAGCCGGGCGCGAGGTCCTCGACCGACGGCGGCTCGGAGTCGCGCGGGAACGCGGGATAGACCACCCGGAAGGCGATCGCCGCCGACGCCCGCATCATCTCGGCGAGGCCGACGGCGTCGGCTGGGGTTCCGGCTCGATAGGTGATCGTCATCGTCTCCTCCGATCGGCCACCGTACGTTCGAGTTCGTCGATGGCGTTCGCGACGACGGCCAGGGGCTCGTCCGACCGGGCGAGCCGCACGAGTGCGACACGGGCGTCGGTGTCGGCGACCCGGACGTACGCCACGCCGGGAAGCTGCAGTCGCCGCACACCCGACGGCACGAGCGCGACCCCTTCGCCGGCCGCCACGAGCCCGACGATCGTCGTGTACTCCGTCGCCTCCAGCGCCGGGTCGTAGGCGACCCCGTGGCCGGCGAGGAGCGCTCGGAGTTCGGCGTGAAGCGACGGTGAGCTGGCGCGGGAGAAACCGACGAAGCGCTCGTCCGACAGCCGACGCAGGGTGACACTGCGTTGGCCCGCCACGGCGTGCTCCGCCGGCACCGCGAGCAGGTACCGATCGTGGCCGAGCACCGTCGCGTGCACGACCGGACGGGCCGGCACGGTTCGCGCGATGCCGAGGTCGATCTCACCGTCGACGAGGGCCCGGGCCTGCTCATCCGACGACATCGTGTGGAGTTCGACCTCGGCGTCGGGCCAGGCGGTGCGGAACCGGCGGAGGAATTCCGGCACGAACTCGAACGCCGTCGAGTCGACGAACCCGAGACGCAGCCGACCGCGTGCGCCGACCCGCAGCTCCTCCGCCGCCCGACCCACGCCCTGCGCCGCCACCAGCAGTGTGCGGGCATGCGGCAAGAAGGCGGCACCGTCGGGGGTCAGCGCGACCCGCCGGGTCGTGCGCTCGAACAGCGCCAGGCCGAGCTCGTTCTCGAGCTGTCGGACCTGCTGGCTGAGCGCCGGTTGGGCGATGTGGAGACGGTCGGCAGCTCGGCCGAAGTGCAGCTCCTCGGCCACGGCCACGAAGGCGTCGAGGCGCCTCAGCTTCGCCAGTTCATTCATGCAGCCAGATTATCAATACGACCAAATTCACTCCTTCACTCGAATGAGCAGGTCGGGCAGAATCCCGGGATGGGCATCATCCCCGGATCGAAGAAGAAGCCTCCGGCGAAGTACTCGGCGTTCGGTCTGGCCTGGCGAGGCGTTCGCAAGCAGGCCTGGCCGCGCGTGTGGCGCGAGCCGGAGTTCAAGAGCACCTACGACGTCGTGATCATCGGCGGCGGTGTGCACGGACTCGCGACGGCGTACTACCTCGCATCGAACCACGGCATCACGAACGTCGCCGTCGTCGACAAGCAGTACCTCGGCAGTGGTGGCTCGGGCCGCAACACCGCCATCGTGCGCTCGAACTACCTCACGCCCGAGGGCGTGGCGTTCTACGACCGCAGCCTCGACCTCTACAACTCGATGTCGAACGACCTGAACCTCAACGTGATGTTCAGTGAGCGCGGCCACCTCACCCTCGCCCACACCGACTCCGCCCTGCGGACGATGCACTGGCGGGCCGAGGTCAACAAGCTGCAGGGCATCGACTCGTCGGTGATCGATCCGGCCGAGGTGAAGAAGCAGGCGCCGTCGCTCGACGTCAGCTCCGACACCCGGTACCCGATCCTCGGTGCGCTCTATCACCCGCCCGGAGGCACGATCCGCCACGACGCCGTCGTCTGGGGGTACGCCCGCGGCGCCGACGCGTACGGCGTCGACCTCTACCAGAAGACCGAAGTGCTCGACATCCTCGTCGAGGGTGGCTCGGGCCCTGAGGGCAAGGGCCCCGGCGGCAAGGTCACCGGCGTGCGCACCAACCAGGGCGACATCCACGCGCCGATCGTCGTGAACTGCACGGCCGGTTGGGCCAGCCAGCTGTCGAACATGGCCGGTGTCACGCTCCCCAT
>JBCCWI010000064.1:0-24365 GCA_039193795.1 Actinomycetota bacterium | reverse complement strand
CTCCGCGTGGGATCGACGCCTCGAGATCCGCGAGCAGACGCTCCGCGCCACCTACACCCGGCTCGAGAGCAACCTCGCCCAATTGAACGCCCAGAGCACCTGGCTCGCCGGCCAGATCGCCAACCTCCCGTCCGGCTCGGCCGCGGGATGATCTGAGAGAGCCACCTGACGACCCATGCGAAAAGCCGAACAACTCAAGAAGTTCACGAGCGACGGCAAGACCGTCTCCCCCGAACGCCTGCTCGTCTTGCTGTACGAGCGGTTGGGGCGGGATCTCTCCGATGCGGCGGTCGCGATCGTCGACGGTGACGCCGAGCGCCGCCACAGCTGCCTCGTCCACGCCCAGGAGATCGTCGAGGAGCTGGCCTACGCCGTCCGCCCCGACGTGTGGGAATCCGGCGACGGCCTCCTGGCGCTCTACGAGTACATCCTCGAGTTGTTGGTCAAGGCCAACATCAACTCCGACCGCCGCGCACTCACCGAGGCGAGCGGGATCGTCGCCGACCTCACCGAGGCCTGGCGTCAGGCCTACATCGAGATCGCGACCCCGGCGGGGACGGCCTCGTGACCGGCCGGACCGCGCTCGACGAGATCGAGGACTATCTCGACGCCCTCGAGGCCGGCCTCGGGCTCGGCGATCCGGCCGACCTCGAGATCCCCGAGCCGGCGCTGGACGGCGCGTCGATCGAGGCCACCGAGGCCGAGCGGGCCCGGACGGTGCTCGAACGCCTCCAGCAGCTGCAGGCGCGAGCCGACGGGCAGCGGATGCGCATCGCCGGCGAGATCGCCGGCCTGCGCAAGCGGTCGGTGAACGACGGTCACCGTCGCTCGCCGAGCCGCTTCGACACCGCCTTCTGACCGTTCAGCGGCTGCCACGCACCGTGGCGCGATCGGTGCGATCGCACCGAAACTGGGCCATTGGGCCCGTTCTTTCAGTACTTCTCTCATCTGGGTTGGTCACTGTCCGAGACTGAACGCCGCAAGCACGGATCGCTTGCATCCCACCAGCCAAGGACGGCCGGTACTCCCCACGAGGGTGAACTGCGTCATGTCCACTGTGGTCGCGATCCGAACAAGCGAGGCCCGCCGATGATGATCAGCGGCGGCGACCCCACCAACCGCGCCATCCAGGCAGCGCTGCACGGCCTCGACGCCCGCCGTGCCGCCCACGAGAACAACATCGCCAACGTCGAGACCCCGGGCTTCATCGCTCAGCGGGTCGAGTTCGAATCCGCCCTGAAGCGGGCCATGGAGACCGGCACGCCCGACGCGCTGACCCCGACCGTCAGCTCGACCAACGACGCCGCCCGCGCCAACGGCAACAATGTGAACCTGGGCCAGGAGATGGTGGCGCTCACCGAGACGGCGCTCACCCAGGAACTCCTCGTCCGGGCCCTGAACGACAAGTACGGCCTCGTCCGCAGCGCACTGGGGCAGGGCTGATGAGCATGTTCGGCAGCCTCGGCGTCAGCGCCTCCGGGATGGACGTCTACCAGACGTGGATCGATGCCATCTCCGACAACGTCGCCAACGTCAACACGATCCGCTCGACCGACGAGACGGCGTTCCAGCAGAAGATGGTCGTCGCCGAGTCGACCGGCGGTGCCGGCAACAGTGTCGGCACCGGCGCCCGCGTCTCGGGGATCCGCCTCGGCGACGGCGAGGGTCGGCTCATCTACGACCCCAACCATCCCCTCGCCGACGACGACGGCATGGTCCGCGGTCCCGACATGGATCTCGAGACCCAGATGACGCACCTGATCGTCGCCCAGCGGTCCTACCAGGCGAACGTCACCGTGTTCGAACGGGCCCGTGACTCCTACCAGCGAGCGTTGGAGATCGGCCGATGAACATTCCTGCAATCGGTGGCGTCCAGGGCGCCTTCCCCACGGCCAACCGGATCTCCGGCGTCGAGAACGCCGATGCATCGGGCTTCGCGTCCTCGATCGGGCAGGCCCTCGAAGAACTCGATCAGCTCCACGGAACCGCCGACGGGTTCGCCGCCGAGGCGGCCACCGGCGAACTGGAGTCGGTCACGGACTACTTGGTCGCGGCGACCGAAGCGCAGCTCGCGACCCAGGTCACGGTGGCGGTGCGCAACCGAGCCGTCGAGGCCTTCAACGACATCATGCGGATGCAGGTCTGAGGTGGGTGAAGCGTGTTTGAACGATTGACCGGCAAGGTCGGCGAGGTCACCGCCGGCTTCAACAGCGCTCAGAGGGCCACGATGGCGGCGATCTTCGTCGCCGTTGTCGCCGCGCTGTACGTGTTCTCCAGCTGGGCGTCCACGACGGACATGGCGCCGCTCTACACCGACCTGGAGACCGCCGACGCCGCCACCATCACCGAAGAACTGACGGCGATGGGTGTCGACTACGAACTCACCGACCAGGGCCGTACGGTCCTGGTGCCGCGTGACTCGGTGTACTCCCTGCGCCTCGACCTCAGCCAGGCCGGTGCCCTGCCCGGCGGCACCGAGGGGTACAGCCTGCTCGACAACCAGGGCATCACCTCGACACAGTTCCAGCAGCGCGTCGCCTACCAGCGAGCGCTGGAGGGGGAGCTGGCCAAGACCGTCCGCAGCATGGACGCCGTCCAGGCTGCGACCGTGCATCTGGTGATGCCCGAGGACGATCTGTTCAGCGCCGACGACGTGCACGCCTCGGCCTCGGTGCTCGTCCAGACCTCCGCCACCCTCGCTCCCGAGCAGGTCCAGACGATCGTCAACCTGGTCTCGGGCGCCGTCGAGGGCCTGCGCGCCGACGAGGTGACCGTGTCGGACCAGAACGGCATCGTCCTCGCGTCGCCGGGCCAGGGCCCGTTCGACCGAGCCGGCGCCACCGGCGCCATGAACCAGACCCGCGAGTTCGAGCAGGAACTCGCCAGCGAGATCACCGGCCTCCTCGCCGCCGTCGTCGGCCCCGGCAAGGTGATGGTGACCGTGAGCGCCGTCATGGACTGGGACGCCTCGAGCGTCGTGCAGGAGACCCACACCCCGTCGGCCGTACCCGAGGGATCCGAGCCGCTGAAGAGCTCCGAGACGACCCGGTCGGAGTCCTACACCACCAACTCCACCGAGGGCACCGACGGCGGCGTGCTGGGCGAGGGCGAGGAAGAGGCGGGCACCCCGGGCCAGTCGAACTCGACCTACAACGCCGACGACCGCACGACCGCCTACGCCTTCGACAGCCAGATCGAGACGACCGAGCGTCAAGGCGGCGACATCACCCGCCTCAACGTCGCCGTCCTCCTCGACGAGGCCTCGGTCACCGACGCCCAGCTCGCCGAGATCCAGACCCTGGTGACCGGCGCTGCCGGCATCGACGCCGCCCGCGGCGACACGCTCGCCGTCAGCCGCCTGGCCTTCGACACCACGGTGGCCGAGACCCTGGCGGCCGAGCTCGAAGCCGCACCGACCGGCGCCCCCGCCGGCGGTGGCGGCATGATCTCCACCATCATCCTCGGCGTCCTCGGTCTGGTGATCGTCCTGGTCGGCGCCATCCAGGTCTTCCGAGGCGGCAAGCGGGGCGATGTCGAGGAACTCGACCTCGTGACGCTGACCAACTCCCTGACCGCAGGGTCGGCCCGACCGGTCCTGCCTCGGGCGGCGACCCCGGCGATCGAAGCCGAGGACGACACCGATGCCGGGGCGCAAGCCGAGCCGGTCGAGACCACCGCCGTCTCGCCCGAGCAGGAACTGCGCAACCTGGTCGACTCCCAGCCCGACGAAGTCGCCCGACTGCTTCGTACCTGGCTCGCCGATCGTCGGGCGGTGAGCCGAGCATGACCGGAGCGGAGATCCGATGAGCAAGATCCACGAACTGACCGGCCCCGAGAAGGCAGCCATCCTCCTGCTGAGCCTGGGCCAGGACAAGGCCGCCAAGGTGCTGAAGGAGCTGCGTGACGACGAGGTCTCCGAGGTCGTCACCGAGATCGCCGCCCTCCACGTCGTCGAGCAGGACACCGTCAGCGAGATCGTCGAGGTCTTCAGCGAGACCCGCAAGCAGGACGTCGCCCTCTGCCGCGGTGGCCTGGACCAGGCCCGCGAGATGCTGGCCGCCGCCGTGCCGGAGGACAAGGTCGAGGAGATCCTCGCCCTCGTCGACCGCGGGGTCATCGAGCCGCCGTTCGCCTGGCTCGCGCCCGTCCCGGCCCCCGACCTCTCCCGGATCCTCATGCGGGAGAACCCGCAGACGACGGCGATCGTGCTGTCGTTCCTCGACCCCGACATCGCCGCAGCCGTCCTGCAGAACCTGCCCGACGACTACCAGCAGGAGGTCGGCATCCGGATCGGCGAGCTCGGCGACCCGACCCCGGAGGTCGTCAACCGCATCGAGGACGGCCTGCGTGAGCGCATCGGCCCCGACGCCTTCAAGCGCCAGTACGGCGTCGGTGGCATCAACACCCTCGTCGCCCTGCTCAACCGCAGCGACCGCGCCACCGAACGCGAGGTGCTCGAAGCGTTGGCCCAGCACGACGAGGAACTCGCCGGCGAGGTCCGCCGTCGCCTCTTCGTCTTCGAGGACATCGTCACCCTCGACGACCGGGCCATCCAGACCGTGCTCCGCAACATCGACGCCAAGGCGCTGCCAATGGCGCTCAAGGGCGTGCGCCCCGAGGTGCAGCGCAAGATCACCGGCAACCTGTCGAGCCGAGCCGCCCAGAACCTCGTCGAGGAGATCGAGCTGCTGGGCCCGGTCCGAGCCGCCGACGTCGAGGCCGCGCAGGTGGCCGTCGTCGCCATCATCAACCAGCTCGAGCAGTCGGGCGACATCATGATCAGTCGAGGCAACGATGCCCTCATCGCCTAGCCCGACGATGCCCGGCCGCATGGGTGCGGTGGTCTCCGCGTCGGCGGCCGTCGTGCCGCTCAGCGAGATCGGCCCCAAGCGTGACCAGCACGCCACCGAACGGCTCGACGGCTTCCGCGTCGGCCGCGACGAGGGCTTCGAGGCCGGCCACGCCGAAGGGGTCGACGCGGCCCGCCAGGCGATGACCGGTCTCCTTGACGGGATGCGTGCCGCCGTCCTGCAGGTCGAGAACGCCAGCGAGGTCGCCGAGAACCGGATCGCCGCCCTCGCCGTCGCCCTGGCGGCGGAACTCGCCGAGGCGATCGTGGGCGGCGACCTGTCGCTGCTCGAGACCGGCGAGGACCTGATCCTGCGGGCCTTCGACCTGCGTCGCCCCGGCGAGCAGGTCCGGGTGCGCGTGCATCCCGACCATCCGGCCCTGCAGCTGCCCGAACGCCCCGGCCTCGAGCTCATCCCCGACGCCGAACTCGGTCCCCGTGACGCCCTCGCCGAAATCGGTGAGGGCCTCGCCGACCTGTCGATCGACGCCGCCATCGAGCGGGTCAGGAGTGCGCTCGGATGACCCTGCTCCTCGACCCCGTGCAGACCTCGCGCTGGCAGCTTGCGCTCGAGGCGGCGCCGCCCGTCCGGGCCGGCGTCATCCGCCGCGTGCTGGCCGGCGGCTTCGAGATCGCCGGTCTCGACGTGGCCGTGGGCGACCTGGTCATCGTCGAGACGGAGGACGCCCCGACCAAAGGCCTCGTCGTCTCGCTCCACGAGGACGTCGTGTCGGCGAGCCCCCTCGGGGACCTCGACGGCCTACGGGTCGGTCAGCGGGCGTTCGCGCCCGGCGGCCCGCCCCGCCTCCCCGTCGGTGAGGCCCTGCTGGGTCGCGTCGTCGACGCCCTCGGTCAACCCCTCGACGAGGAGGGTCCCCTGCTCGGCACCCTCGCCGTCGACCTCGACGAGAAGCCGCCCCATCCGCTGCGTCGCCAGCGCATCGCCGAACCGATGCCGGTCGGCGTGCGAGCGATCGACGCGGCGATCACCTGCGGCCGAGGCCAGCGGGTCGGGATCTTCGCCGGCTCCGGTGTCGGCAAGTCGACCCTGCTCTCGATGATCGTGCGCAACACCACCGCCGACGTCGTGGTCATCGGCCTCGTCGGCGAACGTGGCCGAGAGGTCCGCGAGTTCATCGAGGACGATCTCGGCCCCCAGGGCCTCGCCCAGTCCGTCGTGGTCGTCGCGACCAGCGACGAGCCGCCGCTGATGCGCCTGTGCGCCGCCCGCTCGGCGACCCGGATCGCCGAGGCGTTCCGCGACCAGGGCAAGGACGTCCTCCTGCTCGTCGACAGTGTGACCCGCTACGCGATGGCCCAGCGCGAGATCGGTCTCGCGTCGGGCGAGTTTCCGGCCAGTCGCGGCTATCCACCGTCGGTGCTCAGCGCGCTGCCCCGGCTCCTCGAGCGCGCCGGTGCCGGTGTGACCGGCAGCATCACCGCCCTCTACACCGTGCTGGTCGAAGGCGACGACATGCAGGACCCGGTCGCCGACACGGTGCGCAGCATCCTCGACGGCCACATCGTGTTGACCCGCTCCCTCGCTCAGCGCGGCCACTACCCCAGCATCGACGTCGGCGCCTCGGTGTCTCGCGTGGCCCCTGCGGTCACCGATCCCCAGCAGCAGGCTCTCGGACGCAAGCTGCGGGAGCTTCTGGCCGCCTACGACGAGGCGCGCGACCTCATCGAGGTCGGCGCCTATGTCTCGGGCACCAACCCCCGCACCGACGAGGCGATCGCCCGTCGCGAAGCGGTGCTCAACTTCCTGCAGCAAGGCACGCACGAGCCGACCGCCTACGGCGACACCTGGGCCGAGCTCGCCCGCACGCTGGGGGTGGCCGCATGACCCGCAACGCCCAGCGGCTCCGTCGGCTCCTCGACCTGCGCAAGCGGCAAGAGGAACAGGCCCGCGTCCAGCTCGCCCAGAGCCTGAAGAAGGCCGCCGAGATCTCCGACGAGGTCAAGGCCCGGACCGAGGCGCTCGAACGGGCCCTCGAGGGCAACCCCGAGCCGCGCGTGCGCTCCCACCTCGAGACGCTGATGGTCATGGCCGAGCCGGCGATCCGTGCCGCCCAGGCGGCCGAGCTCTCGGCCATGGGTGCCGCCCAGGAGGTCCGCCGCGAGTGGAACAAGGCGGCCCAGCGACTCAAGGGCATGGAGCGACTCGAGGATCGCCGGATCGAGGAGCAGGCCGAACGCCGCGCCACGC
Source organism: Actinomycetota bacterium (assembly GCA_039193795.1). Classification (GTDB taxonomy): domain Bacteria; phylum Actinomycetota; class Acidimicrobiia; order Acidimicrobiales; family Aldehydirespiratoraceae; genus UBA11606. The sequence continues at coordinate 17,307 of JBCCWI010000064.1, read as the reverse complement.
GCGAGAAGGCCGAACTCGACGACTCCGCCAGCAACCGGGCGGGTGATCGCGAGTGAGCATCAGCCCGCCGTCGATGCCCATCCCGAGCCGGGTCCTCGAACTCGAGGCCCGCTTCGGTGTCGACCGCACCGCGATCGGCAACGACGCCGACGCATTCATCTTCGGTCGCACCCTCGACGCGGCGACCGACGCGTCGGGCCCGGTCGCCGCCAACGTTGCGGTGTCGGGCGTCGCTCAGGTCGACCCCGTCTTCTACGGCCGGGTCGTCAACGCCGACGGCACCCTCGCCGACGACGTTCCCTACGCCGATCTGTTCCGCGCCGCCGGCGCCGAGCACGGCATCCAGCCGTCGATCCTCGCCGCGGTGGCCAAGACCGAGTCGGCGTTCGACCCGACCGCGGTCTCCCACGCCGGTGCCCAGGGCCTCATGCAGTTCATGCCGGGCACGGCGGCCGAGATGGGGGTCGACCCGTGGGACCCGGCCTCCGCGATCGACGGCGCCGCCCGCTATCTGACCCAGAACCTCCGCCGCTTCGGCTCCCTCGAGCTGGCGCTGGCGGCCTACAACGCCGGGCCTGGCGCCGTGCAGCGCTACGACGGCATCCCGCCGTTCGAAGAGACCCAGGCCTATGTCCCGAAGGTCCTCGCCGCGGCGGGGATGGACACCAACGGAGCCACCTCATGATCGAGATCGACCTCGCCCCCGCACCCACCCCGTCCTCGTCGTCGTCTTCGTCGGTCCCCCCGGGGGCAGCCGACGAGTTCGCGGCGGCGCTCGAACACGCCGGTGGACGCGAACCCCGCCGCACGAGCGAACCGAACCCGACGTCGGAGCGACGCGACGACGCGGGCGACGACACCGCTGCGACCGCCGGCGACGACGTGGTCACAACCGCCCGTGAGGACGTCGCCTCCGACGCTGACACCGACACCGATCCCGAGGAGACCGCGCCCGAGGTCGCCGAGTCCGAGGGCATCGCTCAGCCGTTGGCCGAGATCCCGGTCGCACCGGAGGTGGTGGCCCTCACCACTGCGGCGCCGGTCGCCGAGCCCGTCGTTTCGCCGGTGGAGACCGACGGTGACCTCGACGCGACGACCGCGGTCGAGGTGTCCGAGGCGGGCATCGAATCGCCGACCGCAACCGTCACCGACGGCGCACCGGTGGTGGCCGAGATCGTCGCCGGTGCCGACGCCGAGACCGCGGTCGACACCGAGGTCACCACGACGGCGGAGGCGCCCACCGTCGCCGAGTCGCCGATCGAGACCGCACCGGTCGTCGAGGGCGACGCCTCGCCCCAGCCCTCGCTCGCATCGAACGCAGGCGTCGACGAGGTCGTTCCGACCCCCGCGCTGACCTCCGCACCGACCGGCACCGCCTCGGCGTCTGCGGCGACCGACGACACCGCGGCGATCGACGCTGCGGCGGCCCCCACAACCGTCGTCGATGCGGTGGCGACCGCCGCGCCCGTCGACGGCGAAGCCGTCGCCCCCGCCGCCCCCATCCCCACCGCTGCGGCCGCCACCGTCGCCTCAGCGGCCGCGACCGGTGAGGCCGCTGCCGCGGTCGCCGCCGACGTGGCCGCCCCCACCCAGGTCGCAGCACCGCCGACCGCCACTCCGGTCGACCCGCTCGCCGCAGCCGATGCCGCCGCTGCCGAACTCGATCTGCCGACGCCGCCCCAGCAGATCGCCGAGGCCCTGCGCGACGTGCGGCGGATGGCCGACGGCAGCCACCGACTCTCGCTCCAGTTGCATCCCGAGGAGCTCGGTGTGGTGCAGCTCGAAGTCGCCGTCCGTGACGGCCAGCTCCACCTGCGGGCCGCCACCGAACTCGAATCGACCCGTCGTCTGCTCACCGCCTCGCTGCCCGAACTCCGCGACCAGCTCACCGATGCCGGTGTCTCCGCCGGCTCGCTCGAGGTCGGCGCCGAGACGGCGGGCGGCGACCGCTCGACCGACGACGGCGCCGCGACCACCGGTGTCGGTCCGGTCGAGTCCGCATCGCCCGATCGACCGGGTGTCTCCGACACCTCGACCCCGACCGCTCCCGGACGTCTCGACGTCCGACTCTGAGAGAGGAACCCCATGGACGGCATCAGCGCCATCACCACACCGACCGATCCCACCGCCGTCGAGGTCACGACCGACGGCAACCAGGAGCTCGGACAGGACGCGTTCCTGCAGCTGCTGGTCGCGCAGCTGAAGTACCAGGATCCGATGTCACCATCGGACTCCTCGGAGTTCCTGTCCCAGACCGCGCAGTTCACCCAGGTCGAGAAGCTCGAGGAGATCGCCGACGCGATGGCGACCCTCAGCAAGAACGACCAGCTCTCGACCATCGGCAACCTCGTGGGTCAGGTCGTGCAGTACGAGAACGCCCTGGGCCAGATCGTCGAATCCGCCATCACCTCGGGCCGGGTCCACGAAGACGGCATCAGCCTGATCGGTGCCGACGGCAACACCATCGGCCTCGACGAGGTCATCGGCGTCTCGATCCCGAGCTCGACCGACGAACCCGACGCCGCCTGACCGACCATCCGACCGCTCACCCCCTGACCCCAACCCCCTCCACCACCGTCGCCCACCAGCGAAGAAAGACACCACGATGATCCGTTCCATGTTCTCCGCCATCTCCGGCCTCCGAAGCCACCGCACGATGCTCGACGTCGTCGGCAACAACATCGCCAACGTCAACACGACCGGCTTCAAGGGCTCCGCCGTCATCTTCCAGGACGTCTTGAGCCAGACCGTCCAGGGAGCCGGCGCCGGTGCGCCCACCGCCGACATCGGTGGCACCAACCCCTCCCAGATCGGCCTCGGCGTGTCCGTCGGTCGGATCAGCACCAACTTCAGCCAGGGCGCCCTGCAGCGCACCGACCGGGAGATGGACTTCGCCATCCGAGGCGACGGGTTCTTCGCCGTCGAGGCGGCGGGCGAACAGCTCTACACCCGTGCCGGCTCCCTGTCGCTCGACGCCAACGGACGCCTCGTCACCGCCACCGGCGGTCTCGTCCAGGGCTGGAGCGCCGACCTCACCGGGGCGATCGACACCAACGCCCCGGTCGGCGCCATCGCCGTCCCGGTCGGCTCGTTGATCCCGCCGACCGCCACCAGCGCCATCGGCCTCAACGGCAACCTCCCGACCGGTGCGACCGTCGGCGACGCCTACACCACCAGTGTCGAGGTGTACGACACGCAGGGCGAGCCGGTTCTGGCGTCGTTCACGTTCACCAAGAGCAACACCAACGAGTGGACCGTCACCGGTGAGTACGGCAGCCCCGCCACCGCCTTCACCCTCACCGACAACGTCCTCACCTTCGACGCCAACGGCGACATCACCGTGCCGGCCGACATGACCGTCAACGCCGCCGCCGGTCAGATCCCGGGCGTCCCGGCGTTCACCCTCGAGCTCGACAGCTCCAGCGGCCGGATCTCCCAGTACGGCGAGCTGGCCACCGTCAGTGTCACCACCCAGGACGGCTCGTCGGCCGGTTCGCTGCAGGCGCTCAGCGTGTCGCAGGAAGGCGTGCTCATCGGCTCCTACAGCAACGGTCGCAACCGGGCGATCGCCCAGTTCGGCATCGCCCAGTTCGCCAACCCCGAGGGTCTGGAGAAGGTCGGTGACTCGGCGTTCCGCACCACGGTCAACACCGGTGTCGCCCAGCTCGGCACCGCCGGCGTCGGCGGCCGCGGCCTGATCAGCTCCGGCACCCTCGAGATGTCCAACGTCGACCTGGCGGCGGAATTCACCAACCTGATCGTCGCCCAGCGCGGCTTCCAGGCCAACAGCCGGGTGGTCACCTCCAGCGACGAGATCCTCTCCGACATCGTCAACCTGAAGCGTTAAGCCCGCTGCATCTCCTGCTGCTCACGGTGGCCGGACGGCGTTCTCGTCGCCGGCCACCCTGAGCGGATAGGCCCTTCGGTCCGTCTCGACCGGCCCAAAGGTCACCTTCTCCGGCGACGGCGCACCCGCCCTTATCGACGAGGGTGTGGCGCCGAGACTCTGTCCACCGGAATCCTCCGGTCACCACTCAGGACGAGCGGTGAACACAGAAGCCAAGGACGGTTGCCATGGGACAGGACATGCACCCCGTACACGGTCGCGCCCCAGACGGGGGCGATCCGCCGGGAACGACGCGGACGACCCGCGTGCTGGTGGTCGACGACCACCACCTCGTTCGGCTGGCCGTCGAGACCCTCCTGGCCGATGAGCCCGACCTGGAGATCGTCGCCGAGGCCGATTCCCTCAAGGAGGCGGCCGCCGCACTCCGGGCGACCGACCCCGACGTCATCCTCCTCGACATCCATCTGCCCGACGGCGACGGACTCGAGCTGTGCCGGGTCGCCTCGGCCGGTGGCGTCAAGGTCCTCGTCCTCACGGCGTACGCCGGCGAGGAACTGATCGTCGAAGCCATGCAGGCCGGTGCCTGCGGCTATGTCCTCAAGCAGGACCGGGCCGAGGAGATCGTGACCGCCCTTCGCACCGTCGGTGCAGGCGGCGCCCACTTCTCCGGTGCCGCGACGCCGCAGATGATGGCCATGATCGCCGGTGGCGGCCTCCCCGAGGATCCGCTGGCACACCTCTCCGATCGCGAGCGTGAGCTGCTCGACCTGCTCGGCGAGGGCCTCAGCAACCGCCAGATCGCCGAACGGCTGTACCTCGGCGAGCGCACGGTCAAGAACTATGTGTCGCGCCTGCTGCGCAAGCTCGACCTCGATCGTCGAGCCGAAGCGGCGGTCTTCGCCGCCAAGCTCGAAGCCGAGCGCCAGATGCGCCGCTACGCGGTGGTGCCCCGAGGCTGACATGGCCGTCACCGACCACTCGGGCGCGGACCGGTGGGGTCCCGACCAGGCGATCAACCGACAGCTCCACGACCTCGTGGTGCCACAGTTGTTCGTGCTGTCGACGGGCCTCGCCGCGCTCCAGCGCCGAGAGGTCGAGCCGGCGAACCAGGCGCTCGTGCACGACCTCGCAGAAGTCGCCGCCCAGGCGCTGCTCGATCTGCGATCGATCAGCCGGGGGCAGGCGGTCCACGAGGGCGGAGCGCTGACCCGGGTGGCGACCCGACTCCGCGTCGCCACCGAGACCGTGAGCCGCCTCACCGACTGTGAGGTGGCCTTCGAGGCGTCCGGCGACGCCGTGATCCCCGCACCGCTCGAGGACGATCTCGTCGCGGTGACCTGGGAGAGCGTCGCGAACGCGATCCGGCACGGTGGCGCGTCCACCGTGACCGTCGATCTGCGCGCCGAGCCCGGCACCCTGTCGCTCGTCGTGACCGACGATGGTCGATGGGTCGCCGCCGCCGATTCGGCCAGCAGCGGCCTCGGCGGGCTCTACGACCGCGCCGCTGCGTGGCAGGGGCGCGCCGTCATCGATCACGGCGACGGCGCGACCAAGGTCGTCTGGCGGATCCCGCTCGACGCAACGGGCCGTCCGCTCACCGAGGGATGACCTTCGGCACCTGCCCCTGACCGGTGTTCGCACCGATCTCTGAGGGCACACCGAAGACCAGGGAAGGACCTCGGATGAGCACCGAACCTCTCGGCCCCATCACCGGGCCGGTTGCAGACAAGACGAAGCGCGCCGGCACCAAGAGCCGGTGGATCATGGCCAGCGTGATCGGTCTCCCGATCGCCGGCGCGGTCCTGACCTGGGTGGGAGCCCAGGGCATCGACGGACCACTCGAGCTGGTGGCGGGAGCCGCCGCCGTGGCCATGATCGCCGGCATCCTCGGCGGGCTGCTGCGGCCCACGCCCGAGCACGCCCCGCTCGACCTCGGCGGACTCGCCGCCGTGATCGACGGCGAACGGGTCGACGGCTGTGTCACTCGCCCCCTGGCCGCCGCCGTCATCGAGCTCCGCGGGATCGCCGCCGACACCGTCGTCGACGGCGCCGACGCCTGGAGCGAGCCGGTGGCGGTCATCGCCAAGCGTCTCGTCGACGCCGACCTCCCGTCACCCGCGCTGATCGCCCGCCTCGGCCCCCACAGCTTCGGCGCCGTGTTCGGCGCCGAGACCCGAGCCGACGCCCTCGCCGTCGCCGAGACGTTGGTGGCGATGTGCCGGATCCCGATCCGGACCCCGATGCGGGAGATCCGCGTCGATGCCGTCGCCGGCGTGTGCCACACCGACGCCGGTTGCCGGGTCCGAGGCGAGGAACTGCTCCGGGCCGCCGACGCCTCGATGCGGGTCGACGCCACCTCGGCCGGCCCGGTCGTCACCGCCGGAGAGCGGCTTCGACGCCACGCCCGCCGCGTGGTGGAGGTCGAGACCGAGATCCGCCACAGCCTCGACGTCGATCTCCTGACCGCTCGACTCCAGCCGGTCGTGGACGTCCACAGCGACGAGGTGATCGGCCTGCGCTCGGGCTACGACTGGACGGCGGTGTCGAGCACCGATCCGGAGATGCTGCGTTCGATCGCCGGCTCGCTGGGACTGCGCCGCTCGATCGAGACGCAGTACCTGATGCGCTCGATCTCGGCGGCCGAGTCGCTGGGACCGGCGTCGGGTCGCCGGATCTTCGCCCGCATCGACGCCGATCGGGTGATCGACGATCGAGCGGTCGCCCAGCTCGGCATGCTGATCCGGGCCAGTGGCATCGATCCCGAGAACCTCGTCCTGGAGCTCGACGGCTGGGGCGCAGAGACGCTCGGTGCCGACGCGGCCGAGGCCCTGCGGGCCCTCGGGGTCGGGGTCGGGGTCGGTCTGCGCCACCATGCGACCTGGGAACCGATTCCCGGGCATCTCGTCGGTCAGCTGGACTCGATCTCGGTCTCGGCGGTCGACCTCATCGACGGCGACGAGGTCTCCGCCCTGCGGATCAGCCGCCTGGCCCGCGTGGTCGACGGCGACCTGTCCCGGGTGACCGTGGTCGACGTCGACAGCGCCTCGGTGGCGCTGGAGTTGTCCGCCGCCGGCCTCCCGGTCCAGAGCGGTCGGGTGCACGGCCGGCCCCTCGCCGCCCGAGACCTCCACACCTGGCTGGCGAACCGGCTCGCCTCCTGAGGATCGCCCTCGGGGGCGCCGGCCGGGCGGGGCCCTTCGGCCCATCATCGAGCGCCTCCTCGCTCCGAGACTGTGGGTATGCACACTACCCAGCACACCGCTGACGAACGCCTGTCGGAGCTCGTGGCCCACCTCAGTGGCGCCCCGCTCGAACGCTCCCGGGCCATGGTGCGTGACGCGTCGACCCGCAACCGCGGTGACGACGAGCTCTTCCGGGTCGCCGACGCCCTCGTGCGGCTCGGGATGGGTGTGCCGGCGCCGAAGCGCAACGCCTCGATGCGCACCGGCATCGCCGAGGCCTGAGCTCGGGTCGACCCCAGCTCGGGAGCGGTCGTCGGGCCCGGCGCCGCCGAGGACTCGGCGGCTCTCGTCGCCGAGGCATCGCCACCGGCCCACCGGCCCACCGGCCCACGCCTCCGGTATCGGCCCGTCCCTGCGGGCGGCACGGTCGCGTCTCGCTCGCGTGTCCGGCGTACGGCCTCGGATCGCGTCGACGCCATGCGGGCAGCCAGCGGGTCGCGGCCGCCATCTCGGTCGTTCCTCGCAGCCGCCGGGACGGCGACGGGACGATCAGCGATCGTCGGCGTCGGGTTCGCTCACGAGATCCTCGTCGATCGGATCGGGCAGATCGTCGATCGACGGGAGGTCGACGCCGGACCCGTCGTCGGCCAACGGCGGCGCCTGTGAGAGGTCCCGCACGGTGGTCGTGGGCGGCGGTGTCGTGGTCGTCGGCGCCGGGGCTGGTGCCGCGGTCGGAGCGACCGCCGCGGTGGTGGTCGTCACCGTCTCGTCCTCGGGCGTGAGGGCGTCCACCTCATCGGGCGGGCCGAACGACCCGAGGTCGCCGGTGGCCGACTGGCCCGGGAGCGTGGCGTCGAAGGGATCGTCGACGAATCGGTTGACCGCCCAGTCGTCCTCGGTCCAGTCGCCGGTCGTCGCATCGCCCACGACGGTCGGGAAGACCGGCTCGGGCGGCAGCTCCGTGTCGCCGCCGGCCACCAACTGGCTCCCGGCGAAGGCGACGGCCCCGACGACGGGGACGATCAAGAGACGACGGTTCACGGCTGCGACTCCTCGGTCGAGGCCTCGGCGGGCCGGCTTTCGGCATAGCGGGCGATGAGACCGTCGGCGGGGTTGTCGTTGCGGAACAACCGCATGGCGATGGCGGCATCGAGTTCGCCCTGGCCCGAGGTGTTGATGTTGATGCTGTCGATCACCGCCAGCCGCTCGGTGCGGGTGGTGGCCTCGACGAAGTCGATCAGGTCGAGGTAGCTGCCGACGACGCGCACGTTGAGACCCACGCTCGACCAACCGCCCGGCGTGCCGGCGTCTTCGACCTCGCGATCCGATGCCTGGGACGGCACGACGTCGCGCAGCTCGACGCCGAGGTCGTCGGCGATGCCGTCGAGCTCGACGATGAAGCCGGCGATGTCGTGTTCGCCGGGCACCAGCGCATCGAGGGCGATGAGCTGGTTCTCGAGCAGGTCGCCGTTCTCGGCCAGCGGGGTCAGGGTCGCGACGCGCAGCTGGAGGTCGATCATCTGAGCCTCGGCGGCGGCGCGGCGGGCGTCGGCGTCGTCATTGGCCCGGTAGGAGGGCCACACACCGAGCCCGAGCACCGCAACGACGACGAGGGCGGGTGGGGCGACCGAGCGCCAGGAACGACCGATCATGATGTCGCCTCCATCGTCGTCTGGTCCGGGGTCGGGTCGTCGCCGACGACCCAGGTCGTCGGGTCGACCGATCGGGGTCCTCGGGCATCGGAGGTGAGTCGGGCCTGGGCGAGGAACACGACGGCGGCGTCCTGGCTCTCGCCGAGCACGGCCGAGGTCGACTGCACGAGCCAGATGTCGGCGAAGATGCCGAGATCGTCCATCCGGTCGAGCCAGACGCCGACGGCGGCCTGGTCGGCGCTCACCCCGTTGAAGGCGACCACCGCTTGGTCGGTGTCGTTCCCGATCGGCCGGACGAGCGTCATGCTGGTCAGGTACGTGTCCTCACCGGTCGCGTCAGCGATCGAGTCGAGGATGCGTCCCCACCAGAGGTCGTCGCGGAGGGCGGCGGCGATCGAGTCGATCTGGTTCAGGCGGGCCTGGTCGAGCTCGCCGACGAGGGCGAGGCTGTCGACCCGGGTCGAGAGGAGGCCGACGTCGGCCTCGAGTGCCGTCGCTTCGTCCTGTGCGTCGTGGGCGTCGGCCCGGTACGGGAGGACGGCGAAGAGCGAACCGGCTGCCACGACCGCGGCCAGCCCGACCCCGATCGTGAGCTCGCGGCGGTCGGCGTTGGCCTCGCGCACCGTCGGGGGCATCAGGTCGAACGAGTCGTCGCGGCCGTCCAGGTGGGAGTAGGCCAGGCCGGCGGGCTCGACGAAGTGGTCGAAGTCGTCGAAGTCGCCCGCCTCGTCCTGTGGCCACCAGCTCGGCGCCATGGCGGCGGCGACCGACGTGCCGGCGGCGGTCGCCATCAGGTGATGCAGCGATTCGTAGCGACCGAAGGCACCGGTCACGACGACATGGTCGACACCGGTGCCGGTGTGTTCCCGGAGGTCGTAGTTGATGGCGGCGGCGACGGCGTCGGCGGCCTCGGCGAAGCGGCGATCCTGGCCGCCGAGCACGGGGGCGGCCATGCCGCCCTGCTGATGGCCCTCGACCCGGGCGATCATGCCCTCGAGTTCGTCTGCGAGCTGAGCGGTGCGGTCACCACCACCGCCGGCGAGCACTCGCACCATGCGGGGGCGTCCGCCCGACCGGAGCACGACCGTGGTCCGGGTGCCGTCGACGGAGACGACGGCGTCGCCCTCGTCGTCGGGGCTGGCGGGATCGATGGTCGTGGCGAGGGCGGTGGGCGCGGCGTCCACCGATGCGAGGGTGAGGCCGGCGGCGGCGACCGAGTCGCCCAGCCGCTCGACGAGGATGGCGGGCACGCCGATGGCGAGGACCTCGATCGCGCCGTCCTCGGGCTCGTCGACGACCTGATGGTCGATCACCGCGTCGTCGAGCTCGTAGGAGAGGTAGTCCGCCAGCTGATAGCGCACATAGCCGGCCACGTCGTCGGCGGCGGCACGGGGCACCGTCATCGGTCGGATGGTCGCGTCGCGGCCGTTCACCCCGAAGGCGACGTTCTTGGTGGAGAACCCGCCGGCGTCCCAGAGCTCGCGAAGGCCCTCGGCGAGCGGATCGAAGTCGTCGGGCGCGTCGATCGGCGCCGCCGGCATCTGCACTTCACCGACCGCGCTCGCCCGCATGCCCCGCAGGCCGCGACGGATCTCGACGCCACGGAGGACGTCGCCGTCGATCATCACGCCGACGATTCGGCGTTGGCTTGAGCTTCGCTGCGCCATGGTTCTCCTCGAGATGACCTTGGTCAGTTTCGGACGTGATCCGAAGTGCTCAAGAGCGGGGGGATGGGCCATTCGTCCCATCTGTGGACGAGGTTCGGAACCGACGCTGATCCGGTGAGAGACCGTCTGTCACGCCTGAGCGGGCCAGCTCGCGACGACGGCCGCACCGTCTTGGAAGCGGTGGTCGCGCTGAGCATCATCGCCGCGACGGCCGCCGCCTGGTCTCAGCTGGCAACGACGGCCGCCCATGCCGAGCGCTCCGGCGACCAGCGCAACGTCGCCGTCGAGATCGCCGCGTCGGAGATCGAGATCCTGCGGGTGACCCCGGGCATCGAGGACGGTGCCGACAGCGATGGCGGTCTCGTCGACTACGAGGGTCTCACGATCCTCGCCGACGCGTCGGGCCCCTCCCAGTCCGAGGACGTCGACGTCGACGGCACCACGTACACGATCGATCGCTACGTGCTCGACCCGGGTTCGACGTCGTGGCGCCGCATCGTGGTCGAAGTCCGCTGGAACGACCGGGGGATCGACAACGACATCCGAGTCGACACCGCGATCCCGATCATCCCGGAACCGTCGACCATCGGTGCCGACCTCCTCGTCAATGGCAGCTTCGAGTTTCCCAACGGCGGGGGACCCGCCCCCGGCACGTGGGGGATCTACACGGTCGAGGGTTGGACCAGCGATCGCAGCGACGGGCGCATCGAGGTGTGGCCCACCGGGTTCTCGAGCACGCCGGCATCCGACGGCGACTTCCTCCTCGAGCTCAACGTGAGCGTGCCGCGGACGCTCTCCCAGACCGTGAACGTGACGCCGGGCGCGGTCTACGAGTGGGCCATCGATCATCGCGGACGCAGCAACGACGACACGATGGAGGTCCTCGTCGACGGCGCCGTCGTGGCCACCCACACGACCCCGCGTGGCGCCTGGGTCACCTACTCCGGCACGTACCAGGCGACCGGCAACACGCTGACCCTCGGGTTCCGTGCCGTCGACAGCGGCGGGGTCGGCAACCTGATCGACAACGCCCGGCTCTCGCTCGTCGGCACGAACGTCGCGTTGGGCGCCACGGCAACACAGGCGAGCATCTACGCCAACGACCTCGCCCGGTACGGACCGGCGAACGCCGTCGACGGGCTCACCGGTGGCAACTGGCCCGGCGACGACATCTCGATCACGACCACCTACGGCTCCTGGTGGGAGGTCGACCTCGGCGCCGAGCATTCGATCCGACAGATCCGGATCCACAACCGCACCGACTGCTGCGGCGACCGGCTCGGCGCCGCAGGGGTCATGATCGGATCGTCGTCGTTCGGCAACGACAGCCTCGCCGACGCCAGCTCCGCGGCGACGTGGTCGACCACGCTGAGCGCCTCGCCCGGTGCGTACGTCGAGCTCGACGTGCCCTCCTCGGTCGGTCGCTATGTGCGCATCCAGCTGCCGCCGACCGGCACGCCCTACCTCCAGCTGGCGGAGGTCGAGGTCATCGGCGTCGAGGTGGTGGCCGACTGATGGGCCCGCGCACCGCTTCCGACCCCCGCCGCTGCCACGGCGACGCCGGCGCCTCGCTCGTCGAGCTCATCGTGGCGATGGCGCTCACCGCGACCGCACTCGCCGCCATCGTCAGCCTGATCTCGAGCAGTTCGGGCGCGGCCGAGGACATCGCCGGAGACGATCCGCTCGCCGCTCTCGCCGTCGACTGGCTCGCCAACGACCTGCGGGAGGCGACCGGCCTCGACGTCGTCGCCACCGGCGCTGGCGACGAGGTCACCCGGCTCGACATCACGACCCCGGCGGGCACGGTGCGGTGGGGGACGTCCGGCGGCACGATCGAACGCACGCCGCCCGGCGGATCGGGCGCCCAGCCCGTCGCAGGTGCACTTCGCACGACGGACGCGCTGGTCATCGTCCTGCGCACGGCCACCGACGGCGCCATCGACCCCGACGACCCGGTCGAGGTCGACGACTGCACCCGGTTCGTGCACATCCAGGTCGTCGATCCCGACGACGTCGTGCTGCACGAGCGGACGGTCAGCCTCCGCTACCCCCGATGGGAGGCGGCGCCGTGCTGAGCCACCGCCGTCCCCGTGTCGCGGACGACCGTGGTGCGTCGATGATCGCCGCCCTCACGGCCACGATCGTCGTGCTCGGCTTCGGCGCGGTGACCCTGAAGCTGGTGCAGAACGATCTGCGGGCCGCCGACCAGCGGCTGGAGCAGGACGAGCCGAGCCTGCACGCCGAACTCGCCGCCAGCGAGGGCGTCGCCCGGGTACTCGACGGGCAGGAAGCGAGCTTCAGCGGCACGGGCACCGTCGACGGGGCCGACTACGCCTACACGATCACCAACAATGGCGACGACACCTGGACGATCGTCGGTCGCTCCGGCGACGGCAGCCGGGAGCGGACGGCGACCTCGGAACTGCGCCGTGAGGTCAGCTCGACCGTGTCCGGGCCCGAGGAGCGCTTCGCCGTCTACGGCTACGAACTGGTCGACATCGGCTGGGTCCGCGGCGGCGACGTCGCCGGCCCGGTCGCGTCCGGCGAGCGGGTGCGGTACTGGTACAGCCACTCGATCGGCACCCGCCAGGACTATGTCACCACGTGCGACAACTGCCCGAACCCGCAGGTGAACACCTCCTACGTCCCGCTCGCACTGCCGACCCCTGCGACGCCTCAGGCCTGCCCGGTGAACGGCTCCTACCAGCTGACGGGCCCGGTGACGCTGAGCGGTCAGTACGACTGCAGCGCCGGGGGTGTCACCCTGAGCATCTCCGGCACCGTCGACGTCAGCGGGCCGGTGGTGATCTTCGTCGGCGATGACACCCGCCTCGACATCCGCAACGCCACGATCAACGCCGGTGGCGACTCCGCCGACTTCGTGATCGCCAAACCGACCGCCTCGACCTGGTCGTACCGGTCGACGATCGACGACACGACGATGCACGGCCGCATCCTCGCCCCCGAGAGCTGGATGTACGTCGGTGATGTGACCTGGCGGGGGACCTTCGAAGTCGAGACGTGGTGGCTCTACGACTGGGCCACCATCGACGGCGCCTGGGACGGTCCGGTCGTCCCCACCGATCCGAGCGCCGTCGCGTTCGGGACCTCCTACTACACCCGAGGCACCCCCGATCTCTCGTGGAGCGCCGCGCAAGCCGAGGCTCAGGCCGCCGGTGGCACGCTCGTCCAGATCGACAGCGCGGCCGAGAACGCCTTCGTGCTCGCCACGTTCGGCGACGGCGAGCGATCGATCCCCATCGGGTTGACCGACGTGGCCAGCGAGGGTGACTGGGTCACCGAGAACGGCGACCCCGCGCCGTACACCAACTGGATGTCCGGCGAACCGAACAACGCCGGAAACCAGGACTACGCCCGTATCGCGTCGGTGACCGGCGAGTGGGACGACGGGAACGTGTCGGAAGCGGCGTTCCGACAGACCCCGACCGCCGGGTGGACCACGACGGGCTCGATCACGGTGATCGAGTTCGAGAACGCCGTGACCGCGTCGTCGACCCGCACCGAGTGGTTCCTCGACGGCTGGCAGCTCGACTGATCGACAACGGCTGATCGACCGAGGTCGGGGGCCGCGCCACTCGGTGTTGCTCGGTCGGCATCGCTGTGTCGGCGACGCCTCCTCGGGTGAGCGTCGAGTCGATGCGATCGCCGTCAGGCGGTCGCGGCGAGGACTTCCTCGAGCGACGTCTCGCCGGTCGCGACGCGGTAGAGCCCCGCGGTCCGCAGCGGGGTCATGCCGTCGGCGATGGCGAGCTGGGTGATGACCGAGGTCGGCGCCCGCTCGAGGGTCGCCTCGGAGATCTCGTCGTTGAACCGAAGCACCTCGTGGATCGCGAGGCGACCCCGGTAACCCGTGCCCTTGCAGCGCGGACAGCCGACCGGACGGCCGGCCATCAGCTGACCATTGCGGATCAGCGCCTCGGGCACGTCGATGCCGGCGAGACGTTCGACCGGCACCGGCTCCGGGGTGCGGCAGTGTTCACAGAGGCGACGCACGAGCCGCTGGGCGGTGACGAGCACCGTCGACGCCGAGATGAGGTACGGCTCGATTCCCATGTCGATCATGCGGATCGGGGCCGAGGCGGCGTCGTTCGTGTGGAGGCTCGACAGCACGAGGTGGCCGGTGAGCGACGACTCCACCGCGGTGCGGGCGGTCTCGCCGTCGCGCATCTCGCCCACGAGCATCACGTCGGGGTCGAGGCGCAGGAAGGAGCGCATGGCCGTCGCGAAGGTCAGACCCGCCTTGGGGTTGACCTGCACCTGCTTGAGACCGTTGGTGCGGTACTCGACCGGGTCCTCGACTGTGACGATGGCCCGGTCGGGCGTGTTGAGCTTCTGCAGCGCAGCGTAGAGGGTCGTGGTCTTGCCCGAGCCGGTCGGCCCGGTGACGAGCATCAGACCCCATGGACGATCCAGCGCCTCGTTGAACCGGACCAGCTGATCGGGCAGCAGACCGACACCTTCGAGCGAGGAGACGCCCTGATCGGGTCGCAGCACTCGCAGCACCGCGGCCTCGCCGTGGACGGTTGGGATGGTGGCGACGCGCAGATCGATCTTCTCGTTGCCGACCATCACGCTGGTGCGGCCGTCCTGGGGTCGGCGTCGGACCGCGATGTCGAGATCGGCCATCACCTTGACGCGCGACAGCAGGCCCGCCTGGAGACTGGCCGGCGGGGTGAGGGCGTCGGTCAGGGTGCCGTCGATGCGGAAGCGGACCCGGAGGCCGCCCGCCGACGGCTCGATGTGGATGTCGGAGGCCCGGTCCTGGACGGCGCGGGCGAGAAGCACGTCGACGAAGCGGATCAACGGCGACGACGAGGTGGTCGCCACCTCGAGCGGTGCGTCCCCCTCGTCCTCCTCGCGTTCGCCGGTGACCTGGAGCAGCGCCTCGGCCACCTTCGAGTCGGCCGAGTTGCCGCGTTCGATGGTCGCGTCGATCTGGGCGCCGTCGGCCATGACCGCCTTGACCGGGGCCTGCAGCAGATGTCGGATGTCGTCGACGGCGACCACGTCGATCGGGTTGGCCATCGCCACGAGGATCACACCGTCCTGGGTGGCGAAGGGGACGGCGCGATGGCCGCGGGCGACGTTCTGAGGCACCCGTCGGACGAGCTCGGCGTCGATCGGGATGTCGTCGAGGTCGACGAACTCCACACCGAACTGCGCAGCCAGCGCCCGGAGCAGGTCCTGACCGGTGATGAGCCCCTCGTCGAGGAGGACGTCGCCGAGCATGCGGCCGGTCTCCTTGCCCTTCGCGAGCGCGGCACCGATCTGGTCGTCGGTCACCAGGCCGAGATCCACCAGGATCTCGCCCAGGCGGCGTTTCGTCGTCGTCGCTGAGGCCATGGTCGTACAGCTTCGGACGCGGTTCGGTTTGGTTGAGATCTGGGGTCATCTCCCTCCGACGCCGTCCGAAGCTGACCCCATGACCGCCACCCGATGGAGCTATGCCGCGCTCGACGCGGCCGGCGACGCCCGCGACGGCGTCGTCGACGCCGGCTCCGAGGCGGAGGCGGCGAAGATCATCCGCACGCTGGGCCTCCAGCCGGTCAACGTGACGCCCGCCAAGGTGCCGATCTTCGAGCGCGAGTTCGAGATGCCCGGGCTCGCCCCCAAGATCAAGGCGACCGAGGTCGCGGCGGTCATCCGTCAGCTGTCCACCATGATCGGCGCGGGGGTGACGCTGCGCCGCTCGCTCTCGGTGCTCACCGATCAGGAGGCCAACGAGTCCCTGCGGTCCGCACTCGCCGAGGTCCGCGACGCCGTCGAGTCCGGCGTCAGCCTCTCCGAAGCCTTCAGCGAGCAACCGGCCGCCTTCGACCCGATCGTCGTCGCGCTGGTGCGGGCGGGGGAGTCGGCCGGTGCGCTCGACACCGTGCTCGATCAGGCCGCGGAGTCGATGGAACGTCAGGCTGCGTTGCGCCGCCGGATCCGCTCGACGCTCGCCTACCCGGTCTCGGTCCTCGTGCTCGTCACCCTCGTGCTGGTCGCCATGTCGATCTTCGTCGTCCCGGTCTTCCGCGGTGTCTACGCCGACCTCGGTCAGGACCTCCCGTTCGCAACCCGCATCGTGCTGGGGATCACCGGGTTCATCGGCTCGAACGCGTTGCTCCTCGCGGCGGCGGCCGGCGGCGCGGTCTGGGGCCTGCGCCGGTATCGCCGGTCGATCGACGGACGGCGGCGCATCGACGGTCTGTTGCTCAAGGTGCCGGCCCTCGGTGCCCTGCTGCGCCAGGCCGCGCTCGCCCGAACGGCTCGGAGTCTGTCGGTGCTCGTGGGTGCGGGCGTGCCGCTGGTCGATGCCGTCGAGATCACCTCCTCGACCGTCGGCAACGAGATCCTGGCCGACGTGATCCGCGAGACCTCCGACGCGATCCAGTCCGGGCAACAGCTCTCCGAACCGCTGGCGCGGTCCGAGGAGATCCCGGTCCTGTTCTCCCAGGTCGTGGCGGTCGGTGAGGAGTCGGGCGACCTCGAACACATGCTCGACGTGGTCGCCGGCGTCTACGACGAAGGGGTCGACTCGGTGTCGGCCACCTTCTCCGCGGTCATCGAGCCGTTGATGATCGGTGGGCTCGGCACGGTCGTGGGTGGCCTGGTGCTCGCCCTGTACCTGCCGATGTTCCGTCTCGTCGACGTCGTCCAGTGACGCTGCGTCGCCCGGTGACGAACGTCGTTCGCGAATGGGTCACCCGAACCACTCATGTGTCGACGGCCCCGTCCGAGTCTGACGGTTGTCCAATTCCCACTCCCTTCTTGGAGCGAACATGACCCCCACCAACGAGACCCGTCGCGGGCGACTCACGGGCGACGATCGCGGTTTCACCTTGCTCGAGGTGATGGTGGTCGTGCTCGTGATCGGCATCCTGCTCGCCGTCGGCATCCCCACCTACCTCGGCGCTCGTGGCCGTGCGCAGGACAAGTCGGCGCAGTCGACCCTG
>JBCCWI010000063.1:0-24603 GCA_039193795.1 Actinomycetota bacterium | reverse complement strand
GCTACACCCATGACCTCAACGAGAAGGGCCAGTACCGCGACTACGGCAAGGTCGGCGCCGCGTTGATCACCGGCAACGAGGACGGGGTGACGCACTGCGCGATGAACATGCTGTTCTCGCTGTCCCACATCGGCTACACCGTGCCGCCGCAGGCCGACGCCGGGTGGATGGGCGAGGCCGGCCCCGGACCGTCCTACGCCGACGAGGGGTCCGGCGGTCCGGAGAACGACTTCACCAACCGCAACACCACCTTCCTGGTCTGGAACTGCCTGCACCTGGCGCGGATGCTCAAGGACGCCGGCGGCATCCCGGCCCACGGCAATCAGCCCGAGGCCTGGAAGGCCGGCTGCCACACCGACTTCGCCTCACCCGAACACCGGGTCTGAGCCCGGCTCAACCGGCGGCTTCGGCCTGCGCCATCCGGCGCTCGCGTTCGGCGCGCACCGATTCGGTCCGCTCGGCCATCGCCGGGTTCCACTCGCTCCACACCGGCGGTGCGGCGTGCAGTGCGTCGGGGTGGAAGGTCCGCAGCGACTCGCGCGTCAACCACCAGCCTCGGTAGACGAGGTCGGCGGCGATCACCGGGTCGAACTTGCCGGCGCTCATCGGCACCGTCGCGCACCGCACGCGAAACGCGGCCGCGTCGGGGTCGGCGTGCCACGGCGGCGACTCGGTCGTCATGCCGTCGGGCTGGTAGCGCTGATGGCGGCTGGTGGTCGACTCGATGTCGCCGTCCTTGGGGTCCATCGAGGTGTCCAGGCCGAAGGTCACCCCGCGCTTGGCGTTGCGCGGCGGCATCGGGGGCGCGACCTCGTCGGGCCGCAACTCCTTCTTGCGGCGTCGCTTGACGTACTCCCGGATCGCGGCGTTCGCCGCCAACTGGTCGCCGGTGTAGGCGCGGTAGGCGTCGGGTTCGTGCTCCTCCCAGTCCTCCCAGGCGCGGAACCCCTCGATCAGCCAGCGCTTGCGCACCGAGGTCACCTGGTTCTGCACCACCGACGACGATCGCTTGACCGTGCGCAGCAGGCTGCGCTTGCCCATGATCCCGGACTGCAGTTCCGCCCCGGCGTCGAGCACCACCATCAGGGGGCGGTCGTACAGCTGGCCGAAGGCCTCCAGGCCGAGGTTGTCGTAGACGGCGCCGTCGACGAGATAGGGCCGGCTCTCGCGGGGATACACGTCGTGGGGGGCGCGCATCCGTTGGGCGGAGAGCGCCCCCGGCAGGGCGGCGGACGCGGCGAGGGCGTCGGCCACCCGGATCCGTTCACCCTTGACGTACTTCGCCTTGTAGTCGCCCGCCCGGGCCTGCTCGAAGAAGAACCGACGGCCGCTGTTGAGGTTGGTCGAGTTGAAGATGAACCGGGCGTCCGAGGAGAGCTCCCCGAGCGTGCGGCCGCCCCCGAACCAGGCGTCGAAGGCGTCGCCGAGCAGGTCGCTGCGGGTCTTGGAGCCCAGGACCTTCCAGAGGTTCTTGACCATCTCGGCGGTCAGCGAACTGGTCGTGATGCGGGTGACGAACGGCTCGATCACCAGCCGATCGACCGCCTCGGTGGTGAATCCCTCGGCCTTGAGCTCGTCCCAGCGCAACGCCAGGAGGGCGTTGGCCCATGATCCACCACTCACCGACGAGGTGTAGCGGACATCGCCGAGCAGGCCCAGATCGGCGAGCGCTCGGGTGACGCCCATGCCGGCGAGCGAGGCGCGGTAGCCGCCGCCCGAGTAGGACACGGCGATCGCCGGTCGTCCGTCGGGCCACGTCGGCTTCGGTGGGCGGATCGAGTTCTTCAGCTCGGGACGGTCGGTGGCGGTGTTCGAAGCCATGCGGCGACGGTAGTCCCCGATCGTCGTTCGGCGCAGTGGAGTGGGGTCTGGTGTGCGAGACTGCCGCGGTGAGCGGTATCCCGTCGGGCCTGGTGACCTTCGTCTTCACCGACGTCGAGGGCTCGACGCGTCTGTGGGACACCGTGCCCGAGGACATGCAGGTCGCGCTCGCCCGCCACGACGCGCTCGTCGCCGACGCGGTGCAGGCCCACGAGGGCCATGTGTTCAGCACCGGCGGCGACGGCTACGGCATCTCGTTCCACACCACCCAGCAGGCCGTCGACGCCGTCGCCCGGATCCAGTCGGCGCTCGCAGCTGAGCCGTGGCCCGAGCGGGCCGAGATCCGCATCCGCATCGGCGTCCATGTCGGCCTGTCCGAGGAGCGCAACGGCGACTACTTCGGCACCGCGGTCAACCGTGCCGCCCGTTTGATGTCGGCCGGTCACGGCGGACAGACCCTGCTCTCGTCGGCGGCCATCGAGGCCGTCCCCGGGACCGACGCGATCGACCTCGGCATCCACCGACTCAAGGATCTCTCCGCCCCCGAGCACATCTTCCAGTTGGTCGTACCCGACCTGCCGGGATCGTTCGCTCCGCTGCGCACCCTCGACGAGACCAAGACCTCCCTCCCGGTTCGCCCGGTCAACCTGGTCGGCCGCGAAGGCGACCTGCTGCAGCTCGGCGACCTCCTCCGCACCCACTCGCTCGTGACGCTCTGCGGGCCCGGCGGCGTCGGCAAGACGACCCTTGCGATCCGGGCCGCCGCCCAGGCGTCGGGCCAGGCCGACGGCGGCGTCTGGCTCGTCGAACTGGCGCCGGTACTCGACGCCGACGGCGTCCCGTTCGCCTTCCTCGACGGGATGCGAGCGCCCACCAAGGGTGGCGACGACCCGGTGCGCTCGGTGATCGAGGCGATCGGCGACCGGACGACCTTCCTGGTGGTCGACAACTGCGAGCACCTGCGCGAGGACGTCGCCCGGGTGATCCGCAGCATCCTCGACGAGTGCCCCGACGTCACGATCCTCGCGACGAGCCGCGAGCCGCTCGGCATCACCGCCGAAGCGTCGCTGCCGATCGAGCCGCTGCGCACCGACGGCGACGACTCGCCGTCGGTCCGGTTGTTCATCGACCGGGCCAAGGACGCGAACCCCCACCTCGAGCTCGACCCGCCCACCGTCGTCGCCATCACCGAACTCTGCCAGAGCCTCGACGGCCTGCCGTTGGCGATCGAGCTGGCGGCCGCCCGCTCGCGGTCGTTCACCCCCGCCGACCTGCGTTCGCGCCTCGACCAACGCTTCCGCGTGCTGCAAGGGCGCGGCACCGACGACCGCCACGCGACCCTGCGGGGCACGATCGAGTGGTCTCACCAGCTGCTCGAAGCCGACGAGCGGATCCTGTTCGAACGGCTGTCGGTCTTCGCCGGTGAGTTCGACCTCGCCGCCGTCGAAGCGGTGTGCACCGACGAGATCGTCGACGCCCTCGACGTGTTCGACATCATCGACCGTCTCGTGCAGCGCTCAATGGTCGTCGCCGAGGTCCACGGGCCGAAGGCCCGCTTCCACCTGCTGCAGTCGCTGCGCGACTTCGCCGCCGACGAGCTCCGCGAACCCGACGTGTGGCGTCGTCGTCATGCCGAGGAGTACGGGGCCGCGGTGCGGCGCATCGTCGCCGATCTCTACGGGCCACGCGAGAGCGAGGTGCTCGCCGACCTCGAAGCGATGTGGGACGACGTGCGGGTCGCGGTGGCCTTCGCTCGGGAGGCCGGCGATGTCGTGCTGCTCGAACAGCTGATCTCGGGCCTGGGGGTCGAGACGATGTTCCGGGCCCGGACCGAGGTCGCCGAGTGGGCCAAGGCCGCCCTCGCCCTCACCGGTCGTCCGTCGCCCGCCCTGCAGGCGATGGGGGTCGTCGCCGCATCGGTCACCGGCGATCTCGAGGCGGTCGCGTCGATCGGTGCCGACTACGCCCAGGTGGCGCCCAGCGACGGCGAATTCTCCTCGATGGACGCCATCGGTGTGGCGCTGGCCAGTCATCTCGCCGGCGAGCCGGACCGCGCCGAGTTGTTGTACGAGCTGGCGTTGGAGCGGGCCCCGTTCACCGCTCGCGCCGAGGTGCAGGCGTGGGTCGACCCGCTGAAGGGGCTGCTCTACATCTACACCTCGCGTCCCGACGAGGCAGCCGAGGTGTTGGCCGCCGCCGGCCGGGTGCTCAGCGAACACCCGATGGGCCCGACCGTGCAGATCGGGTACGACCTGATCGACACCCTGCAGATGGTCGATCCGCCGAACGTCGTCGTCGAGCGGATGCAGGGCGTGTCGCGCGCAGCCACCGCGGTGAGGAGTCGACTGATCCGCGATGTCGCCGACATGAACGTGGCGGTCGGGCTGTCGCAGCTGGGCGATGCCAGCAGCGCTCTCCTGGAGGCTGCGGATCTGCTCGCCCAGCTCAGCCAACGGGCGAGCTTCACCAATGTGTCCCAACAGCTGCGTCGCAGCGCGGTGATGCTGCTCGGCGCCGATGCCCACGAGACCGGGGTGCTGCTGCTCGAGTACCTGATCCACCATCGGGCGCCGGCCCCCAACCCGGCGACCGCAGCCGAGCTGGCGAACCTCGAACCCGCCGCCCGGGCTGCGCTGACGGACGCCGCGCAGGAGTCGCTCACCGAGCGCGCCCGCACGATCAGCCACGCAGCGGTCATCGACGAGGCGGTCGCTGCGATGCGCGACGCCGCCCGCCGCGCCGCCGAGGCGATGCCGGACCCCGGCGCGGAGTCAGCCGCGCCCTGATCCGAGCCGCCGGGCGAGGTCGTCGGCCAGGCCGGCGGTCGCCTCCACGTCGCGGAGGCGCGAGCGCACCGTGACGGTGAGTTCGGCGCCCAGTCCGACGACGCCGATGCTGACCGTGTCATGGGCGGGCGGGGCGAACGTGACCCGATCGGCCAGGCGCCAACACGGGTCGTCGCCGAGTCGTCCGAGGTTCGAGAGCATCGCGGTGGCGACCAGGCGGCCGCGACGGGGCGCCGTCCGCGGCGGGCCCGGGCGAGTCGCCCGCCGCACCCAGGTCAGGGTCTCGCCGAGGCGCCGGCGCGTGGTCTGGTGGTCGACGTGGGATCCGATCGCGGCGAGATCGACGGCGTCGTCGGTGGTGATCGTGAGGTTGACGACGGCGTTTCCGACGCCGGTCGGTTCGCCGATGTGTCGACGGAGGTCGGCGGGCACCCCGACGGCGACGGTCGCCGACTCGCGGGTGGGTGCCCGGTTGGCCGCGAGTCCGTCGAGCACCGCCTGGATGATCACCGAGCCGACCGAAACACCTGCGACTCGCCGTCGAGCGTCGAGCGGCGCCAGGTCGACCGCTCTCGACGCGAGCTGCGTGGTCTCGCCGATCTCACCGAGACGAGCGACCCGACGCGGCGGGATCTGGGCGAGGGCGGCCGCAAGCGCCGGCCGACGGGTGCGCAGCTCGTCGAGCGCTTCATCGGTGACCCGCCGACGCAGCGCGACCTCGGTGCCGGCCAGGGCGCGCAGGAGATCTTCGAGGATCACCCGTGCGCCGAGGCCGTCGGTCAGCGAGTGGTCGACGACGAGGGTGATCGTGGTTGCGGGGTCGTCGTCCACGAGCACGCCGACCGCGTGGTCGGTCGCGGCATGGCGGGCGCGGTCGAGTTCCGGCTCGACCGCGCCGACGGCGACGGTCGGTGCATCGGACGCCCGTCGCCATCGCCCGTCGCCGGTGGGCGACACATGCACGTCGGGTCGGGCGTCGACCACCGCGTGCCAGGCCTGCTCCACCGCCCGCCGCGGCGTGGGCGCGACGAGATGGGCGCGCAAGAGGATCGTCCACGGGCGGTCCGGTCCCTGTAGGCGACGCAGCCGGCGATCCAGCCAGTTCGGGTCGTCGATCCCGGGTGATGGCGGTGCGGTCGTCACACGGTGGCGGGAGCGGGGCGGGCCATGGCGACCTCGACCTCCAGGACCACGGCGGCGATCGCATCCATCACCTGCTCGACGTTCTCGCGGTGATTGGTCGACCGGCACCGCACCGGGTCGCCGTAGCCGTAACCGACGACGGGACGGTCCAGGGGGCGCAGCACCGGTCGGGTTGCGCCGATCGGCCAGAAGTCGTCGGTCCCGACGAGGGCGACCGGCACGATCGGGACATCGGCGGCGAGGGCGATCTTGGAGAGGATCTTGTGACCGTCGGCGACCCCACGCGGTCGTTCCTCGGGCGGCACGACCCGACCCTCCGGGGTCATCAGGAGACGACCGCCGCCCCGAAGGACCTCAACCGCCTGATCGATCGCATCGATCGCGCCCCGACCGGGCGGGAGCGGGATCGCGCCGATCGAGTCGAGCAGGCGGCCGAGGCGCTTGTCCTGCCACAGCCACGACGCCGACAGGGTGCGGGCCGATCGGCCGTAGCGGCCGATCGCGTACATGCCGGCGAGCGCGTCGAAGACACTGCGGTGGTTGGACGCGATGATGCACGGTCGGTCGAGGGCATCGAACGCGGCCGGCGGGGTCGGACCGGCCCGGAAGTCGAGGAACGGGGTGCCGAGCGCGCCGACCAGACGGCCGCTGCGCCGGAAGCTCCGGTCGTGCCGTCCCTCGTTCTCCGCCATCGCCGTCGTCCACCCCACGGGTCCATCATGGCTCAGACGGCGGGCAGGTCGCGCTCGGTGGTCGATCTCCCTACGGCGCGGGGTCGTCGGAGAGGTCGTCGGCGGTGAGCTCGACGTCCCACCGATCGAGACAGTCGCGGCAGCGGAAGGCGACGATGTCGCCCGGCTCCCAGCCCTCGTCGGGCTCGTAGCTGATGAGCGAACACACGCCCCCGCAGTCGACACAGGTGATCGTCGTCGGGATCGGCACCGTCCGACCGTACGCCGAACGCGACCGGAACCGGCACACTGAGCACATGCGCGTGGTCGCCGGAGAACTCGGAGGGCGAAAGCTCGTCAGCCCCGACGGCGACGACACGCGCCCGACGTCGGATCGGGTGCGGGAGGCGATCTTCAACTCGCTCTTCTCCCTCGACGCGATCGACGAGGCGCGCGTGCTCGATGCGTTCGCCGGATCCGGTGCGCTCGGGATCGAAGCGCTGTCGCGTGGCGCATCCCACGCCACATTCGTCGAGACGGGCCGAGCGGCGCTCGCTGCGCTGCGCGAGAACATCGAGACCCTGCGACTCGGTCCCGACAGCCAGGTCGTGCCGGGCGACGCCCTCGCGCACCTGGAGCGGTCGGCGGCCACCGGGTCGGGCTACGACCTCGTCCTGCTCGACCCTCCGTACGGCTTCGACGGCTGGGCCGCCCTGCTGGCCCTGATGCCCGAGGGGGCGGTGGTGGTGATCGAATCCGATCGTGCGGTCGAGGTTCCCGATTCGTGGGTGGTGCACCGGGTGAAGCAGTACGGGAGTACCGTGGTGACGCTCGCGACGGCGACCAGTACTCCCGGCGCCGTGTGACCGAAGGGACACCGTTGACCACCCGAGTTCTCTATCCCGGATCCTTCGATCCGGTTCACAACGGCCACATCGAGATCATCTCGACGGCGTCGGAACTCTTCGACGAGGTCGTCGTCGCCGCCATGCGCAACCCGCAAAAGGGTGGCGGCTCGTTCAGCCTGGACGAACGCGAGGAGATGATCCGCGAGGCCACCGAACACCTTCCCAACGTGTCGATCACGATGTTCTCCTCGCTGGTGGTCGACCTGGCGCGAGAGATCGACGCCCGCTTCATCATCAAGGGTCTGCGAGCGGTGTCGGACTTCGAGAACGAGCTGCAGATGGCACAGATGAACAACGCCGTCTCGGGGGTGCACACGGTGTTCATCCCCTCGGCGTCGAAGTCGTCGTTCCTGGCGTCGAAGTTCATCCGGGAGATCGCGAAGTTCGGCGGCGACGTGTCCTCGATGGTCCCCGAGGGGGTCAACCGACGGATCACGGAGCGGTTCGGATGACGCAGGAGCCGGTGACCCACCGCGAGGCCCGCTCGACGCACGAGCCGATGGACGAGGATCGGTTGCGATGAGCGACGAGGGGGCACTGCCGCCGGAGTACCGGGCGCCGCAGGCCGAGGCGCTGCTGCGACAGGTGATCGAGTTGATCGAGCAGGCCAAGCCGGTGCCGTTGTCGGCGTCGTCGATGATCAACAAGGACGAGGTCCTGCAGGCGCTGCAGGCGGCGGCGCAGTCGCTCCCCGAGGAGCTCCGGGCCGCCCGATGGCTCCTGAAGGAGCGCGAGGACTTCCTCGCTCGGGTCCAGACCGAGGGTGATCAGATCATCGCCACCTCGCGCGCGCAGGCCGAACAGATGGTCCAACGCACCGAGCTGGTCAAGGCGGCCGAGGAGAAGGCCCGCAAGATCCTCGCCGACGCCGAGGAGCGCGCCCGTCACCTCAAGCTCGAGACCGAGGACTGGTGTGATCAAAAGCTCGGAGCGATGGAGATCGTGCTCCAGCGCACGATGAAGACGGTCGCGTCCGGTCGCACCCGACTCCAGGGCGCCGAGCGGCGCGAAGCCGAACCGACGCCATCGGTGGCCGAGGCCGACGAGCCGCCCGAGGGGTTCTTCGACCAGGACGAGGGATGACCGCCGACCCGTCGTCGGGCGCCGGCCCCACCGAGGACACCCGATCGACGCTGGTGGTCGACGTCGTCGACCTGCGGCGCCGACCGGGCACGCGCCGCGACATCTCGGCCGAACTCCGCCTCGACGATCTGGTGGCCGGCGATCGTTCCATCGTCGACGGCCGACTCTCGGTCGGCGCCGTCGTCGAGTCGGTGATGGAGGGCGTCGTCGCCGACGGCGCGGTGGCCGGTGTGTCGCGGGCGCCGTGCCGGCGTTGCCTCGACGACGTCGACGAGCCGTTCTCGGTCGAGTTCCGCGAGGTCTTCGAACGCCACCCGACCGAAGGCGAGACCTGGCCGCTCGAGGACGATCGGATCGACCTGACCCCGGTCGTGCGGGAGTTGGCCCTGCTGTCGCTGCCGCTCGCACCGCTGTGCGGCGAGGCGTGTGAGGGTCCCGACGCCGAGCGCTTCCCGACGGGCCCGGCCGACGATCCCGAGGTCGAGGCCGAGCCGCCGCGCGACGATCGCTGGGCCGCGCTCGACGCCTTGACCTTCGACGACTGAGACCCCGCCCGATCCTGGCTCGCCGGTAGGGAGCGGCCGGTTCGCTCGCTAACCTGCACTGGTCGTGCCGGCGTGTCCGTCGGCCATCCGAACGCCCGAAACGCCAAGAAGGCAGAGCCCAGGAACGCATCATGGCTGTCCCCAAGCGGAAGATGTCCAAGTCGAAGAGCCGGAGCCGCAAGGCCTCCGCATGGCGCACCGGCCGTACGGCGCGCAGCATCTGCCCGCAGTGCGGCGCCCCGCAGCGTCCCCACCGGGCCTGTGCCAAGTGCGGCTACTACGCCGGCCGTCAAGTCATCGACCTCGACTGATCTGATGTTGCCCATCGCCGTCGATGCCATGGGCGGTGACAACGCCCCCGACGCGATCGTCGAGGGGGCTCGGCGCGCCGCCGACGAGCTCGGCGTGCCCGTCGTCTTGGTCGGCCGACCCGGCGAGATGGGCGACACCGGTGATCTGCCGATCATCGAGGCGTCCGAGGTGATCGCGATGGACGCCGAGCCCGGCTCGAGCGTCCGCAAGATGAAGGACTCCTCGCTGGTGCGCGCCGCCGAGGCGGTCCGCGACGGCCACGCTTCGGCGATGGTCTCCGCCGGCAACACCGGAGCCACCATGGCATCCGCGCTGTTGCGCATGGGCCGGATCAAGGGCATCCAGCGGCCGGCGATCGCAACGCCGATCCCCGTCCCCGGGTCGACCCCGACCACCCTGCTCGACGCCGGCGCCAACGCCGAGTGCAAGCCGGAGTGGCTGGTCGAATTCGCCCAGATGGGCGGGGTGTACGCCCGCGACCGGTTCGGCATCGAGCGCCCCAAGGTCGGGCTGCTGTCGATCGGCGAGGAAGCCGGCAAGGGCAGCCCGTTCGTGAAGGAGTGCTTCGAACTGCTCGCCGATCCGGCCTGGGCCGCAGCGGCGAACTGTGAGTGGATCGGCAACGTCGAAGGTCGAGACGTGATGACCGACGAGGCCGACGTGATCGTCACCGACGGCTTCACCGGCAACGTGACCCTCAAGACGCTCGAGGGTGCGATGCGGGCGATCATGGGTCGCCTGCTGATGGCCCTCGACACCGACGACGACACCCGCGCCGCCGGTGCCACCCTCGGCCCCGCGCTCGACACGATGGTGGGCGAGCTCCACCCCGACTCCGTCGGTGGGGCGCTCCTGCTCGGCGTCAAGGGTGTCTGTGTGATCTCCCACGGCTCGAGCAGCCCCGATGCGATGGTGAACGCCATCCGCGTCGCGTCGGAGATGGTGGAGGTGGAGATGGTCGATCATCTCGCCGACGCCGCCGCCTCCCTGGCGGACTGATCCGTTCGGCCGGGCACGGCGCACCGGCCGACCCGGCGGCCCGTCGGCCTGTCGAACGCTGTTCACCGGCAATGATCGGCTGCGAAACCCCGCTGTTCACAAGCGCGCAAGCGCCGAAACCGGTAGGGTGCCAACGCTTCGGGCGTGATTTCGGCGTGTGAGCGTCCGGAATCGGGCCCGTGGCGATGTGTTGGAAGCCGCCTGGGGGAGTGCACGTGCCCGCCGAAACCCATGTCGAGGGGGAGCCCATGGAACGCGACGATGTCGTCACGCTGGTCAAGGATCGTCTCGCGGAGATCCTCGAGATCGAGCCGTCCGGAATCAACGAGGGCGACGCCTTCGCCGAAGATCTCGACGCCGACTCGCTCGCACTGATCGAGCTCGTCGAAGCGATCGAGGAGGAGCTCGCCGAACGCGCCGTCGGCTTCCGCATCGAGGACGAAGACCTCGAAGACCTGCGTACCGTCCGAGACGCGGTCGACTACGTCGTCGCGAAGCTCGGCTGAGCGGGTCGACCGGAGGACTGCACTCTGTCTGCGGCGGCACCGTCCACCTCGCTCGAGAAGCGGCTCGGCTACGAGTTCGCCGAGCCCGGTCGGTTGCTGCACGCCCTCACCCATCGGTCGTGGTGTGCCGAGCATCCCGGCGATGCCTCGAACGAGCGTCTCGAGTTCCTCGGTGATGCCGTGCTCGGCCTCGTCGTGACCGACCACATCTTCGATCGCTATCCCGGGCTGCCGGAAGGTCAGCTGGCCAAGACCCGCGCCGCCGTGGTCTCCGCGCCGACCCTGGCCGACGTCGGCCGCGAACTCGGCATCGGGCCCGATCTGCGGCTGGGCAAGGGCGAGGACGCGTCCGGCGGACGCGACAAGGCCTCGATCCTCGCCGACGCCGTCGAAGCGGTCCTCGGCGCGATGTATCTCGACGGCGGTATCGAGCCGGTGCGCGAGCTCGTGATCCGGTCGCTCGACGCCCGCATCGAACGGGCGGCGGAACGACCCGGCAGCCGCGACTACAAGACCCAACTCCAGGAGATCGCCGCCCACGACGGCCACACCCCGCCGGTGTACGAGCTCTCCGAGAGTGGACCCGACCACCACAAGCGGTTCCACGCGACCGTGGCGATCGGCGGCGAGGTGCAGGGAGCGGGCACCGGCACCTCCAAGAAGGAAGCCGAGCAGAAGGCGGCGCGAGCCGCCTACGAACGCCGTGCCGGCGGCTCGGTCCCACAACACCAGGCAGAGAACGGAGCCAGTGATGGTGTTTGAGCTACCCGAGGTCGAGACGGTTCGCCGTGAACTCGATCGCGACCTGGTCGGCAAGAAGGTCAAGTCGGTCGAGGCGATGAGCATGAAGGTGCTCGGCCGCTACAAGAACCGCAAGGCGTTCACGGCCCAACTCGACGACATGAAGATCACCCAGGTGACCCGTCGTGGGCTCTACATCCTGATCGTGCTCGACGGCGACTCGACCCTCGTCGTCAATCTCGGTGGGTCCGGTTCGCTGCGGCGCAACGCCAACAAGGACGCCCAGGATCCCGACACCGAGGTCGTCATCACGTTCACCCAGCACGGCCAGCTCCGGCTGATCGATGGCGAGGGCACCGCGGAGATGTTCGTCGTCGACACCGACGCGGTCGCCGAGGAGATCCCGGCGCTCGAGGACCACGGGCTCGATCCGGTCGACGAGCCGGTCTCGTGGACCGCCTTCGGTCGTGCGCTGCTGCAGCGCAACACCAAGCTCAAGACCCTGCTGATGGACGACACCTTCGTGGTCGGCATCGGCAACCTCTACGCCGACGAGATCCTCTACGAAGCGGGTCTGCGCTTCGACCGGGTCAGTGATTCGCTGTCGAGCCAGGAGATCCGCCGCCTCCACCGGGCGCTGGTGGGCACGCTCCACGACGCGATCAAGTACCGGGGCACCTCGCTGCCGGATCGCCCGTTCGTCGACCCGTTCGGGGTCGCCGGCGACTTCTCCGAGCACCTCGCCGTCTACGGCAAGCACGGCGACCTCAGCAGCCGGAGCCGGCTCCCCATCCAGCGGGTGAAGTTCGGCGGCGCATGGACCTACTTCTGCGAAACCCAGGTCTGATCCCGGGCGCCACCGGGCGCTGAGCGGCGCGGCGACGGGGCGCGCCGAGCGGGACGACTCGATGCCTTAGCCTTCGGTCCGCGGGGGAGTCGACCGTCCGACGTCCACAGGTTGTCCACAAGCACCCACAGGGTTTCCACCGAAATCCCCAGGGTGGAGGACTACACGGATGTAATTCGCATTGTTAGGTTCGTCCCGATGCATCTGAAGAACCTCACGCTGAAGGGCTTCAAGTCCTTCGCCGACGCCGCCTCGATCGATCTCGAACCCGGGGTCACCGTCGTGGTGGGCCCGAACGGCTCGGGCAAGTCGAACGTGGTCGACGCGATCGCGTGGGTCTTGGGTGCACAGGCGCCGAGCGCCGTGCGCTCCGGGAAGATGGACGACGTCATCTTCGCCGGCACCAGCCAGAAGTCGGCGCTCGGTCGCGCCGAGGTGTCGTTGACGATCGACAATCACAGTCGCACGCTCCCGGTCGAGTTCAACGAGGTGAAGATCACCCGCACCCTCTTCCGCACGGGCGACTCGGAGTACTCGATCAACGGTGTGCCCTGTCGGCTGCTCGACATCACCGAACTCCTGAGCGACGGCGGCGTCGGCCGGCAACAGCACGTCATCGTCAGCCAGGGCCAGATCGACGCCGTGCTCAACGCCCGCCCCGAGGATCGCCGCGCGATCGTCGAAGAAGCCGCCGGCGTGCTCAAGTACCGCAAGCGCAAGGACCGTGCCGAACGTCGCCTCACCGCGACCGACGGCGACCTCACCCGGGTCAAGGACCTCATGCGGGAGGTGCGCCGCGGGCTCCGGCCGCTCGAGAAGCAGGCGGAGGCCGCCCGCCGCCACGGCGACCTGATCGCCGAGCTCACCGCCCTGCGAATTCACCTCGCCGGCCGCGAGGTCGCCGACCTGCGGGCCAAGCTCGCCGCCAACGGGGAGTTCCGGGCGACCAGAGTCGAACAGGAACGCGCCACCCGCGCCGAGCTCGACGAACTCGGCCAATCGGTCTCCGCCGACGAGCGGGCCCTCGCCGATCACGGCGGCGACGACCTCGGCGACACCCTGGTGCGGCTCGAATCGATGCGGGAGCGAGCCCGTGGTTTCGCCGCCGTGCTCGCCGAACGCCAACGCGGCGTCGAGCGCGATCGCTCGGCGTTCGCCGACCGCGCGGTCATCGCCAACCTGGAGGCGGAGGCGGCCAAGTGCCGCGCCGACCTCGAGACCGTCACCGCCGAACTCGAGCTTCTCGCTCCCGACCTCGAACGGCTCGGCGTCGAGGAAGCCGCCCTCGCCCGTGACCGCGAGGCCTTCCGCGAGGAGTGGGGCGACGGGGTGCCCGTGCCGAGTGGCAAGGCCTCGGAGGTCCGCGGCGAGCTCGGTGCGCTGCGGGCCTCGATCGAACGCAGCACCAGCGAGTCCCAGCGGCTCGAGACCAAGCTCACCGAACTCGACCAGAAACGCCAGGGTCTCGAAGCCGCCGCCGCCCAGCGACGCGCTGACCTCGGTGCCCTGCACGACGAGGAGGAACCCCTCGTCGCCGCGCTGGAGGCCGCCGAGGCCGCCAAGCTCACCGCCGAGATCGACGCGGCCGAGAAGCAGGCCGAGCAGGCCGACGCCGAATCCGAACACCATCGCTGGGTCGCCCGGGCCGAGGCGCTCACGCTGGCGCTCGACGAGGCCCGCGCCCGCAGCGGAGCCGCCCGCCTCGCCGAGGTCGACGGCGTGCTCGGCACCCTGCTGGATCTCGTGGCGGTCGAGGAGGGCTGGGAGCCCGCCTTCGAGGCCGCGGCCGGCGACGCCCTGGACGCGGTCATCGTCGACGGCGACGTCACCGCCCGACGCGCCCTCGATGTCTTGAGCGCAGGCGACGCGCCCGGCGCCGTCGTCGCCCTCGGTCGGCGCTCGGCGCCCCGGGCGACCGGTTCTGACCACATCCGCAGCCACGTCCGGGGCACCGCCCCCGGGGTCGACGAGCTGCTCGACGTCCTGCTCGGCGACACGATCGTCGCCGAGGGCGGGTGGGAACAGGCCCTCGATCTCGCCGTGGGCGATCCGACCCGCGTCGTCGTCACCCGCGCCGGCGACCGCTTCGGGGCCAGCGGCTGGCGCATCGGCACCGCGGGCTCGGGTGCCACCGGCGCCGCCCTCACCGAGGCCGAAACCCAGGTGGAGGTCACGCGCGAACGGTGCGTGGCCTGCGCCGACGCCACCACGGTTGCCCGTCGAGCGCTGGCCGAGCGCAGCGAACGCGCCGCCGAACTCGTCGAGCGCATCGACGGCATCGCCGCCGGACTCACTGCGGCCGGCGACGCGCTGCAGCGCACCGACGCCGACCGTCGCGAGGTCACCACCGAGGCCGACACCCTCCAGGCTCGCTTCGACGAGCTGGCCGTTCGCCTCGAGCGCGACGCCGCTCGGGTCGCCGAGCTCGAGACCGAACTCCCCGAACTCGAGGCCGCCGAAGAGGCATCGCTCGAAGCCGGACGACGGCTTGCCATCGCCCGCGCCGACCTCGAGGAGCGGGCGGCGACCGTCGGGGCGCTGCGCAGCGAGGTCGACGTGCGCGGAGCCGGACTCGACGAACGCAAGACCTCGCTCACCGCCCGGCTCGCCGAGCTCGACGCTCGCCTCGAACGCGACGCCGAGCAGCGTGCCGCGGCCGAAGGGCAGCGCATCGCCCTCGACCGTCGAGCCGCCGTGCTCGAGGCCCTGGTCGCCGCGGTCGAGACCCGCGCCGGGGTCGTCGATGTTCGTCTGGCCGACGTGCGAGAGCGCCGTCGTCGCCAGTCGCAGGCCGCGCAGGAGATCGCTCAGCGTCTCGACGGCCTGCGTCGTCGTCGCAGCGACGCGGAGAAGCAGTTGGAGGGGCTGCGGACCGCGATGGCCAAGGCCGAGGTCGAGGAGGCGGAGCTTCGGACCCGACTCCAGGCCACGGTCGATCGGCTTCGCTCCGACCACGATCTCGCTCCCGACGTCGCCGTGTCGGCGCCGTGCCCGGAGCTCCCCGACGGCATCGAGCCCGCCCGGCGGGTGGAGATGCTCGAGAGCGAGCTCGACATCATGGGCCCGGTCAACCCGTTGGCGCTCGAGGAGTACCAGGCGCTGCAGGAGCGCCATTCGTTCCTGCAGGGGCAGCTCGACGACATCCGCGCCACCCGACGGGAGCTGTCGAAGGTGATCGCCTCGATCGACGAGGAGATCGTCACCGTGTTCGCGTCGGCGTTCGCCGATGTCTCGGTCAACTTCACCCAGCTGTTCGAGACCCTGTTCCCCGGCGGCCAGGGCTCGATCTCGCTGACCACGCCCGACGACCTGCTCAACACCGGCGTGGAGATCTCGGCCAAGCCGTCGGGCAAGAACGTCAAGAAACTGTCGCTGCTCTCGGGCGGCGAACGCACGCTCACGGCGTTGGCCTTCCTCTTCGCGGTTTTCCGCAGTCGTCCCTCGCCGTTCTATGTGATGGACGAGGTCGAGGCTGCACTCGACGACGTCAACCTCCACCGCTTCCTCTCACTGGTCGAGGAGTTCCGCGCCGACGCCCAGCTGCTGCTGGTCAGCCACCAGAAGCGCACCATGGAGGCCGCCGACTGTCTCTACGGGGTCTCGATGAAGCCGGGCGGAAGCAGCCGGGTGGTCAGCGAGAAGGTCGCGGAGACGATCGAGCCCGAGGTCGTCATCGATCTCACCGACGGCGCCACCGCCGACTCGAGTCCCGCCCCCGCCGGCTGATCGGAGCGCACCATGGAGTTCGGCGTCTGCATCTTCCCGACCGCCGATGCCATGCATCCGGCCGAGCTCGGGCGTGCCCTCGAGGATCGCGGCTTCGAGTCGTACTGGGTCGCCGAACACACCCACATCCCGGCCAGTCGCCGGAGCCCGTGGCCGGGCGGTGACGTGTTGCCCCAGATGTACTACGAGACGATGGACCCCTTCGTCGCCCTCACCGCGGCCGTGACCGCCACGACCGAACTCAAGGTCGGCACCGGCATCTGTCTCGTGGTCGAACGCGACCCGATCACGACGGCGAAGGAGGTGGCCTCGATCGATCACGTCTCGGGCGGCCGGTTCCTCTTCGGCGTCGGTGGAGGCTGGAACGCCGAGGAGATGGAGAATCACGGCACCGCGTTCGACACCCGATGGAAGCTGGTGCGCGAGCGGATCGAGGCGATGAAGGCGATCTGGGCCGACGATCCCGCCGAGTACCACGGCGAGTTCGTCGACTTCGACCCGATCTGGTCCAAGCCCAAGCCGGTGCAGGCGCCACATCCGCCGATCCATGTCGGTGGGGCGTCGCCGTGGGGTCCTCGTCGGGCGGCCCGCTACGGCGACGGCTGGATGCCGATCAACGGGCGGGGTTCGATGCTGGACGAACTCGGCACGCTCGCCGAGGAGTGCCGCAAGAACGATCGCGACGTGTCCGAGATCGAGTTGTCGCTCTACATGGCGCCGGTGAGCGCCGATGTCGCCAAGGCCCACGAGGACGCCGGCGTGCGGCGGTTCATCTTCGGCCTTCCGCCTGCCGACGCGGACACCCTGCTGCCCCTGCTCGACGCGCAGGCCGAGGTCATCGCCGCCGTCAACGGCTAGTCGGTCCCGCCGTCGCGGCGGTACTCGCCCGCGGTGAGCGCGTAGACGACGTCGGGATGGTCGTACTCCGGCAGCATCAGCTCGCGAATCGGGCGCATGCCGAGCCGTTCGGCGACGGCGATCGACGCCGTGTTGCCGGGATCGATCACCGCGATCAGCCGATCGGCGCCGTGGGTCTCGAAGGCGAGCCGCCGAGCGAGACGGGCGGCGCGGGTCGCCAACCCCTTGCCCCACGCCCGCGTCGCGAGTCGGTAGCCGATCTCGATCTCACCCGGCTCGGCCCATTCGACCCCGATCCGCAGACGGCAGTAGCCGAGGAGGGTGGCGTCGGCGGGGGTGCAGACCGCCCAGCCGGTCACACCGTTGCGTTCACCCTCGGCTCGGTTGCTCGTGATGAAGTTCCGACAGTCGGCGAGGGTGGCCGATCCCGTCGTGCCGTACCGCATGACCTCGGGGTCGCCGAGCACCGCCAGCAGGTCCTCGGCATCGGCATCCTCGATCGTGCGTAGGACGACGTGATCGTCCTTGGCGATCTCAGCCACGGCCCGGATCGGCGGTCAGCAGGCGGGCGAGCGCATCGGTCACCAAGTTGTCCACCGCCATCGATTGCTCGGGCGCCATCAGCCCGACGTCGACGAGCCGATCGCCGAGTCCGATGAAGATCGCGCAGAACCGCATCGCCCCGAACACCTCCCAGTAGTGGGCGTCGCATACCTCGCGGCCGCTCGCCGCCTCGTAGATCGCGATCTGCTCCGCTCGTGACGGATAGCCATCGAGCCGATCGATGCCCATGTCGTCGAAGCTCATGCGGTCGAACATGAGCCACCAGCCGATGTCGGCCTCGAGCGGCGAGATGGCGGTCGCCTCCCAGTCGACCACCGCGACCGGGTCGAAGCCGTCCCAGATGATGTTGCCGAGACGGGCGTCGCCCCAGGTCAGCCCGATGCGCTCGTCGTGCGGGTCGTGACGCCGCAACCAGTCGAAGGCGGCGTCGAGCGTCGGGTGGTCGCGGCCGTCGAGCCATTCGAGGGTCGCGCTCCGGTAGAGATCGAGCTGGTCGCCCAGCGTGGGCGAGCCGGTAGCGCTGCGGTCGAGCCAGCCCAGGTCCGCGTCGTGCCAGTCGAAGGCGTGGACGGCCGCCATCGCACGAAGGCCCTGTTCGACCAGATGGCGACGCTGGTCGGGGGTCGCGTCGACCAGCCAACCCTCGCGGGTGTAGCGAGGGTTGTCCGACGGCACTCGGCCGTCGACGTGGGCCATCACGAAGAACGGAACCCCGAGGACCTCGGTGTCGGCCTCGTAGCCGATGACCTCGGGGATCGGGGCGTCGGCGTGTGCGGCGGCGACCGCCATCGCCCGGTGCTGGACGTCGACCGAGATCGCGCAGGCGGGGGTCTGGGCCGGGAACAGTGCACCCCCGGTCGGTTCGATGCGCACCACGAACCGCTGCCGGTCCCGAACTCCGGCCACCGTGCGAGCGACCGTGCAGAAGACCGTCTCGTTGGAGAAACCGGTCGCCACCGGGATGTCGATGTCGTCGATGGCGACGTCGGTCCATTCCGGGAATCGACGACGGAACCAGGCTTCGAGGGCGGGGCCGTAGTGCGAGCGGTCGGTGGCGAACTTCGGAGCGGACATGGCGGTCACGGTAGGTGCCGCTTCGTCCGCCGTCGAAGCTGGCACCCTGGGGTCCCGTGAGCTTCAGCACTCAGCTGCTCCTGTGGGCGGTCGCCGTCGCCGCCGTCGCCGGGTGGGTCGTCGAGCCGATCTGGCGGGGCCGTCGTCCGCCGACGGTGCGAGTGCTCGCGCTGGGGGCTCAGGGCGTCGTCACCCTGGTGTGGGCGTCGTCGCTCGGGTTCTTCGCCGTCACCCACCTCGCGTATCTCCTCGCGACCGTCGTGCCGGTCGGGCCCGTCGTCGCCGCCTTCGCGAGCCAGGCCGGACGGGCACGACTCGACACCTGGGCCGGCCGAGGGCTCGCCGCAGCCCTCCTGGTGCCGCCCCTGCTCGGCCTCTACGCCACCCACATCGAGCCGTTCTGGCTGCGCGTCGACCGGGTCGACGTGGCGGTCGACGCCGGTGACGGCCTGCGGATCGGCGTGCTCGCCGACCTGCAGACCCGCGACATCGGCGAGCACGAACGCGACGCCGTCGCGACCCTCATCGACCAGCGCCCCGACCTGGTACTCGTGCCCGGTGACCTCTGGCAGACCGACGACGACGTGATCGCCGAGTCCTGGGGGCGGTGGGCCGACCTGATCGCCGAGCTCGTCGACGCCGTCGGCACCGTCGTGATCGTCGAGGGCAACACCGATCACATCGGGTGGATCGAGCTGATCGCCGAGGCCAGCGGAGCCGTCGTCGTCCACGACCGGGTCGCCCGCTTCGAGATCGACGGCACGACCGTCGTGATCGGCGGAACCCGCGACCTCGCCACCGTCCCGGCCGCACCGTCGCTGCGGGCGATGGAGGCGCTGGTCGCCGCCGAGTCCGACGATGTCGTGACGATCGCCCTCACCCATCGTCCCGACATCATCGAGTGGCTTCCCGGCCGGGTCGATCTCATCGTCACCGGCCACACCCACGGCGGCCAGATCCAGCTGCCCTTCATCGGGCCACTCATCACCGCCAGCAGCGTCCCCCGCCATGTCGCAGCCGGCGGACTGAGCGACATCGACGGGCATCGCATCTATGTGTCGACCGGCGTCGGCCTCGAGCGCAGCGACGCGCCCCAGGTGCGATTCGGGGTTCGTCCCAGCGTCGGCGTCCTCGATCTCGTCGTCGCCGACCGCTGATCCGAGCCACCCGCCCCAGGGCCCTGTTTCACTGAGTGAAACCATCCACTGAGCGGTATCGGGCGCCTGTTAGACGCACTAACCTCCCCGCCCATGCCAAGCGTTCCGGATCGGGCCCAGGTCGTCGTCGTCGGTGGCGGCATCGTCGGCTGCAGCATCGCCTACCACCTCACTCGACGCGACATCACCGATGTCGTCGTGCTCGAGCAGAACACCCTCACCGCCGGCACGACCTGGCACGCTGCCGGCCTGGTCAGCCAGCTCAAGTCGACCCACTCGCTCACCAAGCTCGCGGCCTACTCCGCTCGGCTGTTCGAAGAACTCGAAGACGAGACCGGCCAGGCCACCGGCTACCGGACGCCCGGATCGATCCAGGTCGCCGACAACGACCAGCGATGGGAGGAGATCCGGCGGGGCGCCACCATGGCCGACGGTGTCGGCGTCGACTGCCAGGAGATCTCGATCGACGAGGCTGCGGCGATGTTCCCGCACATGCGCACCGACGATCTCGTCGGCGCCCTCTACATCCCCCGCGACGGCCAGACGTCGCCGGTCGACACCACGATGGCGCTCGCCAAGGGGGCCAAGGCTCGCGGCGCCACGGTCATCGAGAACGTCGCGGTCACCCAGCTCACGACCAAGGACGGTGCGATCACCGGCGTCGTCACCGAGCAGGGCGAGATCGAGGCCGAGATCGTCGTGCTCGCCACCGGGATGTGGACCCGCCACCTCGCGGCCCAGATCGGCGTCAACGTGCCGCTCCAGGCGTGCGAACACTTCTACATCGTCACCGAACCGATCGACGGGCTGTCCCTCGGCACGCCGACGCTGCGCGACCCCGGCAACTACACGTACTTCAAAGAGGAGACCGGCAAGATCATGGCCGGCTTCTTCGAGCCCCGGGGCAAGGTCTGGCGCATGGATCAGATCCCCCGCGACTTCGCCTTCGACAGCCTGCCCGAGGACTGGGATCACGTCGGACCGATCTTCGAGCGGGCGATCCATCGAGTGCCGGTGCTCGGCGAGGTCGGGCTCCAACTCTTCTTCAACGGTCCCGAGGCCTTCACGCCCGACGGCGTCTACTACATGGGCGAGGCCCCCGAGGTCGACAACTGCTACGTCGCCGCCGGCTTCAACTCGGTGGGCATCCAGTCCGCCGGTGGTGTCGGCTGGGCGCTCGCCGACTGGATCGCCGACAAGCATCCGCCGATGGACCTCAACTCCGTCGACATCCGTCGCGCCCAGCCCTTCCAGGCCGACGAGGGCTACCTCGAGGACCGCATCTCCGAGAGCCTCGGCCTGCTCTACGCCATGCACTGGCCGTTCCGTCAGTACGAGTCGGCACGCGGCATCCGCCACTCACCGCTCCACGATCGCATCGAGGCCGCCGGTGCGGTCTTCGGTGAGACCGCCGGCTGGGAGCGCCCCAACTGGTACGCCGACGAAGGGCAGGCCAAGGAGTACGAGTACTCCTACGGCAAGCAGAACTGGCACGACAACATGATGCGCGAGTGCATGGGCGTGCGCGAGGCCGTCGGCCTGTTCGATCAGACCTCCTTCGCCAAGTTCCGGGTCGAGGGCCCCGACGCCCTCGACGTGCTCAACCACATCTCGGTGGCCAACATCGACGCGCCGATCCACAAGGCGGTCTACACCCAGTGGTGCAACCACAAGGGCGGCATCGAGGCCGATCTCACCGTCACCCGCATGAGCGAGGACACCTTCTTCGTCGTCACCGCCGCCGGTGCGGAGAACCGCGACTGGACCTGGCTACGCCGAGCCTGTGCGGGCAAGGACGTGACCCTCACGAACGTCACCCACGACTTCGTGATGCTCGGCCTGATGGGTCCGAACAGCCGCAAGCTGCTGTCGGAGATCAGCGATGCCGATCTGACGAACGAGGGCTTCCCGTTCGGGTGGAGCAAGCGCATCGAGGTCGCCGGACAGCCCGTGCTCGCCCTGCGCATGAGCTATGTCGGCGAGCTCGGCTGGGAGCTCTACATGCCCAACGACAACGCTGCGGCGGTGTACGACGCGATCGTCGAGGCGGGTGCGAACCACGGTCTCGTGCACGCCGGCTACCACGCCATGAACGCGCTGCGGCTCGAGGCAGGCATGCGGCACTGGGGTCACGACATCACCGACGAGGACACCCCGATCGAGGCCGGCCTCGGCTTCGCCATCGACTGGGACAAGGGCGACTTCCTCGGCCGCGATGCGCTCCTCGCCCAGAAGGACGCGCCGCGCTCGAAGCGACTGATCCAGTTCCGGATGGAGGACCCGGATCTGGTCAGCTACCACGACGAGCCGCTGTACCGCGACGGCGTCGTCGTCGGCCGCACCGCATCGTCGATGTGGTCGGCCACCGAGGACCGTTGCTGCTCGATGGGGTATGTCGAACACCCCGACGGCGAGGGCATCACCAAGGCGTGGCTCGACGAGGGTTCGTGGCAGATCAACATCGGTGGTCAGCTGGTACCGGTCTCGACATCGATCCGCTCCTGGTACGACCCGCAGAACCAGCGTCCGCACCTGGCGGACTGAGCGCAGCCGATCTCGGTCAGCGCTCGGGCTCGTCGACGATCCGCGTGACGAGCACCGGGCACGGTGCCGTGCGCACGACCTCGGCGGTCACGCTCCCGGTTGAAAGCCGCTCGAATCCGCTCCGGGCGTGGGTCGCCATGATCAGCAGGCTCGCCCGACGTCGGGTGGTCTCCGCCACCAGCGCGTCGGCGACGTGGGGATCGTGGAAGACGTCGAAGTCGATCGCTGACCGTCCGGTCGCCTGGGCCAGTCGTCCGGCCGCCCGCTCGGCCACCACACTGTCGGCGGGCACGTCGGAGCCGTGGGGGCCGCTGCGGACCAGATCGAGTTCCCGCGAGCGGCGCGGGTCCATCACGTTCGCGATCATCGGGTCGAAGTCGGTCTCGGCGAGGATCGCCGCCGCCAGGTTCAAGACGTCGTCGTCCTCGCCGGTCACCGACACGACGGCAGGGCCGTGGGTCCGGAACCGACTCCGAACCACGCCGGGGCCGACCAGCATCACCGGCTGGCCGGGGTGGTTGAGGATGTCGTTGGCGACACTGCCGATCAGTGCGGCCGAGCGGCCCCGGCCGTGAGACGCCATCACGATGAGCGACGGCCCCCAGCGATCGGCGAGCCGTCGGAGATCCCGCGGCACGGACTCTTCGATCGGACGCACCTCGACGACGCGGATCACGTCGCCGGTCTCGTCGGCCTGTTCGAGCACGAGGGCCTCGAGTGGTGCGGGATCGGCGTCGGGGGGATGAAGAGCCACGATGTGCAGCGGTGCTCCGACGCGCCGGGCCAGGGTGGCGGCCGGTCCGAGTGCCTCGCAGGCCTCCTCGGAACCGTCGAGTGGGACGATGATCTGTTGGAACACGGCTCGACTCCTTCGGGTCGTCTGGTCGATCTGCTGTCAGGGTGCGCCCGCCGGTCGCCGACTCCCAGGGTCCTAGGTCCCGGTAGCGGGTGAAGCGGCGATACGGTCGCTCCGTGCGTCGACTCGTCCCCCTCGTCCTCGCCGTCGGTGCCCTCGTCGCGACGGCGTGCACATCGGTGCCGGCCGAGGAGCTGCCGGGCGGGAGCGTGCTCGAGGAGCCGACGGCGTCGTCGACGACGACGACCACGACGACCACGACGACCCTGCCCGAGGTGTTCGACTTCAACGGTGCGATCGCCGTGGGTGGGCTTCCCGGCCTCGTGATCGTCGACGACGAAGGCGAGCTCGTCGCCGTCGCGCCCGAGGACGCCCGCGGCCAGGCGACGCAACCGACGTGGTCCCGCGACGGCGACCGAGCGGTGGCGTTGGTTCCCACCCCCACCGGCGCACAGGTCGTGGTGCGGTCCGTCGACGAGACCTTCGTCCACGACGCCCGACGCGGCTACTTCTTCTTCTCGTGGAGCGGGGACGGTCGCTACATCGCCGCACTCGGCCCGGGTCCGCAGGGGACGAGCCTCGACATCCTCACCGCCGAGGGGGAGCTCGCCACCGAGCAGAGCCTCGACACTCGCAGCTTTTACCTGGCGTGGGAACCGGGAGGCGACGACCTGGTCGTGCACCGCGACCGCACGCTGGAGCTCGTCCGCGACCCGCTCGATCTCGAGACGCTGGAGTCGCTGGGCGAGCCGGGTCAGTCCTTCCTCGCCCCGGCATGGATCCCGGGGACCCGCGAGATCGTGATCGTCGACGAAGCCGACGATGGCCGATTGATCCGTCTCGATGTCGACTCCGACGAACGCATCGATCTGGGGCCGGTCGGCGCCGAGGCGGGACTCGTCGTGTCCCCCGACGGGAGCCGGCTCTTCCTGTCCCACAGCGGCCCCAACGTCGAGTTGAGCGACGACATCACCGTTGCGCACACCGGCGATGCCGTGCCCGCCCAGGATCCTGACGACACGACCGCGGCGAGCGAGATCGTGGTGCTCGAGACCGGGATGCGAATCCCGATCAACGACGAGATCTCCCTGTGGGGCGAGTGGTCCCGCAACGGGGAGACCCTCCTCTTCCTGCAGCCTGGCGACGCCGGCGGGATCTGGCGGGTGCTGGAGCCCGACGGGGTGCGCGAGATCGGGCGGGCCCAGCTGAGCTCGACGTTCTTTCGCAACTATGTCTTCTTCGCCTGGCAGTACGTCGAGTCGCCGCGGCTCTGGTCGCCGGACGGCGACGCCATCGTCTTCGGCGCCAGCGAGAACGGCGTCTCCGGCGTGTACGTCCAGCCGCTCGACGGCGAGTCGGTGCGCATCGCCGACGGCAACGTCGCGTTCTGGGCGCCCGAGCTCCCGGCGGGCAGCGAGTCGCCCGCCTGACCCGAAACCCCGCTGACGGGGTGCCACCCTGG